>NZ_KB903204.1:0-14480 GCF_000379565.1 Cupriavidus sp. UYPR2.512 | reverse complement strand
GGGCGCAGGCCAACGGCAACCAGCGACATGATCTCAACCGTCGTCGAGAACAATAGCTCCCGCGTGTACTGCGTTTCACGCTCCTGCTCGAACAACTCGTCGATCCAGGCCGCATCGAGGGCGCGTTGCAAGCCCAGACGCGCCATCACACTGATCGGGCTGTGTTCGATAAAGCGTTCCACCACTGCATCCAGTACCACGCTACTCACTCCGGCTTTCGTTCGAGAACACGGAGGGTGCCCTATTTCTCGTCACCTTGAAAGGGGTGCCTGTTAGGGGCAATTGCCAATGACATAGTATCCGGCGGCAGTTTGCGCCAGCGTGTTGGTATAAAAGAGATTGTCCAGACCCATGTTCTGGTTGGAACCATTTGCGTAGGCAGTCCCCCCGGAATCATGCGCGCGACCGGCTTGCACATGCGCGTAGTTGCTGGCGGTGGTAGCGGTACACGAGAAACTGCTCTTCGTCGTTGCCGACACGGCTGGGGACTGCTGGCTTTCCCCCGCCGTTGCATCAACTGCCGTCACGGTGTAGCTGTACGTCGTGCCGGCAATCAGGCCCGAATCGGTGTATCCGGTCGAGGTACTGGAACCTACGTTGGTGCCATTTCGATAGATGTTGTAGCTGTTGGCGTTCGTCACTGCGTTCCACGACAGCGATACCGAAGTTGCCGTCGTACCGGAGACCGTCAGCCCTGTCGGCGCCGTGCCCGCCTGCCCCGCGCTGCTCCCTGCACGCAGGTTGTTCTTGACCCAGAAGTCCATGACGAAGACTGGGTAGTTGATATGGGTTGCGTCAACATAGTTGGTATTGTTGCCGCCAGTTCCAGCGGGCCAGGCGTGCGCCATGCCAGATACCGAGATTTCGTGGGTACGCAACTTTCCATTGCTGTCGGTATAGGGGGTATTTGTGCCTCCACCAGAAATCGAGGCCGTCGCCCCCTGCGTAAAGCTGCCGCCGTAAATCAACCGAAAGGCCGCAGTATCCATAGGACCATATGCCTGCGCGACGGTGTAGTCAGACGTGCCCCAAACGGCGCCTGCAATCTGACTGGAAAACTTGCTCGCATTGGAGCCCGCCCATTGCTTGCAATTGTTGGCCGCTGTTGTCGCGGTATAGCCGGAGGGCACGTACCCGATCTGCGAGGTCGTTGTGCCCGGAGGAGGGCCCGCGTTGATGCCGATGCCGGCGAAAACATCCGGCGCAATACAACCCAGCACCATGGTCATGCCGCCGCCGGAGGACAGGCCGGTCACATACACCTGGTTGGGATCGATCGCATACTGCGCATTGGAAACAAACCGGTTGATCAGATCCATCAGGATGCCGACGTGGCCAGTGGTACGGCTCGGCGATGTATTTGCATAATCCCAGCAATGATTGCTGTAGACATTCCCGGTGGCGTTGGGCGCGAGAATGACCGCGCCATACTGGTCGGCAACCGTTTTCCAGTTGAACCCGCCACCGCTGGAGTTGTCCACCACGTCACCGGAGGCGGTCTGAAGACATCCGTGCAGGACCAGGACGAGGGCCCGCTTGCCGTTGGGCGTCGTTGGCTGCGTCGACGGCCAGTAAAAATAACCCGTAAGGTTGCCGCCGTTGACCGAATCCGAGGCCCAGGTCTGCTGACTGCTCCACGCCCCGGGACCGGCCGTCGCCGCATGCAGTGAAAACGCCGCGGAAAGCGACGCGAAAAACACCAATATGGTCGCAATGTATCGCCACCGATGGTTCATCATGATGTCTCCTTGCTCTTGTTAGGATTTGATTTTCCACATCGTGTGGTGGTGGCCCCGGAACTTTGCAGCCGATGGCCTTGCTCTCCACCACCGTCATATGGCACCGCGACAAACAAATGCGGTGGGTTCATGTTTAATGCTCGAGACCACCATGAACCCACCATGTGTTCGCCATGCACCCGCGGTAGCTCATGGCGACCAGGCGCTGGCCTAGTTCGGAACGTTTACGGAATTTCCCGTGACGGCAATAACGTCGCCTGGCGCCGGCGTGCCCGCGATCGGCGGCAAGTTCGACGGCAGGATCTGCGGACCCAGCAGCGCGGTATTGCTGCCGCCTCGCGGCGTGGTTCGGACCACTTGTGACGGAGGCAGTGGTGTGCTGTTGCGCAAGTTGGCGTACACGGCGTCGAGAGCCCTGTTCAGATACACATGCATCGGGACATAGCGCGCGGCATAGCCTGGTACCACATCGATGAATCCGTCAAAGTGCTGGCCATTGGTCACTTCGATATACGACAGCTTGCTGGCATTGCCTTCCGCCTTCCTGTTGAGACCCAGATACGGGCGGGACGTGTGGTTCACCGGCAACAGGCCATCGCTACGCCCGTGAACGATCATCGCCGGCTTCCCACCCAGGTTGCCCGTACGGTAAGTTTCGCCAATGCCCGTCATCAACGCCTGATTGCTGTTTTCAAACAGCGCTCGCAGGCAGAGCGCACCATCAACGTTGGCATCGGCCGCGTTCGTCGACGGCGATGTCGAAGCAAAATCCTTGAGCGGACCGCTCGGATTGGCATCGTTCATCAGTGTCACGGACGTGGTCGGAGGAACGCCGTTGCCGGTGGAGAAAAGACCAGCCAGAGAGTTTGCCGGCATGGGTGCCGGGACATTCGTGCCTGTGCCCGGAGACGCGAAGCTGTAGTTGCACAGCCTGTCGGTCACAGCGGCGCGCGAGTACGCATTGGCGTAGGTCACGGAAATCGAGCTACTGACTTCAAGCGCGGAAAGCGACGCCGAAAGGTCGTCAGACTCCGACTCCCAACCGGCGTTGTGCATGGCAAGCAACGCCGCGGAGGCCCGGTCGGCCAGCACTGCGCCCGTCACCTTGTTCTTGCTGGCCAGAGACGCACATCGATTCACCGCGGCCTGCCCCGGAACAGCGGCATAGGGCGCATTCTGGAGCGAGGCATCCTGGCTTGCGCAAAGCTGGTAGACATTCGCGATCGTCGTGTAGTCGTACAGATGCTTGCCGGATGCCGCCACCGGCACCCCCCCACGCTGGACAACAATGCCGCTGGCCGGGGGAATGTTTACGTTCGGCTCACCAACCGCCACGCCATCGATCAGCCTACCTGTGTCCTGCTCCGCCGCGGCGATCGCGGCTCCGCCTCCGTTGGAAATGGCCGATGCAATTACCAGCACGTTCGCCGGCGTAAACGTCGCCTGGCGCGTACCGTCGGCACTGCCCGTGCCGAATTTGTCATTGATCGCCCACAACGTGAACTGAATCGCCTGCAACGTGTTCTTGCCCCAGCTTGCCTCGGGGTTCTGCTGTGAATGCGCATGCTTGAACGCCAGGCGGTGCGGGAAGGTGCCGGTGAAGCTGGCAAGCGTCTGGGAACTGCCAGGCTGAGCGGCAAAATGCGCAAGATTTCCGGCGGTGGCACGGGATTGCCGCGTGCCGTCGATCAGCGCGACCGTGTCCGAATCCAGATCATGGGGCGCGGCGCCAGTGCCCTTGTCCGTATATGCCACGGCGCAATTGTGTTTAAGCCCCCACTCGCCAACCGCAATGCCGCCGTAGATGCCACGAGAGCCAGACGAGGTTGCGGAAATGATGCAAGGGTTCTTCGTGTCGAACGTATCAGGAACCTGAGCCATCACCGTCACGTTCCGCCTTCCGGTGCCATCGTCCGCAAAGGCCAGATACTCGCTTCCCGCGATCTTGCCTTGACCTGTAGTCGTCTGCCCCTGCGCATCAACGTTCGGCCCATAGAGTGAGCCATAGCCGCCCACTGCTTGTACATCCACAATAGCGCGGTAATTGGTCCAGATCGCATTGCGTCGCAACTCCGCGGCAGTTGGGGCGCCGGGGTTGGCAAACGCGGGGGCTGCTGCCGCAAGACCGTCCTTGCCCAGACCGGCAGTCAACAGATCGTCCGTGTTGCCATCGTAGCTTTTGACTCCAACGGATCCTGTGATAAAAGACGGCTTGGCATTCGGCGTTACCGTGGCAGGCGCCCCGGTATCCGCCTGAGCGGATCCATCGCCGCCGCAGGCCGAGATGAAAACTGCCATTGCGGCAGCGGGAATGGCAGCCAAACGCCACACATAACGCCGCCTGCGCATGGATGAACTCGTAACATGGCTCAGCATGAGAATGTCTCCTCGTTGTTTCTTGACTAGTTTTGGAGTCTTAACCTCGCCCCATACGTGGCGAGTTGCTATTGGCGCCAACAGCTCCTGCAACAATTGACGACTTGATATTGGCTGCTACCGCGGCAGGCGCCCTGGCATCTGCCTGAGAGGAGTCTTCACCACCACCACAGCCGGCAATGAGGACTGTCGTAGCGATCACGGGAATGGCGGCGAAACGCCATGCACTACGGCGTCTGCGCGAGGATGGACTCGTGACGTGGTTCAGCATGAAAATGTCTCCTTGTTGTTTGTTGACTGGTTGCATAGTTGATCTCGCCTCATACGAGGCGAAACAAATTGCACTGAAGCGCCAATAGATACGTGGCCCACGGGACAGGCGTCACGACGCCAGCCGACTTCAAACGCTCCGGATCAAGCCCTCGACGTCAGTCACGCTTGCGTGAGAAGAGAGCATCCAACTCTCCCATGATCCCGCGCCGGAAGGTCAGCACGCAGATCACGAAGATCACACCGGTCACCATCGTCACGGACTCGCCGAGCGAATTGAACCAGTCCAGGCCGGTCACCGACGCCAGGAACGTGCCGATATCCCCCAGCTTGTTCTCCAGCGCCACCACCACGAACGCGCCGACAATCGGGCCGGACAACGTGCCCAGCCCGCCCACCAGCGTCATCAGGATCACCGAGCCCGACATGGACCAGTGCACGTCGGTCAGCGTCTCGAAGCCGAGCACCAGTGCCTTGATCGACCCGGCCAGGCCCGAGAGCGCCGCCGACAGCACGAAAGCAGTCAGCTTGAAGCGGTCCACGTCATAGCCCAAGGAGATCGCGCGCGGCTCGTTCTCGCGGATCGCCTTGAGGATCTGGCCGAACGGCGAATGCACGGTGCGCACGATCAGCGCGAAGGCGCCCACGATGATCGCCAGCGCCACGTAGTAGAGCGTCAGGTCATCGGAGAGCGACAGCACGCCGAACAGCTTGCCGCGCGGAATGCCTTGCAGACCGTCCTCGCCGCCCGTGAACGGCGCCTGCAGGCAGAAGAAGAACAGCATCTGCGCCAGCGCCAGCGTGATCATCGAGAAGTAGATGCCCTGCCGACGAATCGCCAGCGAACCCACCACATAGCCGATCAGTGCTCCGCTCAGCGTGCCGAAGATCAGGCCAAGCTCGGGCGTCACGCCCCAGACCTTCATCGCGTGCCCCGCCGCATAGCCCGCGCCACCGAAGAACGCGGCATGGCCGAACGACAGCAGCCCTGTAAAGCCGATCAGCAGGTTGAAGGCACTCGCGAACAGCGCGAAGCACAGCACCTTTAGCACGAACACCGGATACAGGCCTCCTAACGGAGCGACGACCAATGCCAGCAACAGAAATCCGTACAGCAGCTTCTTCTGCACTCTTTGCCCATTTCGGGCTCCGCCCGCTTTGCTGGCGATACCGCCGTGCGCCGACGATGTGGATGCGGTCATCACTTTTCCTTTCCGAATAGCCCAGCCGGGCGCAGCATCAGCACGATCACCATGATGAAGAACACCACGGTCGACGATGCCTCTGGATAGAACACCTTGGTCAGGCCCTCGATCACGCCCAGCCCCAGGCCCGTGATGATCGACCCCATGATCGAGCCCATGCCGCCGATCACCACCACCGCGAACACGACGATGATCAGGTGCTGCCCCATCAGCGGCGACACCTGGATCACTGGCGCGGCCAGCACACCGGCAAACGCGGCCAGCGCCACGCCGAAGCCATAGGTTAGCGTGACCATCAGCGGCACGTTGATGCCGAAGGCTTCGACGACCTTGGGGTTCTCGGTGCCGGCGCGCAGGTACGCGCCCAGCTTGGTCTTCTCGATCACGAACCACGTGGCCAGGCACACCATGACTGAGGCGGCCACCACCCATGCGCGATAGTTCGGCAGGACCATGAAACCGAGGTCGGTGGCGTCCTGCAGCGCATCGGGCGGCGAGTAAGGCAGCCCGGACACGCCATAGATCGAGCGGAACACGCCTTCGATCACCAGCGTGATACCCAGCGTGAGCAGCAGGCCGTAGATGTGGTCGAGCTTGTAGATCCAGCGCAGCATCGTCTTTTCGATGATCACGCCCAGCACGCCGACCACGAGCGGCGACAGGATCAGCATCACCCAGTAGTTGAGTCCGGCGTATTCCATGCCCGCCCAGGCCAGCAGCGCGCCGAGCATGAAGAGCGCGCCGTGCGCGAAGTTGATCACGTTGAGCAAGCCGAAGATCACGGCCAGCCCGAGACTCAGCATCGCGTAGAAAGCGCCATTGACTAGCCCTAGCAAAAGCTGGGACAGCATGGCTGGTAGCGGTATTCCGAAGATTTTCATGGGCGTCGATTGTTTATTCGTGTCTCCGTTTCTCCCCTCTCCCGCACAGCGGGAGAGGGGGAGCCAAACACCACGCCTTACTTCTTCAACAGCGAGCACTTCGACTCGGTCGGCGTCGTGAACGCCTGGTCGCCCGGAATCGTCGCCACGACCTTCAGGTAGTCCCACGGCATCCTCGAATCGGCCGGCGCCTTCACCTGCATCAGGTACATGTCATGGATGTTGCGGCCGTCAGCGCGGATGTAGCCCTTGTTGTAGAAATCGTTGATCTTCAACTTCTTCAACTCGGCCATCACCTTGTCGGCGTCATCCGTCTTGGCGGCTTCCACAGCCTTCAGGTACGTGCTGACCGCGGAGTAGTCGGCGGCCTGCAGGCTGCTCGGCATCTTCTTGTTCCGGAGGAAGAATCGATTGGCGAAAGTGCGCGTCTCGTCGTTCATGTCCCAGTACCAGCTGTCCGTCATCAGCAGGCCCTCGGTGTTCTTCAGGCCCAGCGAATGGATGTCGTTGAGGAACATCAGCAGGCCGGCGATCTTCATGTTCTTCGTGATGCCGAATTCCTTGGCGGCCTTGATCGAGTTGATCGTGTCGCCGCCGGCGTTGGCCAGGCCCAGGATCTGCGCCTTCGACGCCTGCGCCTGCAGCAGGAACGACGAGAAGTCAGACGCGGATAGCGGATGGCGCACTTGCCCCGCCACGGTGCCGCCATTGGCCTTCACCACGGCCGTGGTGTCGTTCTCGAGCGAATGCCCGAACGCGTAGTCTGCGGTCAGGAAGAACCATGATTTGCCGCCCTGCTTCACCACCGCGCTGCCGGTGCCCTTGGCCAGTGCCACCGTGTCATACGCGTAGTGCACCGTGTACGGCGAGCACTCTTCGTTGGTCAGACGGGCCGTGCCGGCGCCCACGTTGAAATAGACGCGTTTCTTCTCCAGCGCAATCTTGTTCATCGCAAGCGCTGTACCCGAGTTGGTGCCGCCCAGCAACAGGTCCACACCTTCCTGATCCATCCACTCGCGCGCCTTCGACGCGGCGATGTCAGCCTTGTTCTGGTGATCCGCCGAAATCAGTTCGATCGGCTTGCCGAGCACCTTGCCACCGTGGACCTCGATGGCCATCTTCACAGCATCCAGTCCGCCCTTTCCGTCGATGTCGGAGTAGAGGCTCGACATGTCGGTGATAAAACCAACCTTGATCTTGTCGTTGGATACCTGGGCCATTGCGGCGGTAGCCGCCATGCCCGTTGCCAGGGCCATCGTTGCTACAGCGAGCGTGGTCTTCTTCATGGTCTTGTCTCCTAAATTTCGTTGCGTCGTTGCGGCGGCATCCATGCCGCCTGTTCATGCCTGTGGGTATAGCGGCAGCTCAGACCCCAAGTAGTTCATTGAGCACCGGCATCTTGGCCTGCAGCTCGGCGGCGGCAAAGCGTTCGACGATCGTGCCGTGTTCCATCACGTAGAAGCGGTCCGCCAGCGGCGCGGCAAAGCGGAAGTTCTGCTCCACCATCACCACCGTGTAGCCCTTTTTCTTGAGCATCAGGATCATGCGCGCCAGCGCCTGCACGATCACCGGCGCCAGGCCTTCGGAAATCTCGTCGAGCAGCAGCAGGTTCGCCCCGGTGCGCAGGATGCGGCCCACTGCCAGCATCTGCTGCTCGCCGCCCGACAGGCGCGTGCCCTGGCTCTGGCGCCGCTCCTTGAGGTTCGGGAACATCTCGTAGATCTCGGCCTCGCTCATGCCCTTGCCTGCGTTGGCGCCCTTGAGCATCGGCGGCAGGAGCAGGTTCTCCTCGCACGACAGGCTCGAGAAAATCGCCCGCTCCTCTGGGCAGTAGCCAATGCCGTAGTGCGCGATCTTGTGCGTGGGCAGGCCGATCGTCTCGTGCCCGTTGACCTTGATCGATCCCTTGCGCGTGCCGGTCAGGCCCATGATCGCGCGCATGGTCGTGGTGCGCCCCGCCCCGTTGCGGCCCAGCAGCGTCACCACCTCGCCACGCATCACGGTCAGGTCCACCCCGTGCAGGATGTGCGACTCGCCGTACCACGCGTGCAGGTCCTTGATCTCGAGGGCGGGTGTGTTGTCGTTCGCCACGTCTCCGCTCCTCGTCAGTGCGCGCCCTGCAGCTCGGCGTCGGCCGTGCCCATGTACGCTTCCATCACGCGCGGGTCCTTCGACACCTCGGCGTACAGGCCTTCGGCCAGGATGGCGCCGCGCTGCAGCACCGTGATCTTGTCGGCAATCGACGAGACCACGTTCATGTTGTGCTCGACCATCAGGATCGTGCGGCCGGCGGAGACTTTCTTGATCAGTTGCGTCACGCGGTCCACGTCCTCATGGCCCATGCCCTGCGTCGGCTCGTCCAGCAGCATCAGCTCCGGCTCCATCGCCAGCGTGGTGGCGATCTCCAGCGCGCGCTTGCGGCCATAGGGAAGATTGACGGTGACGGTCTCGGCGAATTCGGTCAGGCCAACCTGGTCGAGCAGCTCCATCGCGCGCGCATTGAGCACGTCGAGCGAACGCTCGCTGCGCCAGAACTGGAACGCAGTACCAAGCTGGCGCTGCAGGCCGATACGTACGTTCTCGCGCACGGTCAGGTGCGGGAACACGGCGGAAATCTGGAACGACCGGATCACGCCACGGCGCGCAATCTGCGCGGGCTTCTCACGCGTGATGTCGATGCCGTTGAACAGAATGGTGCCGGTGGTCGGCTCCAGGAACTTCGTGAGCAGGTTGAAGCAGGTGGTCTTGCCGGCGCCATTGGGGCCGATCAACGCGTGGATCGAGCCGCGCCGCACCCGCAGATTGACGTCGCTCACCGCGGTGAACCCCTTGAATTCCTTCGTGAGGGTCCGCGTTTCCAGGATGGTTTCGTTTTGATTCATTGTCTCCTGCCTGCCCTGAATCCGAAGCCGGATCTCCGGGCTCTCATTTTCTTCGACGGGTCGCGCCATTTTTAAATGGGGTGCGCTCGCTCCTGCCAGTTCCTTGTCCACGCGTTACTGCTTCAGGCACACAACAAGGATCTGCGCGTTGCAGCGCACCGGCTCGCCGCCCTAGTCCACGAACAACGTGTGCGTCACCATTTGCCAGGTGCCGGCACGGCGCATGGCCCCTCCACGCCGACACTGGTAAAGTCAGCCGGCCCGACGACCTCCAGATACTCCATGTCCGGCGAGTAATCGAACAGGAAGTGGCGAATGCCAGGTCGCTGATGCACGCAATCCCCTGCTTCGACCAGCGTCTCCTTGTCTTCGTACATGAACCTGGCCCAACCCTTCAGCATGTAAACGATATGAAAATCGGCGCCATGGACGTGCCAGCCAGTACCCTCCTCCGGGGCATTGTTGGCGCGTACCAGATGGGCAATGACCTTGCCGCCGGTTGCCTCTGCGATACCAAGATCGCGATATACGAAGAAGTCACGCAGGCCGCCGCTGGTGAATTCGGTGTCGCCTGGCTTGACGTGAGAGAACTTGTTTTCCTTGCTGGTCATGATTTGCTGCTTTCGAAAATGCTGGTTTGAATTGGGACGGTCCTACTGTGCAGTCCAACCACCGTCAGCCACCCACGTGGCGCCACGAACCTCTGCCGCCAGCGGCGAGCAGAGCATCAGTGCAAAGTTTCCGAGCTCTTCGGGTGTAACGAATCGACCGGACGGCTGCTTCTCGCCGAGCAGGCGGGCCCGCGCATCGTCCTCGGAGAGTCCTTCCCTTTCGGCGAGGTCATTGATCTGCTTCTGCACCAGCGGCGTGAGTACGAAGCCCGGGCAGATGGCATTGCACGTCACTCCGGTTTGGGCCGTTTCCAAAGCGGTGACCTTGGTCAGCCCCACCAGTCCATGCTTGGCAGCGACGTAAGCCGATTTGCCAGCGGATCCGACCAGGCCGTGCACCGAAGCAATATTGATGATCCGGCCCCAATTGCGAGCGCGCATGCCATGCAAGGCATGCCGGGTCGTGTGGAAGCCAGAGCTCAGGTTGATGGCAATGATGTCGTCCCATTTCCGCGGATCAAAGCTCTCGATGGGTGATACGTGCTGGATGCCGGCATTGTTCACCAGGACATCCACGGCGCCGAATCGGACGTGAGCCATGGCGAACATGGCTTCGATCTCTTGCGGGCTGCGCATATCAGCCGGATGGTGGATTGCCTGTACGCCTAGCGTCTCGATGGCGGCGACGGCGGCATCCGCATCACCAAAGCCGTTCAGCACGAGATTGGCGCCGGCTTGCGCCAGCACCTGTGCGATGCCCAGACCGATGCCGCTGGTTGAGCCGGTCACAAGCGCGGTCTTTCCGTTCAGAGTCGTCATAAAATCAGCTGTAATAGATTGGCGCTGCATGCGCGATTACCCTCGCACATACGCTGTTGCTAGATCAAACAATTCCGGTCGCGTAGAACACGAAGATCACGAAGAACACCGCCATCGTCTTGATCATCGTGATCGCGAAGATGTCGCGATACGACTCGCGGTGCGTCAGCCCGGTGACCGCCAGCAGCGTGATCACGGCGCCGTTGTGCGGCAGCGTATCCATGCCGCCGCTGGCCATCGACACCACGCGGTGCAGCACGTCCAGCGGAATTTGCGCGGCGTTTGCACCCTGGATGAAAACGTCCGACATGGCGGCCAGCGCGATGCTCATGCCTCCCGATGCCGACCCGGTGATACCGGCCAGCGTGCTGACGGACACGGCTGCGTTGACCAGCGGATTGGGAATACTGTGCAGCGCATCGCTCACCATCAGGAAGCCCGGCAGCGCAGCGATGACGCCGCCGAAGCCATATTCCGATGCCGTGTTCATCGACGCCAGCAGCGCGCCGGACACGGCGCTCTTGGTGCCTTCGGCAAAACGTGCGCGCACCGCGCCGAATGCCGTCACCAGCACCACCACGATGCCGAGCAGCAGCGCGGCTTCCACGGCCCAGATCGCGGTCACGCTGGCGATCTTGGTTTCGACCGGTTTGGCCAGGCCCGGCAGCGACACGCTGTTGGCTGGGCCGTACCAGAGCGGAATCATGCGCGTGAGCCAGAAGTTGGACACGCCCACCACGATCAGCGGCAGGATCGCCAGCAGCGGCGGCGGCAGCTTGCCGCTTTCCACGCGCTGCGGTTCGTTCAGCAGGCTGGTGCCGTAACCCTCGCCCTTCGCCACATCTGCGCGGCGGCGCCATTCCAGATAGGACAGGCCGACGATGATGATGAACAGCGAGCCCGCCACGCCCAGCGCGGGCGCGGCCCACGAGGTGGTCTTGAAGAACGTGGTCGGGATGATGTTCTGGATCTGCGGCGTGCCCGGCAGCGAATCCATCGTGAACGAGAATGCGCCCAGCGCGATGGCGCCCGGCATCAGGCGCTTGGGGATGTTGCTCTGGCGATAGAGCTCGGCGGCGAACGGGTAGACCGCGAACACCACCACGAACAGCGACACGCCGCCGTAGGTCAGCAGCGCGCAGACGGCCACGATCACGGCGTTGGCGCGCGAGCGGCCGATATAGCGGATCGCCGCGGCGACGATCGACTCGGAGAAGCCCGAAAGCTCGATGACCTTGCCGAACACCGCGCCGAGCATGAACACCGGGAAATAGAGCTTCACGAAGCCGACCATCTTCTCCATGAAGATGCCGGAAAACACGGGGGCGACGGCCGACGGGTCGGTCAGCAGCACCGCGCCAAGCGCCGCGAGCGGGGCAAACAGGATCACGCTGTAGCCGCGATAGGCGGCGAACATCAGGAAAGCAAGAGCTGCAACGACAACAACAAATGACATGAAGTCTCCGAAGATTTTTTTCTGTGCTTCACGTGTCACGGCGGGGGCTGTCAAACGCCTGCACACGTACTCCCCTGAGCCAGTTCAACAGCCGAGGGTTCGGATCCTTCGCATCGATCGTGCCAGCCATAAATGTGCCCTATTAGGCATCCATATCCATCAAAATTCACATGGATTCTCGATTTATGGAAAAAAATGACAATGAGCAATCCATCGTGCGAGAATCCATCCAAAAGAGGAGACAGAAGCAATGAACAGATTGCGCGAGACCGAAGGCAGCAACATGCTGGTCAACTACGATTCCGTCGCACGGCGCGCGATGGATTCGTTGTTCCGGACGTTCGAGAACTTCAGCGAGGGGACGATCGTCGTAGACGCGCAGGCGCGGGTGGTATGGATCAACAAGCGGTATGCCGCGCGATTCGGCTTCGAGGACCCGCAGATGGCTATCGGCCTGGAGTGCGAACAGGTCATTCCGAATAGCCTGATGCGCCAGGTGGTCGAAACGGGCAAGCCGATCCTGCTCGATATCCTCGAAACGCGGCACGATCCGATGATCGTGATGCGCATGCCGATCAAGGACAACGACGGCAACACCGTGGGAGCCGTCGGCTTTGCCCTCTTCGACGAACTCAAGTCGCTCACTCCGTTGTTCGCGCATTTCACACGCGTCCGCGAGGAGTTGGTGGCTGCCCGCCGTACCCTGGAACAGACGCGGCGTGCCAAGTACACGTTTGCCAGTTTCGTCGGCAACTCCGCCGCCACGCTGGAGGTCAAGCAACTCGCACGTCGTGCGGCACAGGCTGATGCGCCGGTGTTACTGCTAGGCGAGACCGGCACCGGCAAGGAACTCCTGGCCCATGCCATTCACGCGGCCTCCGAGCGAGCGGGACAACCCCTGGTCACCCTTAACATGGCCGCGATTCCCGATACATTGCTGGAGGTCGAGTTCTTCGGCGCTGCGTCAGGCGCTTACACCGGTGCCGAGCGCAAGGGCCGTATAGGCAAGTTCGAGCTGGCAGACGGTGGCACGCTATTCCTGGACGAGATCGGCGACATGCCATTCATGCTGCAAAGCAAGCTCTTGCGAGCCTTGCAGGAGAAGGAGATCGAGCCCATCGGCTCAAACCGCATCATCCGCTCGGACGTACGCATCATTGCCGCCACCTCGGCCGATTTGCGCGCCTTGGTGGAAGCGGGAAAGTTCCGCGCGGACCTCTACTACCGGCTCAATGTGCTGCCGATCTGTCTGCCACCGCTGCGGCAGCGTCAGGCTGACTTGTTGCCACTGACGTATTCAATGCTGGAAGAGATCTGCAGTCGGGCAGAGCGAGACACTCCGGTGCTGACGCAGGGCGCACTGAAGCTGCTCGGCCAATATGATTGGCCCGGCAACGTCCGCCAGTTGCGCAATATTCTCGAACGCCTAGTGATGATGCATGACTCAGGCGATGTGGATGAAAGCATGCTTGCCGCCGTGCTCGGAATGCGAGATGCGCCACTGACAGCGTCAACGCCAGTGCAACCCATGCGGCCCGAGGCCGCCATGCCGCCTCTCCCGCAGCTTGGCTACGCCGATGCCATGGCCCGGTTCGAAGCTAACTATCTGCTTCAGGCACTTGCGGCACATTCGGGCCATGTAGCCCATGCCGCCGCCGGCATTGGCATCAGTCGAGCAGCGTTCTACAAGAAAATGGGCGAACACAGGAAGGCGGATCGGATACCGGCCGCGCGATGACGGCGTTGTGGAACCCGGGCGACTGAGCCGTCCGATCGATTTCGCATATCAATCGGAAGGCCGCGGCGCTATCGACCTGCAGTATTCGTGCTTAGCAATGCAGCCACGAATGGTTACGCTGAGAGAGTTGTTTCACACCAATCCTCTCGCACAGCCATGCCACAACGCACGGGACAACTCAGCCTCGGAGCATTCCTCTACCCTTCCGGCTATCACATCGCCGCATGGCGGCATCCCGACGCCTAGACGGCCCAACCAACTGTGGGTGAGTGATTTCACCTACGTTTCGACTTGGCAGGGCTGGCTGTACGTGGCCTTCGTGATCGACGTGTTCGCCCGCTGTATTGTTGGCTGGCGCGTCAGCACTTCGATGACCACGGACTTCGTTCTGGATGCCTTGGAGCAGGCGCTCTACGCGCGCCATCCCGACAACGACGGGACGCTCATTCACCATTCTGACAGGGGATCGCAATACGTCAGCATTCGCTATACCGAGAGGCTTT
>NZ_KB903203.1:0-14614 GCF_000379565.1 Cupriavidus sp. UYPR2.512 | reverse complement strand
TTTGGTTGAGCGCAAAGCCTGCAAGCCCTTGCCGCGCCCCATGGTCATAGCGCGACATCGGAAGGCCCAGGAACGATGCATGCCAAAGGATTTGGCTACGTCCTCAGGATGCTCACCCTCCCTCATCCGTTGCACGGCCAGTACGCGCATTTCCTCAAGGGTGTTATGCGCCAAGGTTCGTCCGTCTCGTTTCATAAACGTCGGATTTCGACAGATTATGGAAGTTCAATTTTTGTCGCATATATTTCTGACTACTGAGTAAAGCGCTCGCGCATCAGCTCGATGGCGTCGGCGTGCGTGGCCGAGCCCTGCACCGACAGGTGCAGCCGCAATCCCGGATGGCGCTCGCAGGCATAGCCCATCAGGCCGGCATCGGCCATGATGACCGCGTCGGCGCCAAGGTCAGCCGCCGCATCGACCGCGCGCTGCCATTGGGCCACCGCGCCCATCTGCGCAAAGGTGTTGATGGCGAACAGCACCTCGGCGCCGCGCGCGTGGGCTTCGGCCACGCCGGTGCGGATGTCGGTCTCGGTAAAGTTCAGGCCACCGAAGTTGCGCGCGTTGGTGGCATCGCGCAGGCCCAGGTAGACCGCGTCGGCGCCGTGCTGCAGCGCCATGCGCAGGGCCGCCAGCGAACCGGCGGGCGCAACGAGCTGGGGCCGGCGCGGCACGTTCGCCGCGGCGGATGGGGCTGGGGAGGCAGGGGTCATCGGTAACGGCGCCGGCGGCGGCGCGAAGATGAAGACAGCCGCCGATGCTAGCCAAGCGCTTGCAGCAGGGGCTTGACCACGCGCAAACCCACGCCAACGGCACACCGCCCGCGCCGGGCCTAAGCCGGTTGGCGTAGGCCGATGGCAGGCCACCGCCGCGCGCTTGACCTGCCGCAAACGCCGGCCCGTGCCGCTGTGCCACGCTTGCCCGGTCATCCCCGCGGCTGGCCGCACGCCGGCCCCGCGCCCATCCTCTTCCGGAGACCCGTATGAATCAACCCTGGCTCAAGCTGGCCGGCCGCCGCCTGCTGCCCATCGTGCAGGGCGGCATGGGCATCGGCATCTCGGCCCACCGGCTGGCCGGCGCCGTCGCGCGCGAGAATGGCGTCGGCACCATCGCCAGCATCGACCTGCGCCACCACCACCCCGACCTGATGGAACGCACCCGCGGCAGCCGTGACAAGCCCGCCATCGAAGCCGCCAACCTCGAAGCGCTGGATCGCGAGATCCGTGCCGCGCGCACCGCGTCCGAGGGACGCGGGCTGATCGCGGTCAACGTGATGAAGGCCGTGGGCTCGCACGCCGCGCTGGTGCGGCAATCCTGTGAAAGCGGCGCCGATGCCATCGTCATGGGCGCCGGCCTGCCGCTGGACCTGCCCGAACTGACCGCCAGCCACCCCAGGGTGGCGCTGATCCCGATCCTGTCCGAGGCGCGCGGCATCGGCCTGGTGCTGCGCCGCTGGATGAAGAAGGGCCGCCTGCCCGATGCCATCGTGGTCGAACACCCGGCGCATGCCGGCGGCCACCTGGGCGCGGCCACCATCCAGGACTTGTCGGAGCCGCGCTTCTCGTTTTCGCGCGTGCTGGCCGAATGCCGCGAGCTGTTTGCACAGCTGGGACTGGCCTGGGACAGCATTCCGCTGATCCTGGCCGGCGGCATCGACAGCCATGCCAAGGTGCGCCACTGGCTGGGCGAGGGCGCCGCCGCGGTGCAGCTGGGCACGGCCTTTGCCGTGACCGAGGAATGCGATGCCCACCCGGCCTTCAAGCAGGTGCTGGCCACGGCGCGGCCCGAGACCCTGCGCGAATTCACCAGCGTGGCCGGGCTGCCCGCGCGCGCGGTGCTGACGCCGTGGCTGTCGCGCTACCTGTCGAGCGAGTCGCGGCTGCAGCGCCGCGCCAGGCCGCGCGAATGCCTGGAGGGCTTCGACTGCCTGCAGGCGTGCGGGCTGCGCGACGGCATTGCCCGCATCGGCCAGTTCTGCATCGACCTGAAGCTGGCGCAGGCCGTGCGCGGCGACGTGGAGCGCGGCCTGTTCTTTCGCGGCCGCGGTGCGCTGCCCTTCGGCGAAGCCATCCGGCCGGTGGCGGAGCTGATGCACTACCTGTTGACGGGGGAAAAGCCTGCGGGGCTGACCCAAGCCCCGGCACCAGCCTGACGCATACCGGTTATGCTGCCGCAGCCAACGCCGCGCGAACAAGGCTCCCCTCGCCCGCCTGCGGGAGAGGGGTGGGGGAGTGGGCCGGAGTATCTACGGAGTGAGGCGCGTCGGTATGCCAGCGCCTGCCCTCTCCCCCGGCCCCTCTCCCGCAGGCGGGAGAGGGGAGCAAACCGGCAGCATGGGAACCTTGTCAGCAATGCGCGGCGGTAATCCCCCGCGCTTCTTCATCTCCCGCATGCATCGCAACGCTGCCAGCAGCTGCCACCCGAGCCATGCATTGGCGCCCGCCAGCAGCAGTCCGCCAGCGCGGGCCAGCGGCGCCGGCGCCAGCGGCACCGCCAGCAGCAGCGCGTAGGCCGCCAGCAGCAGCCATGCCTGCCGCCGTTGCCGGCCCGGCACGATGATGGCCTGCATGGCCGGCACCCGCGCGCGCGGCGGCAGCAGCCGGCGCAGGTGCAGCCAGACCAGGAATGGCACGATCTTGCCGAGCATGGCCGTGACCGGCAGCACACCCGCGCCGACCAGCGCCATGGTGCCTGCCCACCATGCCAGCGGCAGGCCGGCGGCGGGCAGCACGACGGCCGCCGCCCCCAGCAGCGCCGCGCCCGCCATGCTGGCGCAAGCCACCGGCCAGAGCAGCCAGAGCGGATCATGGCGCCGCCGCGCGCGCAGCGCGCCGGCCATCCCGCAAGCGCCCATCACCGCCACGAACGCCAGCCACGCGAGCAGCACGCCATGCGCCGGTGCCCGGTGACCCGGCCACAGCATTGCCGCGGCGCTGAACAGCGCCAGCGGCAACCAATGCGCCATCGGCAGCCAGCGCCCGATCGCCGCCGGCAGGCGCGGCGCCTGCCAGAACATCGGCAGCACGGTGGTGGCCACGCCGGTCACCAGCGCCGCCAGCCAGCCGCCCAGGGCCCAAGCCATATGCAGGCCGAGCCAGCGCTCCACCGGCACGTGCCACCAGCCACCGAAGGCGCCGGCCAGCACCATGCCGCACAGCACCGCGGCCATCAGCGGCGCGCCGATGCCGGCAAGGGTGCGCGTGGTGGCATCCACTGCGGCCACGCGCCGGCCAGCAGCCAGCAGGACCGCCCCGGCCAGCAACAGGATCACGGCCACGGCCGCCGCCACCCGCATCGCTGCGGGTTCGCCGCCGAGCAGGCCAATGCCCAGGGCGGTGGCCACACCGGCGCCGGCCGCGGCCATGAACGGCGCAAGCAGCCCCGCACCCGGCACGGCCACGCCGGCCACCACTGGCATCATCTGGAACAGCGCGCCCACCATGACCGGCTGCAGCATGCCCAGCGCCAGCACATGCACCGCCACCAGCGCCAGTGGCGCAAAGCGGTCCGGCAAGCCGTCGGGCGGACCGGCGGCAAGCAAGACGCCCGCCGCGGCGCCAAGCCACGGCGCCGGCATCAGGCAGCCGAACACCACTGCCAGGCGCGGCGCGCGTTCATAGTCGAAACTGGCTGCCTTCACGCCTTGCCTCTCCCCCTCAATGTTGGGACACGATGCTAGGCCAGGGCAGCTCATGGGGATTTGACCGCAGCTAAGTCCAACGACATATCCCCCGCCCTGCGGTGGAGCGATATATCACGGCGTGACAGGCTGATGAGGGGCGACATCCCCGGCGATCAAGCGCCGATGCGCCGCCGGCCGCACATACAACGCACCGAAGCCGGGTTTTCTTGATCTGGCGCAGGAAGCCCCGCCCGCTGCGCAGGGAAAATCGCTTTCAACTCCAGCGTAGCCCTGTTTGCGCTGGCTGCCGGGCCGCAGCCCGCCCCCCCGACAGGTAGCCCCCGATACCGCCATGTCCGAAACCGATCCTCCCGCCGCCAGCGGCACGGCGGCATCCACATTGCCTGCCCTGCGCGACCGCCTTTCCACCCGCATCATCTCGCTCTCGCTGGCCGTGCTGCTGGTGGTGCTGGGCATGATTTCCGGCACGCTGTGGCTGTCATGGAAGCTGGAAGGCGCGGGTGCCGCCATCAATGACGCCGGCAGCCTGCGCATGCGCGCCAACCGCGTGGCGATCGAACTGACGCTGGCACAGGCACGCCAGGCCAATGCACTGGCCGAACAGGTGCAGGCGCTGGATGCCACGCTGGCCCTGCTCAGAAAAGGCGACGCGGCGCGCCCGCTGTTCCTGCCGGACGAACCCGCCATTCATGCGCAGATGACCCGGGTCACGCAGGACTGGCAGCAGCGGGTGCGCCCGCTGGCGGTGGCCGGACCGGGCAGCGACGCCGCGCCGGCACGCTATATCGCCGCACTGCCCGGCTTCGTCGCGCAGGCCGATCGCCTGGTCGGCATGATCGAACAGGACAGCGCGCGCAAGACCGACTGGCTGCGCGTTTCGCAGATCGCGCTGGCGGCGATGGCCTGCGTGGGCACCGTGGCCGTGATCTACCTGCTCTACCTGTGGATCATCCTGCCGGTGCTGCGGCTGCAGGACGGCCTGCGGCGCATGGCCGCGCGCGAGTTCTCACTGCGCCTGCCGGTGGAAAGCCGCGACGAGTTCGGCACCCTCAGCGAAGGCTTCAACCGCATGGCCGGCGAACTGCAGGGGCTGTACCACGACCTGGAGGCGCGCGTGGCGCAGAAGACCGCGGAGCTGGAACACCAGAACCGCGACCTCGAGACGCTCTACGACATGGCCGCCTTCCTGAACCAGGCCGCCGATGCCGAGGCCATGGCGCGCGGCTTCCTGGGGCGCGTGATGCGCCAGTTCGATGCCGATGGCGGCAGCGTGCGCGTGCTGGACAGCCGCCACGGCAGGATGCACCTGCTGGCAGCCGCCGGCCTGCCGGCCGCGCTGGCCGAATCCGAATCCTGCGCGGCGGCCAACGCCTGCCATTGCGGCGACGCCACGCGCGAGGCCGTGGTCGCCATCGTCGACCTGCGCGCGGCGCAGCGCCAGGGCGCCGCCGGGGATGCCACGTCCTGCAGCCGCAACGGCTTCCGGTCGCTGGCGGCCTTCCGCATTGAAAGCCAGCGCGGCGCCACCGGCGTGTTCGCACTGCACTTCCGCGCGCCGCGCGCGCTGCACCCGTCAGACCGCCAGATGCTGGAAACACTGGGCCAGCACCTTGGCACCGCGCTGGAACACCTGCGCCTGTCCGCGACCGCGCGCCAGCTGGCGGTGGTGGAAGAGCGCAACCTGGTGGCGCAGGGCCTGCACGACAGCATTGCCCAGGGCCTGAACTACCTGAACCTGCAGGTGCAGCTGCTGGACGCCGCGGTCGCGCGCGACGACCTGGCCGAGACCCGCGAGATCGTGCCGATGCTGCGCCACGGCGTGGAAGAGAGCTACCAGGACGTGCGCGAGCTGCTGAACAACTTCCGCTCGCGGCTCGGCACCGGCGAGCTGCGCCCGGCGGTGGAAGAGACCGTGGGCCGCTTTCGCCGCCAATGCCGCACCGAGGCCACGCTCTCCATTGACGAGAGCGGCGGCGCCTGGCCGTTGGCGCCGGAGCAGCAGCTGCAGGTGCTGTTCATCCTGCAGGAGGCGCTCTCCAATGTGCGCAAGCACGCCATGGCGGCGCACGTGGCAGTGGCGCTCAGCCACGGCCGCGATTTCCGGCTGGTGGTGCAGGACGACGGCGAGGGCTTCGATCCCGAGGAACTCGCCACGCGCGCCGAAGCGCATATCGGCCTGAACATCATGCGCGAGCGCGCGGCGCGGCTGGGGGCGCGGCTGCACGTGCGGGCCCGTCCCGGCGACGGCGTGCGCATCGAACTGGTGCTGCCCGCCGGCCGCGCTGGCGGCGCCCGCGAGCGCGCCGACACCGGCCCCGCCCCCAAGACCACCGAGACCCAGCCATGACCATCCGCATCCTGCTGATCGACGATCACACCCTGTTCCGCTCCGGCATCCGCGCGTTGCTGCAGCGGCAGGCCGACTTCGAGATCGTCGACGAAGCCGCCGACGGCGTGGAAGGCATCAAGCGCGCCAAGCAGCACCGCCCCGACGTGATCCTGCTGGACCTGAACATGCCCGGCCTGTCCGGCCTGGAGGCCCTGCAGCTGTTGGTGGAAGACCTGCCGCAATCCGCCGTGATCGTGCTGACCGTGTCGGAAGAAGCCGAGGAACTGGCCGCCGCGCTGCGCGGCGGCGCGCGCGGCTACCTGATCAAGAATATCGAGACCGAGGCGCTGATCGCCGGCATCCGCCGTGCCGCGGCCGGCGAGCCGGTCATCTCCGACAGCATGACCGCCAAGCTGGTGGCACAGTTCCGCGCGCCCGCACCGGCGGCCGCGGCGCGCCAGGATGAAGCGCCACGGCTGACCGCGCGCGAGCGCGAGATCGTGCAGGGCCTGGCGCGCGGCGAAAGCAACAAGGAGATCGCGCGCGACCTGGGCGTGGCGGAAAGCACGGTGAAGATCCACGTGCAGAACATCCTGAAGAAGCTGAACCTGGCCAGCCGCGTGCAGGTGGCCGTCTATGCCGTCGAGCACGGGCTGAACGCAGCGTGCTGAACGCGGCGCAGTATCCGGCGCGTCCCGCCCCGTTCCCCCACACCCCGGCGTCGTCCGATTCCTACACCGATTTCAGCCCTAGTCCGGGGGGATGCCGGCGCCGCCTGATCTAGGCTGGACAGTAAGCAGTTGGCTCTCCGAGGCCACCCCGGTCCGGAAGCCCCCGGCTTGCCAAATCCACGAACAAGGAGCACGCCATGGGAATCGGCACCATTCTCCTGATCATTCTTGTCCTGCTGCTGGTCGGCGCGCTGCCGGCCTGGCCGTACAGTTCCGGCTGGGGCTACTGGCCCAGCGGCGGCCTGGGCCTGATCGTCCTGATCGTGGTGCTGCTCGTGGTGCTTGGCCGGATCTAGGGTTCTTTCCCGGCCAGCCTGCGGGCGATCCACGCCAGCACGCGCTCGCAGCGACGCCGGCGCGCGGCTACCCTTGTCGCTGCCGCGCCGGCGCCCTATAACGAAGCGCGGGCGTGTATCACCGCAGCGCCCGGTTCCTTCCCCTTTTTCGCAAGGAGACTCAGATGCCAGCCAAATCCAAGGCGCAACAGCAGGCCGCGGGAGCGGCGCTCTCCGCAAAGCGCGGCGAAACGAAGGCCGGATCGCTAAAGGGACCTTCCCGCTCGATGTATAAGTCGATGAGCGAAAAGGAACTGGACAAGATGGCTTCGACCAAGTCCAAGAGCCTGCCAAAGCACAAGTAAGACAGTTGATCGGCAAGCTTGCTCTCTCTCCCGCACGTGGGAGAGAGAGCAAGCCCCAGGCGGTCTCCCAGGGCCTGCTACCTGTTTTATCTGGCACCGCCCTTCTTTCCCCCGACTCTCCCCCTCACCGGCCTGCCGCAATAGCCCGGCAGCCGCTTTGCCCGGGCGCTGCGCGCCAGCCGGATCGACTCCGCCAGCGCCAGCCCGAATCCCGCAACGCTGCCCAGATCCTGTTCCACCCGCTCGCGCAGGAAGCGGGCCCATAAGAATTCGTCGGCAGCGCTGCCAGGCTTGCGGTAGGCGCCGGCCTCGCGCGCAAAGGCCGCCAGGCTGCGATAGGGATCGTCGCGCATGCCTCGCACGGTGGACGGCAGCGCCTTCGGGTCCAGCAGCTTGCCGTGCTCGTCATAGGGATGGACATGGCCGAGAGCGCGCATCCGTTTCCAGAACGCCGACGGGCTCAGGCGGCTGAAGTCATGCAGCACGCGCACGGGTGCCTGCTCATAGCCGAGATCCAGCCACGCCCGCGCCCAGTGATGGCGCTCGACGATATAGAGGCCGCCGCCCGGCCCGGCCACCGTCCTGATGCGATGGCGGCGCATGAAGCGCCGCAGCGCCGCGTGGTCGTCAGGGTTCGCATGGCGCTGCGTGACGTCCATCTTGTAGCTGACGTGTGCATAACCCAGCGTCAGCTGGGTCGGGCGCAGGCGCGCCAGTTCGGCAACGGCCATGCCGCGCGGCGCGCCGAGTTCAGCGCTGTCGGCAGCGCGGCGCTCAGTCGTGCCCGGCACGCTTCTGGTCAATGAAGTGCTCAAGCTCGCTGCCCGGGTCTTCGTTGCCGGTACTCTCTTCGGCAACCGCCTCGCGTGCGAGCGGGCGCGGCCAGTATTCACCCTCGCCGTCGCGTATGGGCTCGCCGTGGCTGGCGGGATTGAAATCCGTCCACTGGCCGCATTCCCAGTTGCCTTGCGCGCGTTCCAGCCCGCTCGCGCCGGCCTCGCGCAGCACGTCCACGGCAACGGAGCCAAGCCCGTTGTTGACGCACGCCGCCAGCATGACGCGGTCCGCTGCGCCGCGGTCCGGCGCAGTGTCCTGGCCCACCGACATGATGGATACGTCCCACACGGAGAAGCCGCGCGCGAACAGGGTCCGTGCTACCTCTTCGGCGCTGGCAAGCGAATCGAAACGTCCGGCTACGATCGATGACATGGTGACTGACTCCAAAGATGGTGGCGAGGGTCATGACTGTTGCCATCCACATTGCAAAAGCCACGCCTGCGCCCGCTGTGCCGCACGGCGCGCGCGCGAACTGCATGGCGTGCACGCCGGCGTGCAATATTTGCAAAGGCGGACCCGGAACTACATGCCTGGCCCTGGCGCCTCAGCCGTTGACGACCTCGCCGCCGTTGATGTGCAGGATCTGCCCGGTGATGTAGCTGGCTGCGTCGGACGCCAGGAACACAAAGCCCGCCGCCACCTCGAACGGTTGTCCCGGGCGGCCCATCGGCGTCTTCCTGCCAAACTCGGCCACTTCTTCCGCCGTGAAGGTCGACGGGATCAGCGGCGTCCAGATCGGGCCCGGTGCGACGCCGTTGACACGGATGCCGCGATCGACCACCTGCAGCGCCAGCGAACGCGTGAATGACACGATCGCACCCTTGGTGGCTGAGTAGTCCAGCAGGTGCTTGCTGCCGCGATACGCGGTCACCGAGGTGGTGTTCAGTATTGACGCCCCCGCCTTCAGATGCGGCAGCACCGCGCGTGTCAGGTGGAACATCGCGAACACATTGGTGCGGAAGGTGGCCTCCACCTGGCCGGCGTCGACGTCTTCCAGCGAGGCCTTGGGGTGTTGCTCGGCGGCATTGTTGACCAGGATGTCGAGCTTGCCGTACTGCTGCAACGCCTGTCGCGCCACGGCCTCGGCATGCGCGTGGTCGCCGAGGTCACCGGCGATTGCCAGGCATTTGCGGCCAGCCCCCTCTACCAGCTCGACGGTCTCGCGCGCATCGGCATGCTCATCGAGATAGGCAATGGCGACATCGGCGCCTTCCCGCGCAAAGGCCACCGCAATGGCCCGCCCGATGCCGCTGTCGCCGCCGGTGATCAGCGACACGCGCCCGCGCAGCCGGCCGCTGCCGACATAGTCGTCGGCGCCACTGTCCGGCTGCGGCCGCATGGCGGCCTCCAGGCCCGGCTGGTGCGACTGGTGCTGGGGCGGGATGCTGGTCGGTGTGGACATGGCTGGCTCCTGTCTGCGCGGCCGCGTCGCGGCCCTTGCAGGTGCCGCGCAAGTTCCATGCCGCAAACGGCGAGCCCGCGCCACGCCGCGGCTCCCGCGTAGGTGGCCGGCGCCCGCTGCCGTGACTGGCACGCCGCCCGTAACCCTTACATCGCCCGGCAAACCTTACAGCGCGCCATGCGCGCCAGCCAGCATGGTCCCGCCCGCGCGCCGGGGCACGGATATTGCGGCCATTGCAGGCATGAACGTCACCGGCCCGGCACGCCTGCGGCAGTTGCCGCACCGGCCTGCCGCACCAGGCAGTGCGGCGGAGGACGCCCGGGCCCACAGCCAGGAGGCAACCATGTTCAACTTCCGCAACGACCGCAGCCGCAGCGGCCCCCGCAACGGCACCGAATCGCAGCGCCGCGAGCGCGGTCCGGCGCAACGGATGCGCGACCCGAGCCGGGGCCGAGGCTCGGAGGACTGGGGACAGGAATGGGGTGAGGACTGGCGCGGGGACAGCAGCAGCCAATCCGCGCCTCCAGGCCGCGACAGCGAGTCCGCGCGCCATGGCGGCCCGTGGTACCAGCAGGACACGCCTGCTGGCCAGCGCCGCGGCAGCTGGGGCGAACAGGGCTATGGCGCGGCCGACACAGGCGGCACCGGCCATCCATACAGCAGCGGCTACGGCGGCTACCGGCCGGCCCCGCAGGACAGCGGCTACCGCAGCGAAGAACGCGAATCGGGCTACGGCTACCGCGATGAAGACCGCTTCGGCCCGCGCGGACGCCGCAGCGAAGCCAGCGAAGCGGACGACCCGCGCCAGCCTCGCCGGGGCTGGCACGGCGAAGAAGACTGGGGTGAACGCGGCGGCCGCGCCATGCACTGGCGCGAAGGCATGGAACGTGACCGCGCGCAGCGCGCCGGCCAGCCCAGCTATGGCGGCGGCTACTTTGGCGACGCCGGCAGCGGTGGCCAGTCGTACAGCGGCGGCCAGCGTGTGTACCCGGATGATCCGGGCTACCGGCGCCACGCGTCTTATGCAGCGCAAGCGGGAGCGCCAGGCGCCCAGCGCGCCGGGCGCCGTCCGGTTGGCCCCAAGGGCTACCGCCGCGCCGATGAGCGCGTACGCGAGGATGTGTGCGAACGCCTGGCAATGAACCCGTATGTCGATGTCGGCGACGTCAGCGTGGAAGTGGCCAACGGCGTGGTGACGCTGGAGGGCACCGTGCGCGAGCGCCGCGAGAAGTACGTGATCGAAGACATTGCCGATGCCGTGTTCGGCGTCACCGAGGTGGACAATCACCTGCGCGTGCAGCGCCAGCCAGGCGCCGCATGGGCGGCGGGCTCTGAGATCGGCGGCGACGATGCGGCCGGCACGGATGCGCCGGGGACCTCGCCCGAACGCACGCTGAACAAGAGTTGATGCGCCCGTGCGCCGCCAGCCTCGCAAGCTGCGCCCAGGCAGCAAGCTGATGGTGCCGCTGGATGCCCTGCATCCCACCCAGATCACGGTTGGCGGCTACCACGTCGCGCAGAAAGTCCATGTCACCCGGCGCGTGCCCCCGGAACACCGCGCCGCGTTTCTGGACCGGCACCGTGTACACCTGGTGATTGGTCCGGAACAGACCCTGTACGTGGTCGATCACCATCACTGGGTGCGCGCCTGGCACGATCTCGGGCTCACCCAAGTGCCGGGCCTGGTGCGCGCCGACCTGAGCGACATGGGCGTGCCGGCGTTCTGGCGCCACATGGTGGCCGAGCACATGGTCCACCCTTATGACGAGCACGGGCGCCGCCGTCCGCTGACAGAATTGCCTGCCGGCGTCCACGACATGCGCGACGACCCGTATCGCAGCCTGGAGGCCTTCGTGCAGCTGGCCGGTGGCTATCGCAAGGTCAAGACCGCCTATATGGATTTCCGCTGGGCCGACTACTTCCGCCGCCACGTGGCGGGCCCGTTCGACACCACGCATCACTTTGCCATCGCGCTGGCGCAGGCGTTCCGGCTGGCGCACGCTGCGGGCGCGCGCGGCCTGCCGGGCTATATCGGCCCATTGGGGTGCTGAGCGGGTTCAGCCGTGCGTGCCTGCTGCCAGCGACATGGCGCAAGCCACGCTATGGCGCGCCGGATGCCGTCTCCGGGGCGCTGGCGGACTCGGCCAGCGGCATGTCCGGTTCGTCGGCCGGCGCCTGCGGCGCGGGCCGCTCCGCAGGCGGCTCTGCAGGCGGCTCCGCGCGTTCGGCGCTGACCGGGCCCGCGCGCGCGACGGTAATCATTTCGCGCAGCCAGTTGACCAGCAGGCTGCTGTAGCCGCGCTGGCTTTCCTCATCCGTCAGGCCGTGGTCGGCCCCCTTGATCACGCGGTAGGTCATGGAGCTGGCGTGCACGCAGGCATCCACGTAGCTCATCACCGCGGCGTGCGGCACCACCTGGTCATGCTCGGATTCGATCACCAGCACGTCGCCGGCAAATTCCGCGCACGCGCGCAGGGCGCGGTTGCTCTCGGGCGGCACCACGCTGCGCCGGTAGGCCACCAGGTCCTGTTCGCGATGCAGCTGGCGCTTGGGCAGTTCCCAGCCCGAGTCCATGTACAGCGCCGGCGCGCGGAACGCCATCCAGCGCACCTGGCGCAGCGTGCTCAGCAGCGCCGCCAGGTAGCCGCCGTAGCTGCTGCCCACCACCGCGATGGCGTTGCGGTCCACCTCGGGCTGGCGCACCAGCACATCGTAGGCGGCCACCACGTCGGCCAGGTTGCGCATGCGGCTGACCGTCTCATATTGCGCCTGGGTGCCGGCGTGCCCGGTCAGGTCGAAGGTCAGGCAGACACAGCCCAGCCCCGCCACCTTGCGCGCGCGCGCCAGGTATTGCTGCTGGCTGCCGCCCCAGCCGTGGACGAACAGCACGCCCGGCAGCCTGGTCTGCGGGCTGATCAGGGTGCCGGCAATGGTGCCGCCTTCGCTTTGTATCTGCAGCAGGTCTTCATGCGTTGCCATCGGATTCAGGCTCCAGTCGTGCGTATTTGGTCAACGGACCGGCGTGCCGGTCCTCTCCCTGGAAGTAGATCTCGGCGTTGTCCGGCACGCGCACGCCCTTGCCATAGACCTCGCGCGTGGCAGCCACCACGCGGGCGCGGCGCGGGTCCTCGCGCAGCGCGGCCAGCGCCGCCAGTTCGGCGCCGGTCGCGCCACCCACCCGCCAGGACTGTTCCAGCACGCCCCCAAGCACTTGCCCGTCGCCGGCGCTGCCCGCGGGCGGGCCGAAGGCGACGTCGTAGTTGCAGCGCGACAGCACCATGCCCCCGGCATCGCCATAGCAGGCCAGCGCGGCTTCGTGGTACACCATCGCGGCGCGCACCGCGGCCAGCGCGCGGGCGTCGAACGGATGCTGCAGCAGCGCCTCGAGGCCGCCGCGCACCATCGTCAGCGTGGAGCCGCCATAGACCTTCTGCCCGTGGTTGTTGGCAGTGAGCCCTTGCGTGCCACAGTAGCTGGCCCGCAGGCCTGCCAGCTCCACCTGCCCCACGCTGTAGGTCTGCGGCGCGTCCAGGTCGCGCTCCGCCACCAGGCCATGGGCTTGCACCACGTCGGGCGCCATCGCGGCAAGCGCCTCGTCCAGCGAGCGTTCATCGTGGACCACGCGCTGGCCCAGCCCGCCGACGCCGCATGGTTCTTTCAGCCGTACCGGCCCCAGCGCCAGCAGGCGCATTGCCGCAATCCGCGCATCGCTGAGCGTGAAGGCGGTAAAGCCCGGCAGCGTGGCGCCCACCACGCGCCGTACAAAGTCCTCGGACCAGCCCCGCGGCGCTGCGGCGCCGGGTGCCACCAGGCCGTGCGTGATCGCCTTGGTGGCCACGAAGGCATAAGGCACCACCCCGCCAAACAGGTCGCCCTCGTCCCGCACGCCCAGGTCCTGGGCCAGCGTACGGCCCACCAGAGTCTGCGCGGGCACCAGGTATGGCGCAGGCGCCCCCGCATCCGGCGCGGCGTAGGGGCCTGCAAAGGCAAGACCCGCGATGTCAGCGACCTTGCGGGCAATATTGGCAAGGGTCGTGCCATGGTGGCTGTCGGCCTTGCCCAGGGACTCGCAACCGTAGACCATCACCGCGCGGCTGCGTGCCGGCGGGTTGCCCGCGGCAGCGCGTTTTCGATGCGTTGTCTTGCTCGGTTCGGACACGGGCGGCTCCTTGCTGGTGGCTCTCGCTCGATGGGGTGGGAGGGGCCGCATGGCGCCGGGCTAAGAGCTGGCCGCCACGGTGGGGGAGCGGCTCCCGGCATCGCCGCCGGCCGGCCGGCCCCCGCGCGCTGCGCGCGCCTGCCGCTTCGCGGCGTGGTTCTCGCGCGCCTCGTCCAGCGAATGGCTCGACTTGATACCGTCTTCCTTGCCAGCCAGCTCGGCCAGGTGGCGATAGAAGGTCACCAGCTGGCGCAGTTCCTCCTCATCCAGGTCCTCGATCGACACCAGCATATTGCTGGCTTCGCGGTGCGAGGCGAGCAGTTCATTGAGCTTCAGGTGGACCGCGATCGCGTCCTTGTTCTGGCTCTGCTGGATCAGGAACACCATCAGGAAGGTAATGATGGTGGTGCCGGTATTAATGACCAGTTGCCAGTTCTCGGAATAGGCAAACAGCGGACCGGTGATGGCCCATGCTGCGATCACGCCGACGGCCAGCACGAACGCCACCGGCGATCCGGCCTGACGCGTGGCCGCGCCGGCGAAACGGTCAAAGGCATGCAGCACGGCATGCTTGCCGGACCCGGGGCGATCGGCAACGCCTGGGGGGATTGGGGGGGATTTTTTCATTGTTACGCTCTCACAGTGGGGGGTGATTGGGCTGTCGCTACGCGGTTGGTTGTCTTGCTTGATTTGGCGTGGGCTGTTTCGCCGGCGTAGCCGGCGACTTACTTCTTGTCCAAGCGACAAGAAGTAAGCAAGAAACGCGTCGCCTTTGCGGCTGGCAATCCATTCCTCGGCGTTGGTAGTTCGGGCGGCGGTGATTTCCGTTCGATGTGGGTGCCCGTTCGACCCGGCTACGCCCCCTGTCCGGTGCCT
>NZ_KB903202.1:0-15945 GCF_000379565.1 Cupriavidus sp. UYPR2.512 | reverse complement strand
AGGCGATCTCGCGGCCCAGTTCCTCTGCCACGCGCACGCACTGCTCGATCTGCTGCACCGAGGTCATGCGCTTGCCGTGCTGGTCGATGATGGTGTCCTCGATGCCGCAGCGCGGATGCAGGCCCATCGCCATGGCCATCATGTTGAACGGCAGCACGTTCTTCAGCAGCGACTCGGCGGTCAGCGTGCAGCCGTCCGGCGCGCGGTGCACGAAGTTGAAGAAGTTGAACGGGTTGGGGCCGTCGAAGCCGCCGCCGATGCCGATCCAGGTCAGGTTCAGCGGGCCGGTGTAGGCGCCGCTGCGCACCAGGCGCTCGAGCGTTTCGAGTGCGTGGATGCCAGTGAGCTGGAAGTGCGGCTGGATGCGTGAAGCCTGCAGGCGGCGCAGGTGCTCTTCCACCCAGCCGGGGCCGGCCGGCACGGTCATTTCACGGTAGGCGGCCTGGTAGGCCGGCTGCTCCAGCGAGGTGCCCTTCAGGTACTCCGGATAGAGGAGTTCCATGATGTTCATCTGGGTGGTGTTGATCGCCACCGTCACCTGGTCGGGTTTCGGGGTGAGTTCCGCGAGCATGTGGCGGGTGTCATCGGACAGCCACTTGGCGGCCTCACCTTCGTCTTCGGGGGCAAACGAGATCGAACCGCCGACCTGGATGATCATGTCCGGCACCGCGGCGCGCACGCCGGCGATCAGCTCGTTGAATTTGGACAGGCGCTTGGAGCCCTTGCCGTCGAGTTCGCGCACGTGCAGGTGCAGCACGGTGGCGCCTGCGTTGTAGCAATCCACGGCCTTCTGCACCTGTTCTTCCATGGTCACCGGGATGTCTTCCGGGAAGTCCTGCGGCATCCACTCCGGGCCATACGGGGCCGCCGTGATGACCACTTTGTCCTGGTTCTCCGGATGCAGGGAATCGTCGAGAAATTGCATGGTCTCCTCCTGATTGTGAGTGGCGCGTTCCGACGCGCCAGTTTGGCGGTGTTGATCCAATGGCCACGATTTGACGCGCATGGCCGCGCTTTCACTTGAACGTCGTTGACCCGTCTTCCACTTGCGAGCAGATGCGGGCCACGCAATCGGCATCCGGAAGGCCGGCACGGTAGGCAAGCAGCAGGTCGAAGGGGCGATCCTCATGCCGACCAGCGCGCTTGCCGGGCGCTGTGCTGGTGTTCGCGGCGCAGTAAGGGGCGTTGATCTTGTCCCAGTCCGCGTCGGTCAGATGGCGCCGCGCCGCCGGGAGGATGACGCCTTCCTCACGCCCCATGAGCGCCCAGGCGAACTGCGCGTAGTGATCTACCTTGCTCAGCAGCTCGGCCAGCGGGCCGCCTGCCGCGAACTTCTCGACGGCTTCGGCCAGTGCTTCTGCCCATTGCGCATCGCGTTCGTGCTGGCGCTCCAGCTCGTCGAGTTCGGCGTCGGCCCTGGCCGTGCGCCGGCGCAGGCGGCCAAAGAGGCAGGCCTGCTTGCGCGCATGGTGTCGCGCGACCGGGAAGGCCTGGATAAACCGGATCATGCTTCGCATCACCTCCACGTCCGCGGCGGTGCCATGGTCGTTCGCGGCCATGAGCATGTCCAGCCAGGCGCGCAATACGGCACTGAGAGCGCGGTGCTCGTCGCGGATGCACTGGATTGCCGGCACTAGCTTCGCAGACGGGGAATTCGGCATGACGAACACCGGAATACCGGCCGCAAGCACGGCCGGGAGCAGCGATCCTGGCATCGCGCCGGAATTGCCGCCGTGTCCGTGGGCGCCGATGAAAACCAGGTCGCAGCCGGCCTCACGGGCCGCCGCGAGGATAGCGGCTTGCGGGTTGGCGCCAATGGTGCCAGCCGACGCACATGGCACCCCGTGTGCGCGCGCGACTGACTCGGCCTTGCCGAGCAGCTCGCGGCCGCGGTTCACCCGGCCGTACGGCGTTGCGACGGCCAGGTGCGGTGCATGGACAAACGTAATGCGTGCGTCCGCAATGCGCGCCAGCTCGATGGCCCCGATGACGGTAGCCATGGCTTCGCCCGTTTCATCGACGGGGACCAGCAGGTGGCGGCACGTGATGGCGTCGGCACCGGGGCAAGGCTGGCTCATGCCAGCGCCCCGACCAGCACACGCCCCAACGCGCTCACGTCCGTGAATTGCATCCCATGCCTCGCGTTCAGTTTCGACCTGGACGCATACTAGGCCGCGGCCGCATCGTGCGCCCCCTCCGCGGAGGAGGGGGGCGATTGCCATGCGGCGTTGTCGTGTGCCTATAATGAGGCACCCAATTTCGAGCCAGGCACGCCGCCCCAAACGGCAGGGCGCAGTAACGGACTATGTGGACGATGCGGACGATGCATTGCCCCGCAGGCAGTCCGGCATGCACGCCCCGGGGAGCGCCGCATCCAAGCTAACCGGTACCTGCCAGATGACCTCAGTGAACCGCGGCGCGGGTGCCGCGTTTTCCGAGCTTGCGCTCAAGACCATGCCGCCGCGCGCGCCGCGGCACCTGCTTGCGCGGGCGCGCCTCAATCTCGACAGCGATGCGCTGCGCGACCGGCAGGTGGTTGTCGTGCAGGCGCCGCCGGGCTTCGGCAAGACGCTGCTGCTTGCGCAATGGCGCCGAGAGTACCTGGCGCGCGGTGCCCCCGTCGCCTGGGTTTCCGCGGAGGCCCATGACGATCCCCTGCATTTCCTGCAGTGCCTCGTGCTTGCCGTGCGCGCGGGTTGCGCACGGCCGGGTTTCGGCCGCACGCTGCTCGAAGGCGCAGCCGCGGCGCCGGGCGGCACCGAGGGGCTGACGGCCTGGCTTGCCGAGGTGGCCCAGACGTCGCTGGACCTCATGCTGATCGTCGATGAAGCCGATCGTCTCTCGCAAGATGGGTTTCCGGCATTGCTTTACTTGCTGCACAACGCGCCGCCCAATCTGCGCATCGTGGTCGCGGCGCGCAGCGGATTCGATACGGCCGTCTTCGACCTGACGGCGTATGGTCAATGCGCCTGCATCGGGCCCGAAGCGCTGCGTTTCCGTTTCGACGAAACCATGGCCCTCGTGCGCAGTCGCTTCGGCGACCGGGTGGATGCGGACAGCTGCGCGCGGCTGCACGAGATGACCGATGGATGGCCGCTCGGCCTGCAACTCGTGCTGGCGGCCATGGAGCGCGGCGCCGATCCGCGCAGCGTCATCGATACCATGTCGGCCCGCCCGGCCGATGAGGGCGAGCACCTGGTCGGCGGCCTGATTGCCAGGCTTGCGCCCGACGACGTCGCCTTCCTCACCCGCATCGCCGTCGTGGATCACCTTCACCCCGACCTGTGCGTTGCGCTGACAGGCAGCGAGCAGGCGTCCGGACAGCTGGCGCGGCTGGTCCGCGAGACACCCATCTTTGTGTCCGGCGACGACAGCGACTGGTGTCGGCTGCACACGCTGGCGCGCAGCGCCCTGCAGGTGCGCCTGGCCGAGCTGCCTGGCGAGGCGCTGACCGAGCTGCATGTCCGCGCGACGCACTGGCTGGCCGCGCACGGTATGGCCGAGGAAGCCGGGCGCCACGCGCACGCGGCAGGCCAGCACGAGCTGGCCTTCGAGCTGGCGGGACGCTCGCTTTACGACGCCGTGATGCAGGGGCGACTCACGACCGTTCTCGAATGGCTCGATCGTCTCCCCGATGCGGAACTGGACCGGCATCCTGGCCTGCGTATGGCCGCCGCCTGGGTGCTGGCGCTTGGCGAGCGGCATGCGGAGGCCGAGTCGCTGGTGGCGCGCCTGCTCGAAGGGGCAGGCGCCGATACCGCCTTGCGCTACGAATGCGCACTGATACTGAGCGTAGCGGCCTACTACGCAGACCAGCCAGACCGTTGCCTCGCGCTGCTGGAACCGTGGCTCCAGCCCCCCGCTCTGCACGACCCGCGGCTGGCCCAGATGCATGCCAACCGCCTGGCGATGGCGGCGATCCTGCAAGGGCAAACAGGGAATGCGCGACGCCATCTGCAGCTCGCGCCGCGCGGCGACCTCGGCGAGGGTCATCGCTACGCGGCGCGCTGGGGCGAGTTCGTGGTCGGACTGAGCTACCTGCGTGAAGGGCAGGTGATGTTAAGCGAAGAGGTCCTGCGGCCCGCCCTCGCAAGCGCGGAAGCGGATCTCGGCCGCCGCCATCCTCTCGCCTGCATGCTGGCGTCGCTGCTGGCCGCGGCGGTCTATGAGCGCGACCGGGTCGACGAAGCGGGCGCGCTGCTTGCCAACCGGCTCGACGTGCTGGAGCGGTCCGGCACGTCGGAAACGTCGTTGCTGGCGTACCTGAGCGCTGCGCGCGTGGCGGCCGCGCAAGGCGTCGAGCACCGTGCACTCGACCTGCTCGAAGCCTTGCACGCGGTGGGCATCGCGCGCCGGACGCCGCGGCTTTGCATCGCGAGCCTCGCGGATCAGGTGCGCATGCATGCGGGGCGCTTCCGTGCCGAGACGTGCCGCGCCCTGATCACCCGCATTGACGAACTCGTTGCGCAAGTCGAAGCAGACCATGGCCCGCTGTGGCGCCGGGATGTGTCGCTGTTGCAAGTCATGGCGCATGCCAACGCGGCGATAGCCGCTCAGGACTGGCCAGCCGCTGCCGACGCCCTGGACCGTGCCGCGCCTTTGGCCGAGGCCATGAAACTCGGGCGCCGGCGCATCGAGATCATGGCACTGAAGGCGTTCGTGCGTCATCGCAACGGCGAAGACAGCCGGGCGCTGCTGCAGGAAGCGATGAACCTGGCACAGACCTACGGCTTTGCCCGCATATTCGTCGATGCGCACCCGGCGCTGGCCGATTGGGCCAGGCGTGTCGCAGACGAGGACGCCGGGAAGGCCGGGAAAGCGGACGCTGGCCAGATGGCGCCGGTTGCACGCATACCGCGCCGCGCGGAACGCCCTGCGACGCAGCCGCGCGCCGTTGCCAGCACGGTGTTGACGCCCAAGGAACGCGAAGTCCTTGAACTGCTCGCGCGCAATCTCTCCAACAAGGAAATCGCGCAGGCCATCGGGGTGGGCGAGGTCACCGCCAAGTGGCATGTGAAGAACCTGTTCGGCAAACTCAGCGCCGGCACGCGCAAGCACGCCGTGCGGCGCGCCCAGCTGCTGGGGCTGCTGGAAGGTCTCGAGTAACTTCGCCCTGCCGCGGCCCTCGCGCTTGCCGGCGGGCCGCACGGCTCGCCCCCTCCTCCGCGCAGGGGGCGCGATCGCTCTCAGTCTCCGGATAATCGGAGCCCTGCAGCGGCGATCAAATGGAACCGGTCCTCATGACAATGAAACGCAGTCTCTATCGCGGCCGCGACGTGCGGCGCGCCCAGAACATTGCCGAGCTGCGCGCGATGGCGGCCGCGCGCCTGCCCAACTTCTGCCTTGAATACCTGGAGGGCGGCGCGGACGACGAACTGAGCCTGAGCCGTAATCGCGCCAGCTATGACGCGATCGCCTTCGCGCCGCGCACGCTGGTCGATGTTTCAGTGCGCGATTCCGGCTGCCTGCTGTTCGGCGAGCGCATCGCCATGCCCGCGGTCGTTGCGCCGACCGGCTTCAACGGACTGCTGGCGCATGAGGGCGACCTGGCACTTGCACACGCCGCGCGCGATGCAGGCATTCCCATGTGCCAGAGCATGGTGTCGACGGTCGCGCTCGAGCGGGTTGCCGAGACCGGCGTACGGCACTGGATGCAGATCTATCCATTCAAGGATCGCGCGAACCTGGCGGGCATTGTCAGGCGTGCCGAAGCGGCCGGCTCCGAAGCCATTGTGGTGACCACGGACGTTCCCGTGCTTGGCAACCGGGAATGGGACCGGCGCAACTATCGGGCGCCGATGAAGCTTGATTTTGCCAACCTGGTCAACGTCGCCATGCGGCCCGCCTGGTGGTGGGACGTTCTGGTGCCGCATGGCATGCCGCGCTTCCGGAATCTAGGCGACGTCCTTCCACCCGGCCGGGACGACGCCCGCAACGCGGCAACCTTCCTGTCGAAGCAGATGGACCCCTCGCTGAGCTGGCAGGACGTGCAGTGGTTGCGCGACCTGTGGCCGCGCAAGCTCATCCTCAAGGGCATCATGCGGCCCGACGATGCGCTGCGGGCCCGGGCGTTGGGCGTCGATGCCCTGGTCATCACCAACCACGGCGGTCGCCAGCTCGACAGCTGCGTCGCGCCCATCGAGGTGCTTCCCGCGATCCGTGCCGCGGTCGGCCCCGGGATGACGTTGATCGTCGACAGCGGCCTGCGGCGCGGCAGCGATTTCGTCAAGGCACGCGCGCTGGGAGCGGATGCGGCAATGTCAGGCCGCGCCACGCTGTATGGCCTGGCGGCTGGCGGCAAGGCGGGCGTCGCGCACGCGCTGGCGATACTGCGTGCCGAGATCGACCGCACGCTCGGCTTGCTGGGCTGCCCAGCGCTGACGGATCTGGCTGCGGACTGGGTCAGCATGCCAGGCGTGACGCGCAGCGCCTAGCGCACACGTTCTGGCGCCGATTGCTGACGGCGCCATGCCGTTACGCTGCAGCCGAAGCGTGTGGCAAACCACCTTGAGAAGGCACTGAGCGAAGAGAAGCCCAGCAAGGTCGCAACATCCGACAAGGGCCGTTCGCTATTCGCGACGTATCGCGATACAAGATCGGCCCTGACCGCATCGACGACGGACAGATAGTTCTCGCCATAGCCAGCCAGATGGCGATGCATCGTCTTGCGGTCAATGCCAAGCTGGCGGGCCACCTGCTCGGCCCCGCACTCGCCTGTCGGCAACAGGGCGAACACCAGCTTGCGGACCTTGTCAGGCATGGTCGAATCGGACTGCGCCAGTTTGGTATCCAGGAATTCGCGTGCATGACGGGCCAGCGCCGCATCGTAGGCCGGACCGGCTACGTCGAGGTCTGCAGCGGACAGCAAAATGCCATTGAAATCCTGGCGGAACCGGACCGGTATGCCGAACAGGCGCCGATGTGTGGCAAGGCTGGCCGGTGCGGCGTGGGTGAAACAGATGCTGCGCGGCTTCCAGGTCGTCCCCGACAGCAGCTTGAACAGCCGGAACCAGAGGCAAATGATGAACTCCGTCGATTGCCGCATGGAGCCCTGCACACTTACCAGGAATTCAGGCTTGACGACCGCGATGTCCCCGACTTCCTCGATGCGCAAGTCCAGCGCTTCATTCAGCAAATGCAGATAGCGCGCCATCGCTTCCAGGGCGTTGCGCAGGGTGGCGCCCTCGCGCATCACCATCCATAGCGGTCCCAGGCTGGTCAGCTGGCGGGCTTCCGCTACGCGCAGTCCAAGGTCCTCGACGCCCGCGAACTGCGCCGAATCCTCGAGCAATTGCATGACCGACTTTGCCGGGACCCGGATATCCGGGTCCACCAGGGCCGTCGGGCTGATCCCTGCCTGCCGCAATTGCCGGTAGGGATCCAGGCCGACCTGGCGGGCCACGTCGACAAATTCCGTCAGGTTCACGTGTTGCAGCGGCGTCGACATAGGAGTTCCCCCAGGGTGCCCCAAAATGTAAAGTGCCTGCCCCGGAATGTCAACGCATCGCGCGCCACTTCTTCAATACTCTGCTTCGAACTTCACCATTTGACGGAGTCGCCATGCGAGTCGAGCAACTTACCTGTGCCATTGGCGCCGAACTGGTCGGCGTCAGCCTCGTCGATGCCATTCACGATGACGGCATATTCGCCGGCATCCGGGAGGCGCTGCTCAGGCACCGTGTACTGTTCCTGCGTGACCAGGACATAACGGCCGGCGAGCACGTAGCCTTTGCACGCCGCTTTGGCGAACTTGAGGATCATCCGGTGGCGGGGAGCGATCCCGAGCATCCCGGGCTGGTGCGCATCTACAAAAGCCCCGAGCAGCCCACCCCGCGTTACGAGAATTCCTGGCACACGGATGCCACCTGGCGCGAGGCGCCGCCGCTTGCCAGCATCCTGCGTTGCCGGGAATGCCCGCCAGTTGGTGGCGACACCATGTGGGCCAATATGGTCCTGGCCTATGAGAACCTGCCGCAACACGTCAAGGCGGAGATTGCTGACCTGCGTGCACGCCACAGTATCGAGGCAACTTTCGGCGCGGCCATGCCGATCGAAAAGCGCCTTGCGCTGAAGGAACAGTTTCCGGACGCCGAGCATCCCGTCGTCCGGACGCATCCCGAGACCGGCGAGAAGGTGTTGTTCGTGAACGGCTTTACCACCCACTTCACGAACTTCCATACACCTGAGCGCGTCCGCTTCGGGCAGGACTTCAGCCTGGGGGCCTCTGACCTGCTGCGCTACCTGATCACCCAGGCCTACATTCCGGAGCATCAGGTGCGCTGGCGCTGGACCACGAACAGCGTGGCGATCTGGGACAACCGATCCACCCAGCACTACGCGGTCATGGACTACCCGCCGTGCCATCGCAGGATGGACCGTGCCACCGTGATCGGGGACCGCCCATTCTGAGCAACAGGCTGCAGCGTGGTACCTGGACCCCTTCAACCCATTGCAACAACCCGTTGCAACACCCATCGAGAATGACAATGAGCCATACTGATCCTGAATTGCTCAAGGGCAAGGTCGCCGTCATCACGGGCGCCGGCCGTGGCATCGGGCGCACCATTGCGCTTGCCTACGCCAGCGCCGGAGCCGCGGTCGTATGCAGCGCCCGCAACGAGGCCGACATCGCACAGACGGCCGCGCTGATCCGCGAAGCCGGTGGCCAGGCCATTGCGCATGCTGCCGACGTGGCGGACTACGCGACGGTGGCGGCCCTGTTCCAGCGCGCCGGCGATGCATTCGGCGGTGTCGATATCGTGGTCGCCAATGCCGGCGTCGCGCTCGAACAGCGCAGGATCGCAGACGGCGACCCTGCGCTCTGGCGCAAGACCATCGATATCAACCTGACCGGTGCTTACCATACCGCCCATGCCGCCATTCCCCACCTGCGCCGCCGCGGGGCGGGCAAGATCATCATGATCGGCTCCGGCCAGGGCAGGCGGCCCAATGCGGGCTTCTCCGCCTATTCATGCTCCAAGGCCGGTCTGTGGATGCTGACCCAGTCCCTGGCGACGGAACTGCAGGAGGACAACATCAGCGTCAATGAGCTGATTCCGGGGCCGGTCAGGACGGACATGACGCGCGATGTCGCAGTGCCGCCCGGCGAATGGTTCAAGGAGCCGGGGGATGTCATCCCGCTCGCGCTGTTCCTGGCCAGCATGCCCGATGTCGGCCCAAGCGCCCAGAGCTACAGCCTGATGCGCCGCGCCTGAAGCCAGACCGGGCATGCATTCCGCTCCAGCGACAACCGCAGGCTGCATGGCTATGCAGCCGCTGCCCATGCAAGGAGGCCTATGAGCCGCTTAGTCCGCAGCGCTACGCTGTCTCGTTATGCCGAGGTTGCCCGCTCGGTGGGACTGGATCCACTAGAGATGCTGGCCGAAGTCGGGCTGCCCCGAAGCTGCCTGGACGCCGAAGACAACCTGATCTCCGCCAGCGCCGTCTGCCGGCTGCTCGAGGTGTCCGCGGCAGCATCCGGCGCCGAAGACTTCGGCCTGCGCATGGGCGAGAGCCGTCAGTTGTCGGTCCTTGGGCCGCTCGGCATGGCTGTGCGGGATTCTCCGACCTTGCGCGACGCGCTCAGTGCGATGGTGCGCTACATCGCTCTGCACAGCGAGGCTCTGGTCCTTGGCGTGGAAGAAAGAGACGGCGCCTTTGTCATAGGCATGTCGCTGATGGCCGAGTACGCCGGTTCGACGCGTCAGGCCGACGAAATGGTGCTGGGCTCGCTCTATCGGATGCTCAGGGAACTGATCGGCCCAGGCTGGCGCGCGCGCCGCATCTGCCTTTCGCACCGTACCCCAAGGAACCTGTCATCCTACCTGCGTGTGTTCGGCGGGGCGGTGGACTTCGGTTGCGACTTCAACGGCATTGTCTGCGCGTTGAAAGACATGGAGGCAGTGCCGCCCGCCGCGCGCCCGGAGCTCGCGCGGTATGCGCATGCGTACCTGGACTCGCTGACCGCGCATGCGTCCCCGTCCATGACCGAAAAAGTCAGGCGCATGGTGCTGTCCTTGCTCCCTACGGGAAACTGCAGCGTTGAACGGGTTGCCGGCCAGCTCGGCATCGACCGGCGCACGCTCCACCGCAAGCTGTTGCAGGAAGACGCGACCTTCAGCGACATCCTTGACGAAGTCCGGGTCACGCTTGCGGTCCAGTATCTCGGCCATCCGGAGCGTTCGGTCAGCTACGTCGCCGTGTTGCTCGGGTTCTCGATGCAGAGCGCATTTTCCCGCTGGTTCCGCGGTCATTTTGGCTGCAGTCCGAGCGCGTGGCGCGCCGGAGGCGCGCCGCCGGCCGGGCCCGTTCTGCCCCGGCCGATGTTGCTGGCGAGCCCGGAGCAGCGGGTGTAGCGCGGCAATGCTCAAGCCGCCCGCGGCCAGACAATGCGGTGTTCTTCTTCGATCGACAGTGTCAGGGCGGTGTCAGTGGCGATAAAGTTCGCTTCGTCCGGTTTGACCGATTCGCGGAAGAACGGCGAGCGTATCGCGGCCTGCAGCGCGGCGGCATCCTCGAACCAGATCTGCGCCGCGCCGTCGAAGCGCGGCTCGACGGTGGTCGGCTGCATGGCACTCTGCACATAGCGGCGCAGGCGCGGTACCGATGCGGCCAGTGGCCCATGTGTGCCACGCCAGTAGCGCAACATGGCTTCCTGGCTCAGGCTTTGCATGCGCTTGAAGAAGGTAATTCTCTTTGGCAACGATTCATCCGCGCTGATCGGGCGGCCGGCAAGCATGACGTGATCGATGGTCTGCAGGCGCACGCCATGCACGGGATCGACCAGGTTGCCCGCCCCCGCCAGTGCCGATCTGCCGTATCCCGCGCTGCGCATGAGGCTGTCGACAGCGGCCGCATCCTCGACCCAGATCTCGTCCACGCTGCAGTACGGCTCGGCGTGGCCCGGGACAGGCTGCACAGTGTTCTGGACATAGCGGCGCACACCTGGCAGGCCTGCGACCAGCGGTGCGTGCACATCGCGCCAGTAGCGCAGGAATTCGCTGCGGTCCGCATCGGCGCGCCGCTTGCACAGGAAAATGAGATGAATCATGTGGCGCAGCCTCCGTTGGTTGTGGCGGGGGTACGTTCCAGGGCATCGAGAATGCGCGCGAAACGCGCCTCCAGGCGCGGCCGCATGCGTGTCGGCGTGAAGATATAGAACTCGCCCGCGCGAATTGCGTCCAGCGCCTGGCTGGCCACCAGTTCCGGGGCCGTGCCGGCGGCAACACTGGCCTTGAACGGTTCGCTTGCATGGCTTGAGCGTTCCGCGATGGGGGTCTTCACCGGGCCGGGGCAAAGCACCGAGACACCAATGCCGGTGCCGCGGAGTTCCTGTTCAAGCGACTCGGAGAGGGCCACCACGCTGTATTTTGTTGCCGCGTAGGCACCCATTGGAAAATCGCCGTTCACCCAGAAGCCCGCGCCGGACGCCGTGTTGACAAAATGGGCCGGCTCGCCGTGCCGGTGCAGCAGCGGCAGGAAATGACGGATGCCGTGAATCACGCCGAACACGTTGATACCGAAAGCGCGGGTCCAGTCCTGCTGGGATAGCGAAGCCAGTTCGCCGCTCATATCGATACCGGCATTATTGAAGACCAGATGCACGCGGCCCAGCTGTGCCTCGAATTCCGCTGCGGCATCGCGCACGTCCGCTTCCGACGAAACGTCGAGTACGCGTGTGCAGATGCGCCTGCCGGTCGATGCGAGCCGGGCGCGCGCCGCGTCGAGCCCGCGTGCGTCGATGTCGGCAAGCGCAAGGTCGGCACCTTGAGCCGCCAGTGCCTCTGCCAGGGCCAGGCCGATGCCGGACGCGGCGCCGGTAATGATTGCGGCCTTGCCCTGGAAATCGTGAAGGCGGGGGCGGGCGCCGGGATCGGCCGTGCCGGTTGTCTCCGGCGCGTCGTTGCTGGTGATATCTGGATGGATCATGGACATTGGCGTGAAGGGCTGCGGCTCAGCCAAGCGTGGGTTCCGGCGACAGGCGCACAAGCTGCTTGCCGATATTCTTGCCGGTGAACAACCGGTTCAGCGCGGCAGGCGCCTGCTCGATGCCGTCGACCATGTCGACCTGGTACTTGAGCTGGCCGTCCCTGACCCATTTCGCCAGGACTTCCACGGCTTCCGGAAATCTCGAACGGTAGTCGGCAATGAGGAAACCTTCGATGCGCGCGCGTTTCATGATGACGTTGCGGAACATCTTCGGGCTCCACCAGTCACCGCTTGCGTTGTAGGTCGAGATCATCCCGCAAAGCGCGATGCGGGCGCCCGGGTTGATGAGCGCCAGCACGGCATCCATGGTGTCCCCGCCCACGTTCTCGAAATCGACGTCGATGCCGTCCGGGCAGGCGGCGCGAAGATCGGCAAGCAGGTTGCCGCCCTTGTAGTCGACACAGGCATCCAGGCCGTACTCCTCCTTGACGAGCCGGCATTTGCTCTCGCCGCCCGCGACGCCGACCACCCGGCAACCGAGTATCTTGCCGATCTGCCCGGCGATCGAGCCGACGCCGCCCGCGGCGGCCGACACGACTATGGTGTCGCCGGCCTTCGGCCTGGCAATGTCGAGCATGCCGAAGTAGGCGGTCATGCCGGAGTTGCCCAGTACGCTCGCGAATGCGTGCAGAGGCAGGTCGTACTCCACCGGGACGCGCCTGGCGGTCCTTGTCACCGAGTACTCTTCCCAGGCCATGCCGCCTTCGACGATGTCGCCAGGCTTGAAGTCCGGATGCCTGGACTCGATGACCACGCCCATGGTGACGCCGCGCATCACCTCGCCAAGGGCCACCGGTGCCATGTACTGGTCGATCTGGCTCATCCACACGCGATTGGTCGGCGCGACCATGAGGTAGATGTTGCGCACCAGGATCTCGCCGTCTTCCGGCTTTGGCAGCGGTGTTTCAACGAGCTGCAGGTCGTCGTCGCAGACATCGCCGACGGGGCGCTGCCTGAGGATCCAGCGCCGGTTCATTTTCTTCATGGGTGCTTCTCCAGGGTTTGCGGCCGGCGGCTCAGTCTTCCAGCGCGCCGTATACGATGTTGCGCAGCAGTGACCGGTACCCGGTGCGGGTCGCCAGGTCGTTCTCCTGCAGCATCAGGATGGCGAGCAGTTGCTCCTGCGGGTCTGCCCAGAAATAGGTCCCGAGTGCACCGCCCCAGTAAAAATCGCCGACGGAACCTGGCACCGGGCACAGGCCCCGCTCGGTGCGCACACCCACGGCAAGGCCGTGCCCCTGTCCCAGGTCAGGCAACGGTGCGTTGATGCCAAGTCCTCGTGTCGAACCACCGTAGTCCGCACCCGGCGGCAGATGGTTGCCAAGCATCAGGTCGACGCTCTTTCTCGAAAGCACGCGCACGCGATCGAGCACGCCGCCATTGAGCAGCATCTGGCAGAAGCGCGCGTAGTCGCCGGCCGTGGACAGCAGGCCGGCGCCGCCGGAATGCCACCGGGGCGGATTGTCTTCGTCATAGGCGAACAGCGCGCTGGACATGGCGGAATCGCGAAACGGCAAGGCCAGGCCTGCACCGTCCTGCCTGATCAAGCGGAAGCCGGTTGCATGCATGCCCAGCGGTTGCGTCACGCGCTCGGCGACGAAGCGGTCGAGGTCCATGCCGGAGACGATTTCGATGATGCGGCCAAGCACGTCGGTGGACATGCCGTACTCGAAGACCTCGCCCGGCTGGCATTGCAGCGGGAGGGCCGCCAGCTTCGCGACCATCTCGGCATTGCTCTGCCTAGGATCCATCAGGCCGTTTTCGCGATACTGGCGCTGCACCAGCGAATCACCGAACTGCCCGTAAGTCAGGCCGGATGTGTGCCGGAACAGGTCGTGAACGGTCATGGCGCGCCGCACCGGCTCGAGCGCAAGGCGGCGCCCGCCGGTGTTCGCGTCGACCGTCTCGACGCCGACCTGCACGCGGGCGAACTCGGGGATGTAATGTGCGACCGGGTCGTTCAGTGCCAGGCGGCCTTCTTCCATCAATATCAGCGCCGCGACGCCGACGACTGGCCGGGTCATTGCAGCAATGCGAAAGACGGAATGGCGTTGCATCGGACGCGTCGGTGCATCCGCATGTTCGAAGCCAAATGCCTCGAACCATGCGATTCGGCCTTTACGCGCGACCAGCACGACAGCCCCCGGGATCTTGCGCCGATCGACATCGGCATTGAGCACCGACGAGATGGCCTGCAGCCGCCGCGCGGAAAGTCCTGCCTCTTCGGGGGTATCGGCACGGTCCAGGGGGCAGGTCTTGAGAGGCAATGCAGGCTCCTTCATGTTTCGACGGACCGCGCGGGGGGCAGGTATCGAGGTATCGGCGCGGCGTGCTGTGCCGCGAGGTATGTGTGCCGATTCTAGGTAGCGGGGCGGTCTGGCGGATGATGCTCGGGGTCTTTGCCGTGACCATCGGGGACACTGCACGTGCGTTGCGCGAGATTGCGCTTGCTCTCCCGCGATGCGGGAGAGCGGAGCAAACAGCAAGCCCGTTTGGTCTGGCGAACCAGCACAGCCCGGGCTGCGACCTCAGGGCTGGATGTGGTAGGTCTTGACGATGCCGGCGTTGCGATCGAATTCGGTACGCAGAGCCTGGCCCAGCTGGGCGGGGGACTGGGCAGGCACCGTCTCGAAGCCGAGCCCGATAATCCTTTCCTGCACCTTGGGTGTGGCCGCTGCCTTGTACACAGCCGCCTGGATCTTCTGGACCACGTCTGCGGGCACCTGGGCCGACACGAAGACGCCGGCCCAGTTGTTGAAGTCAATGTCCGGATAGCCCATCTCGGCAAAGGTCGGCACCTGCGGCAGCATCGGCGAGCGCTGCTTTGCTGCCAGGGCATAGGCCTGCAGCTTGCCGGCCTTGATCATCGGCAGCGAGGTCACCATGCCGTCGTACATCACAGTGATCTGTCCGCCCATCACCTGGGTCAGCGCCGGCGGCGAGCCGGCAAACGGCACGTGCTGCAGGTCCATGCCGGCCTTCTGGTTCATGATCAGGCCGGCATATTGGGCCACCGTGCCTGCGCTGTAGGAAGCAAAGCTCAGCTGGCCCGGATGGGCCTTCACATAGCCCACCAGGGCCGGCAGGTCCTTGGCCGGCAGGCTCGTCGAGCCGACCAGCAGCAGGGTCGACTTGGCCACGGCGGCCACGGGCTTCACATCCTTCATTGGATCAAAGGAGACCTTCATCACATGCGGGATCTCCGTGAGCACATTGGTGGTCGACAGCAGGATGGTCTGGCCGTCGGGCGGTGCCGCCAGCATGGTGTTGATCGCGATAGAGCCGCCGGCGCCCGGCTTGTTGTCGACCACTACGGGCTGGCCCAGTTCTGCCGTGAGCTGTTCGGACAGCAAGCGCGCCAAGACGTCCATGGTGCCGCCAGCGGGCGCGGGAATCAGCACCCGGACGGGTTTGTTGGTCCATGCCATGGCCACGGGCATGGCCAGGGTCAGAACAGCGCAGACGGCGGCGCGGCGCGCGCGCAAGAGGGTAGGGCGGATTGGCATGTGTGTCTCCCCATTTTGGGTGTTGGATGTGGAAAGCCCGTGGGATCGGATCTGGATTCTTCGTCGGTGGTCATGCCTCCCCGAAGGCTTGTACCTGAGTGAAAGTATCGGCCAATGGCGTGCAGGCCCTTCACCATCGGGGGCATCTTTTTGACGTTTCGGGACAGCTAGGGAAAGCACGATGCCGTGTTCCTGTTCGGGGTCGGGATACATGCTCCGGACGGGCGCTCCGATGTATTCGGCGGCACATGATCCGGACCGCCCCGGCTCGGGAGTAAAAAAAGGGTCTTCGTCGATTTGCGGGCATGGGGTTTTTGGGTTTTGGCACTGCGGTTGGGTGGCGGGCGTGGCGGGCGTGGGCTGTTTCGCCGGCGCAGCCGGCGAGTCACTTCTTGTCCGAGCGACAAGAAGTAACCAAGAAACGCGTCGCCTATGCGGCTGGCAATCCATT
>NZ_KB903201.1:0-16134 GCF_000379565.1 Cupriavidus sp. UYPR2.512 | reverse complement strand
ACCAACTGCTGCTTCCACGCTGTGATCTGGCTGGGGTGCACGTCGTACTGCTGGGCCAGCTCCGCCAGCGTCTTTTCGCCCTTGAGGGCCGCCAGGGCTACCTTCGCCTTCAACCCCGCCGAGTGGGTTCGCCTGCTTCGTTTCGTCATCTTCTGAGGTCCTTTCTGCCCGCCATTATGGCCGGCTCAGACCCCAGCTCTTCCATTTATCCGACTGTCCGAATTTCCGGCGCCACCTCTCAACTCCTCGACCCCGCGCAGTCCCCAGCGAGAGCCCGCAATATTCCCCGAGTTCATCCTAACGACGCTGGAGCCACTTCCGGGCTGATGGGTGGCATACTCAATGCCTGCATCCACCACGCCATATAAAGTCACTGATGACTGTGCGTATGCAGCTCCGACGGACACCATCGCTGCAAGAGCCACTACACCGGCTTTGGTAGCAGTTCGCAATCCTCTCACTCTTCTCCTCCTAGATATCATCTTATGTTTCGTGTGGACGGTCACCGTGGAGAGCGTGACGTCATCCATTTAAACGAGGCGTTGACCTATCTGCGCCGAGCATTTGCGTGCATCGCTTTCGCCGACGGAATCTGCGACAGCATGGATGGCACGCCTCCGTACCCCAGTTGAAAGTCGACGTGCGCGTTGCAGAACTGAGGTTTGCGTGCGGCTGTCTTTCCAATATGTCTGGGTTGCGCAACGGTAAGGGCTCGCTCGAAGTAAAGAAATGCCACCAACGGAAATGAGTTTTTTAGACTGCGGAACAATGGCTTTGGAGGCAATTACCGAGCAGCGTCACCAACTTTGAAAACATATTTGCGTCGCAAGCGGGCCAGGATCCTGTCGAGAGTCCGCCAGGTTCGCTGTGATTCACCGGACTAGATGTATGCTCACGCTCTTGCACGCTCCCTGATCTGCAAGTAACTCCGTCAGCGCGTTGCGAAGGCCATTCTCTCGATTCCCTTTGGAGCTCTCCGGCTGCAGAGAACCGCACAAAGTCCGGCCGCCCTTTCGCCTTTGAGCTAGGGGGCGGGATGGGAGCGCAAGCTCCGACTCAATAGAAGAAACGGGCCCGAGAAAGGACGGGAAAGCAGCTTCCCTTTTCGAGAACCGTCGGCCATGTTTCATTAAGGTTCGAAAAGAGCGAGATGGCCGCGCTCTCTTCCTTGACGCAAAACTCCAGTACCACATCAAAATGTGGTAGTGCCCCCCTAGTCGCACCAGCGATAGCGAAATACTGATTACACGAGGAGGCAGCGACGTCGCCTTCGCGGAGAAGCGACTTGTTCCATTCGCCGAGTATGGCCTTACCGCGCTCCCTCGTGACACCTACCGCATAAGACGCAAAGATCATGAGCTTCGTGGCGGTTCCATGACCTGGGTTGACCTCCACCACGTCCGCGAATAACGTCTGCCCCTCGCCCGCTTCCAAAAACATGTCCTCGTCCGGTCGCACAAAGTTGAGGTAGCGAGGATCCTGTTGAAAACCTGATTGAATGACGCTGGCATCGCATTGAAGCATTTGCGGTGCTCCATCGAAACGGAGGGCGTCGGTTGAATAGCCTGGCAGCGCTGCGAAATGATTTTGTGTGTAGCTGGCGTTGTAGTCCCGGAGCCCCGAAGCCATGAGCACTTCGACGTGTCGTGAGCACCAGTACGCTGAGAACTGTTCATGCGTTAGATCGCGCCTTCGTTTGAGCAAGACAAAGCGGACAATCTTGTTCATTTTTAGCTCTCTCGATGTTTGAGACATTCAAGACCAGCAGCGGTGAAACGAATGGAAATGAGCCGTAAATAGCGCATTTACTTCTCGATGAGAGGCTTACGGCAGACCCAGTTCCACTGTCCCTCGTCAAATCCCTGTACCAGCATCGCGCGCGATGTTCTTTCGGCAATTCTCCACCCAAGGCCGTCGACCCGCCTAAAGACATCGTGATACCGGAGGTGAGCAGTCGCAACGTTACCGTCCCAATCCTGGTGAATCGCCGTAACGTAGGTGACGCCGCGAGCGGCATCTCCAGCAATGCACAGTTGACTCTCCCCAAGCTGATGGCAGGTTCGCTTGAATCGGGAATGGCGTTCCTTCACACCCGCCACGATTGATGCGCGGCCCTTGATAGGCCCTCCCCTACCCGGCCCTTGGTCCATAACGCCGTCTTCGGTGAAGGCCTCGCCGAGTCCTTCAATATCGTAGTTGTCGAGGCATACGCAGTATGTCGTAAGCAGTTGCCGTAAGAGTTCTCGATCGTTCATATGCAATTCGCTCGCGGCCACTATCAGCTCCTCTTGCTTAGAGTTTCATTCAGAACAGTCCAACCTGACTCACGCAGCGGCATGATCGGCACGGCGTCGATTCAACATCGCCCAGAAGCACCAGCCGACTATGAGCATAGCTACCGATCCGACGAGGAAGACCGGGCGATATCCAAGATGATCAATCGACCATCCGCCGACCATGACACCAAAGGCCTGGCCAAGATACAAGCTGGCAGTGAACAGCGACACGGCTGTCCCGCGAACTCCCGGAGACATCTGTGTAGCATGGACCTGTAGCGTGTTGTGAAGTAGATAGGCGCCGAAGCCCAATAAGAATGCAACCGGAACACCTAAGCTGGGTGTTGGCAATCCCCCAATTCCGATCAACGCAAAGCCGACGAGTAGGGTGCCCGACAGCACCATCCCTTGCTCTCCGATCTTCGAAACAAGGGGCCGTGCGGCGCACGCATACGCCAGCCCGCCGACAGCATAGAGAGCGGCGCACATTGAAGCGCTGGCGGGCGAAATTTGAAAGCGCGCATGCAACCACGCTGGCACCAACGCCAGCGGTCCCAGCAAGAACACGCCTTCGAGGAAGGTCGCCAGCAGTACGATCCGCGGCCAACGAGATGTGAGGACGTGGAGCACCATACGCGCAGACTCGGCTATCGTTTCGCCACAGGATTGACTCACGTGGGGATACGCCACGATGTCGATTTCCCGATGTTCAGGTCGGCGCAGGACCACGGCTAGCCTGGCCGCTGTTCCCACGTAGGCAAGTGCCATTAGTACGAACGCTCCCCTCCATCCCACCATCGTGTCAACTAGGATGCCGCCAAGCAATTGGCCAAGGGCCATACCCGTAAGCGTTCCGATTAGCAATTTTGCCAAAGCTGCCTGGCGTTCAGCGTATGGCACTTCGTCGCCGATCCATGCCATACAAAGTGGGACAATGCCGGCACCAGCGCATCCCCAAATGAAGCGCCCAAATAGGAGAATGTCGATGGACGGAGCCATAGCGGACAACGCGGCGCCTGCCGAAGCGCCATACAAGGCGATCCGAACAAGACGTGGCCTCCCGACCCGATCGCCGAGCGGGCCAAAGATCAACTGCGTAAGGCTATAGGTGAGGGCGAATGCCGTAATTGTGAGCGCAGCGTAGCCCGCCGATACCTTGAATATGCTCACCAGGCTCGGCAATAGAGCATCGCAAATCCGGATTGCCGCACCGCTAAGCAGCGCGGCGAACATTCGCAGCAGATCAAGCTCTCTGAGCCGCATAGAAAACTGCTTCTGCACTGTACCAATTTTCGGTAGGGAGCAGGCCGACCCGACGCGGGTGTACCCTGCCACTGCACCAAGCAAAGCGGCCGGCTTAGCTCGTGTGCAGAGTCGAATTGCCTGCTGTCGCGGAAAGCCAGAAAATGACATGAATCCGCAGCCGAATCGTCACGCCGGCGTGAATACTGACGCCTTCAAGGCGCGCGACCCGCTAGCAAGTTTCCCTGAAAGTGAGGGGGCGTAGGCAGCCTGTCGCGCGTTGTATCGTCAAAGCTTCAGCAGCCGCTCGGCATTTCCGTGTGCGATTTTGGCGCGAACCTCGTCGCTCACCGGCGCATCGCGAAGGAAGCTGGTGGCGGTCGGAAGGTCCTCAAACGGATAATCCGTAGAAAAGAGAACGTGGTCTGCCCCCATAGCCGACAGTGCGCATTGCAGTGGAGCATTGTCGCACACGCCGCTCGTGGTGATATAGAGGTTATGCCGAATGTAGTCTGAAGGCTTTTCGCGTTTGAGCTTGATACCGTGATGAAAGTGCCAGGACCATCGGGAATCGAGTCGCCATAGCGTATAGGGCAGGCCTTCACCCATGTGCCCAACCATTAGCTTGGCCTCCGGAAAATCGTCGAAGACCCCGCCAAAAACGCATCGGAGTACGTGCGAAGCCGTATCATTTCCCCAGCTCCACATCGGGCCCACCAGTTCAGGATGACCGGACAGAACGTGAGGTAAGTCGACACCATTCGCAGGATGCAGATACAGTGGAACATCGAGGTCGACCATCCGTTCCCACAGTACGCGAAAGCTGGGGTCGTCCAAGTATTTGCCGTGCGTGTGCGCATTGACAACGCCCCCTTTCAGCCCCAACTCCACCACCGCACGCTCGAGCTCGTTGGCCGCTGCCATGGGATCTTGGGTAGGCAGCGCGGCGAATCCGGAAAATCGATCCGGATTCCTGCCGATCGCTTCCGCGAGAGTATCGTTCATGAACGTGGCACGCTTGATCGCAACGTTCGTGTCTTTTTCCGCCTGGATGCCTGGCGCATTCAAGGAAAGCACTTGCATATCGAGACCTGCGGCATCCATGGCAGGAATCCGCAGCTCGGTAAAGTCCAGCAGATGGCGAACGGCATCCTCCCACACCCGCGGCTCAGCTATTGTCGCGGTGTTTGCGCTATAGACGGCCATATCGGGATGGGTGAAATGCTCTTCCAACGCAATCGTACGCATTTTGAATCCTCAACAGTGAGCAAAGCTCGTGTGGGAGCTTTGTCGCTTAACTACAAAATTCAGGGGGTCAGATGAGACTCCGGATACTTCCACCGTCTACGCCCCAGACAGACGAGGTAACGAACGACGCCATGTCTGAGGAAAGAAATACGATCACGTTTGCCACTTCTTCGGGATTACCCAGACGCTTAAGCGGGAGTTGGCGCAGCGAAAGTTCATGCTCGACCGCTTCGCGCGGTTCCATGCCATGGAACTTGCCCATTGTCTCGGCGAACCCTCCTTCTTTCGTCCAGAACGGCGTCCAAACCGGCCCAGGTGCTACGGCATTGACACGAACCTTCGGTGCCTCAGCACGAGCAAGACCCTTGGTCAGAGCGAGCACAGCAGCCTTCGATGCTGAGTAGTCGATCGGCACTGGTTCTGGCTGGCGAGCTAAATCGGACGCGTTGTTGATGATGACGGGCTTATCTCTTGTACGAAGCCGAGGAAGTGCGTAGCGACAGGCTCTCACATAGCTCATGAAGTTGAGATTCATTGTGAAATCCCAATCTTCATCGGAAAGCTCTTCAAACGTACGGACCTTCCCAGAGCCGACATTGTTTACCAGCACGTCAAGCTGCCCACTAAATGGCTTAAGAACGGCATTAATGCCGTCTTTAACGCCGTCAGCCGTGGATAGGTCTGCCTTCGCAAAGCTAGCCTTCGCTCCAATTGTGCGAATCTCCGTTTGAAGCCTTTCCAACGCATCGACGTCGATATCAAGCAAGCACAACTGTGCGCCCTCTCTTGCGAACGCCAGGGCTGTCGCGCGACCGATCCCTTGAGCTGCCCCTGTCACCAGGACAGTTCGTCCCGCCAAACCTGTTTCCATTCCTGTCTCCTACTGTCCTACTGTGTCGTGCCTGGTGCATCAGTCCCGGCCGTAAGCCCGTATCCCGCTCACCATATTTTTTGCTCAAAGGCATACGCGTCTGCTTGCCTAACGGTTATCGACCCGCTTGATAAACGGACGAATGTCGATAGACTTCCAGATGCCCGCCCTATTAAAAGGGTCGTCTGTCACAAATGCTTTGATATCTTCAATCCGCTCCGCCTCGTACAAGAAGAAGCTGCCTATCATGGTCTGCCCATCTTCCAGCGTAAGCGGGCCGGAAATGAGCGCCTTGACTGGCGATGTCTGGAGGTATGCCTTGTGATCGTCGTAGCAAGCGAGGCGTCGCTCCACCATGCCGGGGTGGTCAAGGCAGTACACTGTGAAGTTCATGATGGAGTTTCCCCTCCGTTACACAAGCAGTCCGTTGTCCACGAATGCTCGCCCAGCGTGTGCGTTACCGCGGCGAGATGCCTTCGAACGCATTACGCAGGAGAGCGAGAATGGCGTCGCGCTCGACAGGTCGAGGATTCCAGTACGGGTTCGCACTTGCGATATCAGCCGCTTTCTCCAAATCTTCGGCCCTCATGCCGATGTCCCTTAGCGCTGTTGGTGCGCCGTTCGCCTTCGCAAGCTCGTACGCGCCGACCGCTGCGTCTTCGACGCCCAACGCACGCGCAATCCTATCCATCGCCTCCGGGGCAGACTCACGGTTATAAGCCAACGCGTGTGGCAGGACGATAGTGTGAGTTTGAGCATGCGGAAGATTAAAACTTCCTCCGAGGGTGTGGCACAGCTTGTGGTGCAATGCCATGCCGACGCTGCCCAACACCGTTCCACAAAGCCATGCTCCATAGAGCGCGCCGCTGCGCGCTTCCATGTCCAGGGGATCTTTCACGATGCCCGGAATGGCGCTCGCCAATGCTGCGATGCCCTCTTCCGCAAGAAGACTCGTCACTGGATTAGCGTCGCGCGAGTAAAGTGCCTCCGCTGCGTGAGCAATTGCGTTAATACCACTTGTGACCGATAGCCCAACCGGCAGGCTCACGCTCAGCTTTGGATCGTAGATAATCGTCCTGGGTAGAACTCGTAGATCCGTTCCTGTGCGCTTAAGGCCGGCTTCGGTGATGCCAAAGATTGGCGTCATTTCGCTGCCTGCATAGGTCGTCGGAACGGCGAGAATCGGCAAGCCGGATTCGAGTGCAATCGCCTTACCTAGGCCGACCGTCGAGCCACCGCCCACCGCAATTGCGCAATCGGCACGTAGCTCTTTTGCAAGTGCCCGGGCCTCCTTCGCGAGTTCTATGGGCACGTGCATCACGACGCGATTGAACACACCGGCAGCCCTACTTCCAAGTCTGGCTGCAACCATTTCGCCGGTTTCCCTTTGATCGGGGCTGCAGAGAATCAGCGCTCGCTCGGCGCCAAGGCTCAACACCTCCCGCTCGAGGTATTGCAGACTGTCAGGGCCAAACACCACCCGGCCGGCGCGAGCCTGATAGACGAAGTCAAACTTTTGCATGGGATTTTTGTTCGCTTTCTTCCAAACTGCGAGAGCCGTCTATCGCGTAGTCGACTTGGAAACGGGCGGTTCGCAAATCGCCGAGTTCGTTGCGAACTCTCAAGTGCTCGGGGTGAACGGCATACGCCTCGAGCGCCTCGCGAGATTCGAACTCTGTCATTAGCACAACATCGCACGCGTAATCGACGCGACTCGAGTCCAGCCCGATCTCCAGATGTCTCATACCAGGAATCAGGCCTCGGAGACTTTCGAAGCGATTCTTGACAAGACGGGACGCTGACTCGCGTTCCGCAAGTGTGTCACCGCGAACTCTCCACATAACAATATGCTTGATCATGGCTTACTCGCGATTGGATTGAGAACGAAGTCGTAGTCAAGAGTGAACCACGGCACGTCCAGGACTTTGCCATCTGGCGTAATCCCGGGCTCATGCGGCACCCAATCGACGATGAGCGACGAGCGCACGCCAAACACTACGTCGGAGTCAAGGTACTGATCGCCTTCTCGGAAGACATGGGTAATGAGGGTCTCGTATCCTGGAGCCTGAATCATGAAGTGCAGATGTGCAGGCCGCCATGGATGACGGCCAATTGCATTCAACATGCGGCCAACGGGACCATCATGTGGAATCGGATAGGCTTCGGCCAGGATGGAGCGAAAATTGAAGAACCCTTGGTCGTCCGTTTGCAACTTGCCTCGGGCGCGGAACTCAGTCTCTCCTGCAATCCGCGCAACGCTGGATTGAACATCGTAGAATCCGTCCTCATCGGACTGCCACACATCGAGCCACGCGTTTGCGATAGGTTCACCGTTCGTGCCACGCACTTGGCCTTTGAAATAGCAAGGCGCACCCGATGCGCCGTTCGCAATGTCATCACCGTTTTGATAGACGGGCGCACCATCCACGAAGAACGGACCAAAGACTGTGGCTTCCGTGCAATTCGCGGGCTTCTTATTGTTTTGCGTCGTGACCAACATTGACAGGCCTAGCGTGTCAGACAGGAGAATGAACTCTTGACGTTTGTCGTCGGTAATATGACCGACCTCAGTCAAAAATGAGATGGCCTTGGCCCACTCATCCTCCGTCAGTTGGACATCTCGCGCGAACGCATGAAGATGCTGAACCAAACTTGTCATCACCTGCTTCAAGCGCGGATTCTCACACTTGTCCAAGGACCCAATTACTGCCTGGGTTATTGTGTCTTCATTGATATTGCGCACGCTCAATCTCCATTTCCGCGCTTCAGCTTTCTGTTAACGTACGTTACCGTCCCGCTAACCGAATAAAAATGCCCGAAAGGGAAATCACATTTCCGCCTTATGCAAATATGTCAGGCATGGAAGCCCACAGTGCGACGTAACTCCTGTTCGCCGCCCGCCCTTTGGTACATGATGGATAGGTCAGATGATGCTGCGCTCACGCGGCTCAGCGTGCACGAGACACGACACTTGCGTGCCACGAAGAGGCTCCGTTCTTATGCCGGCACATGGCCAGGGACAGCGGCAACGACGTGATCAAGCAGTCCGGTTCGATGAGCACGAGGTCGATGCGGAAAGCGGGAGCGCGGACGCCGTTGCGGCGCAATTGTGGTTTCGGCTCGACATGCGCTGTAGCTCTTTGAGGGTTGCGACAACGCCGTCACGCCCCCAATCAAGGTCCCACTCGAGAATTTTTCCAGGCCGGCCGGCACCGGCGACTTCCGACGCTTCACGCGCTCGACAATGAGATCGGGCGTGCCCCGATTCTTCGGGTGCCGCCAGCTCAGGATATGGTTCCTGAGCTGAAAACTACGATACAAGCGACTCGGCGCTTGCGTAGAGCCGGTTAAGCATTTCCGCGAACAGCGCTACTTCCGCCTTGCTGAAGCACTGCAGGGCCACGTCCTCATAGTGCTTCGCCATTGGCACGATTTTGCGCGTGAGTTCGGCACCTTTCTCAGTCAGGGCGAGGCGAACCGCCCGCCCATCGTCGCCGCTCTTTTCGCGCGTCACCAGCCCCTGCTCAATGAGTCTGTCCACGATCCGAGACAGCGCGGACATGTCAACACATGCTGCGACGGTGAGCGTGGTGAGGCGCTGATGCGGTTCCTTGCCAAGTAAAGCGCACACCCTCCATTCACTGAGGCTCAAACCATAGGGCTTCAGAGCCTTGGCGAAGGTTGTCCCCATGCGGCTACCTGCTCGCGCCACAAGGTAGGGAATTGCTTGCTCAAGGTCGTGATCGACTGTGATATCCGGTGTCTGTTGCTGCCCCATGCCATCTCGCCTCGTCTACTTTGTTTCCATAGCAAGTATATACCAGCCGAAGCAAAGTGCCAGATAGTTGCATTTTTGGGATGATACCCCCCGAATGTTAGGGTTCACCCCCATACTTATACTTGATTTTTCAAATATATACTCGGCTCGCAGTAGATGATTTTTCAAGTAATTTGCGCAGCGCCAGTGCCCTCTGGTCGCGTCGCAACCTAAGCACGGATGCCATGAAAGACAAGATCGCACTGGAAGAACACTTCGCAATCGACCTGACGATTGCGGATTCGCAGGTCTATGCACGTCCAGAAGTATGGGAGGGACTGAAGGCCAACCTGTTGGACTTTGAGCAGCAACGTCTGGAAAAGATGGATGAATACGGCACAAGCTACTCCATCCTTTCCCTGAACTCCCCCGCCGTACAGGGTATTCCTGAGGTCCAGCGCGCCATCGAAGTGGCGAAGCGAGCTAACGATACGCTGGCCGAGCAAATCCAACGTCACCCGACTCGCTTCGGAGGATTCGCGGCCCTGCCTATGCAGGATCCTGAAGCCGCCGCCGCGGAACTTGAGCGTTGCGTGAAGCAGCTCGGTTTTCATGGCTTCCTGGTGAACGGCTTCTCTCAGGTGGGTGATGCCGAGTCGGTGGTCTATTACGACGACCCGCAGTTCAACGACTTCTGGGCTCAGGTGGCCAAACTCAACAAGCCGTTCTACATGCACCCGCGTGATCCGCTCATGTCTCGCGAGCCAATTTACGAAGGGCGGCATTGGCTGACCGGTCCGACCTGGGCCTTCGCGGCGGAAACCAGCATGCACGCGCTGCGTCTGCTTTCAAGTGGACTGTTCGATCGCCACCCCGAGATTCAGATGATCCTTGGGCACTTCGGCGAGGGCATCCCTTTCAATGTCTGGCGCATCGACCACATCCTTCGGAAGGGTCGTCGCGGAATGCCTTGCGAGCGGCAGATTGGAGACTATCTGCGAGAGAACGTCTTTATCACCACGAGCGGTAACTTCCGAACCCCTACCCTGCTGTCGACCATGCTCGAGGTGGGCAGCGACCGCATCATGTATTCCGTTGACTACCCGTTCGAGAAGCATGAGGACGCAGCGCGTTGGTTTGACCACTGCGAGATTAGCGAACTGGATCGACGGAAGATCGGCCGGGACAATGCGCGCCGTTTGTTCGGCCTCCAATGACCGACCGCTGCGCCCGGCACGCCGGGCCAACGCGCCACCCCGATTGGGTGGCGCACTACCTTTCGACCCTAACCCAATCCGAGCGAGGCCCGAGCGCGCGAGAAGCGCAAGGGATAGTCAAACACGTCAAGGAAGACGCAATCATGCACCACGTAGTCCACTGCCTGGATCATCCGAACGTCGGCGACCGGCGGCAGGCAAGCCAGAATGATCACAGGGCCCACCTCCAGGGCGCTCCCGGAAAGCTCTTAGTCGCTGGGCCACTCGTTCAAGGAGAGGACCAGGCCGTCATAGGGAGCTTCTTTCTCTATGAGGACGCAACGGCGGAACAAGTTGAGTCCTTCTTGAGGAATGACCCGCTCAACAAGGCGGGAGTTTGGAAGTCGGTTGAGGTTCGCGAGTTGGTGAAGCGAATCGACAACCGTTGAAATGCAAGGACCGCTCGGCAGCACAACGAGAGTATGCCGCGTGCCGCAATTCGGTCCTTTTGCAAGCTGTGCCCCTCGATGCGGACGTCTCGCGGAGGCCGGTCACACTTACTGAATCGCAGCAACGACGCCGTCGCGTCGTGACCTGACTTAGCAGCGGTGAATCAAATTGACTACAGATAGATGGTCGCAGCTCGAATTCTTCGTTCAAGTCGCCGAGGAGGGGAGCCTTTCCAAAGCGGCCGAGAAGCTCGACATGTCAAACGCCGCCGCGAGCCGAACGCTGCTCGCACTTGAACAGCGATTGGGCGCCCGCCTGGTCGAACGTACTACGCGGCGGCTTTGGCTAACCGAAGTCGGCCAAGCTTTCTACCACCGGTGTATAGGTATGCTCGGCGAAATGGCCGAGGCCGAGGCCGAGGTGCAGGACTCGACGCTGAAACCGACTGGAGTTCTCCATGTCACGAGCTCCGTCTCGTTCGCAATGATGCACATCGCTCCGGCACTTCCAGAACTGAAGCGCCGCTATCCCGACTTACGCGTCCAGATTACGGCCGCAAATCGCTATCTCGATTTCATCGAGGCCGGAATCGACGTGGCCATCAGGACCCGAGAGTACGAGAGTGATTCCAGCATTACCATTCGAAAGCTCGCGCACACTAGACGCGTTCTGGCAGCCTCGCCGGCATACCTGGAAAGACACGGCATGCCACAGCATCCCAGAGATCTTAGCGCCCACCAGCTCCTGGTCTATAACCTGGCGAAAGATGCGCATGTGCTGCACATGACCAAGGGAACTGAGCACGTCGATTTGGAGGTGAGCAGTACACTTGACTCCAATGAAGGTCAAGTAATCGTCGCGGCGGGGTTAGCCGGGCATGGCATCGTCATCCAGCCGCTCTACATCATTTACGATGAAATTGTTGCGGGGCGTTTGCGACCCGTGCTGACCGACTGGGTACTGCCGGCTCTGACCATTAACATCGCGTACCAAAGCCGGCGACATCTCCCCGCCAAGATCCGCGTTTTTACTGACTTTCTGGTCGAACGCTTCGAAACTCTGCAGCTAGAGCATAAGTGGAGCTACATCCAGCCTTGCTGAATATTTTCTTGCGGCGAGTTCGATATCGCGGACGAAGCTTGTCGATCAGGTACTAGAGGTTGTCGACGTATAGGGGGCTCGGGCCGTCCCCGACGGTATAACCATTTTTTTTTGCTCCAGCCGCCATCGAGGAAGCATGATGCCGGTGACGAAGGAGGACGGCGCCAGCGCCACTGGCCCTCATGCGCAGCGCAGCCTCACGGGCACAGTGGAATGGGCCGCTAAGATTAATGGCGATAACGCAATCCGATTCTGCAGAAGTCAACTCGAAGACGCTGCGGACCTCTCGAGCGCCTGCATAGTTGACAAGGATGTCGACCCGCTTAGTCAAACGGTCCACCTCTTGAAACAGGCAACGGATTCTGCAGACGAAACATCGAGCCGGACGCCGACACAATGCCAAGTCCTTGCGCCTCGAGCGCCTCGAGCGCCTCGCTAGCACCCTCGCAGCTTTCGAAGTCCATGTCGAGCGCGATGATCCGCGCCCCCGTTGGCCCACGCGCGCGATGCCAATCCTCAAACCTCCGCCCCCACCCAGTGATCAGCACCGTCTTTCCGCTCAACATCACTTTTCTTCCCTGTGTTGGACTACATCAACCGCTTCGCGCCACAGATGAAGCCGAAGTTCTTGAGTTCGAAATAAGGAGCCCGCGCACTCAAGGAATGGCGCGGGCGATGGACCTGTATCGAGCGACTATCCAGCCCGGCTGATGAAGCCACCGTCGACCATCAGTTCAACACCGGTGATATACGACGCATCATCCGAGGCAAGAAACACCGCCGCCTGCGCGATATCGAACGGCGTACCATACCGGCCAAGCGGGATGGTCGCTTCCCGCTTCTTGCGCAATGCGTCTGCATCCACGTTTCCGAAAACTGCACCGTAGCCGGCGTCCGTCGTAGCGCGCTGCATGGGCGTATCTACAACGCCAGGATGAATGACATTCGCCCTGATGCCTACGCCGGCATATTGCATGGCAATGGTCCTTGTGAAAGCAGGCACCGCACCCTTGGTCGTTGCGTAGGCGACAAACGGAAGTCCTGTGTAGCGCAGCCCTGCCATGGAGCCGATGTTCGTGATGACGCCTCGCTTCTGCTTCTCCATTACTGGAATGACATACTTAGATGTGAGAAACATCGTCTTCAGATTGACGGTGACAACGCGGTCCCAGTCTTCTTCTGAATGCTCCACCGGTCCACCCGAGGCCAGGATACCGATATTGTTGTGCAGAATGTCGATCGTACCGCCGAGCGCCTGGAGGCAGAACTCCACCATCTCGCTTGTCGATTTCGAGTCGGTGAGATCGGCTACAAAGATTTCACACGTCCCGCCTTCTTCGCGAATCTGCCGCTGCGTTTCTGATACCGATGCGAGATCGCGGTCGACGGCCAGTACTTTTGCGCCCTCTCTGGCGTAACTTAATGCCGCGGCTCGGCCATTACTCATGCCTTCGCCAATAGCGCCGGCGCCCGCGACGATCGCGACCCGGTCTTTCAGTTTGAGAGACATTTGATCAATACTCAAAAGGTTGTTGGGAGGAGCTCGCCCGCTCGCAAGGATTCAATTGACAGAGGCGGGGAGGTTACTTCAGGCGCGGACCGATGACCTCAAAGGTCAGCCCATGAGGATCTCTCAGATACGCGCAAAAGAAGCCGACGTTCGGGCCGGCGCTCACCGGCAGAGGGTCATTAACAGGTGCGAACTGGTACTCGGCCGCCCGTGCAACGGTGGCATCAATATCTTTGACATTGAAAGCCAGGTGGGAGGATCCCGTATCACAAGGGCGAATCACGTGAATCTGAAGATCATCTGGCTTGGAGTACTTGATGAGCTCGATTCGGTGTCCCGGCGCCTGAACGAACGCCGTCACATTCTCGACCCCCTTGACTCCAACGATCAATTGCATCGTCTTCGGGTCACGGGGGCTGAGGTCCAGCAGACGAAGGCCGAGGCCATCGCAAAGAAAACTGAGAACTCGGTCCAGGTCAGTAACGGTGAAACTGGTGTGATTCACGCTTTCGACCAGACACTCAGTCTGAATTTGAGCTTCCATGAGATGTATGAGTGGCGTCGAATGACTATCGGGTATCGTGCAATCGACTAGTTCAAACTAGGCATTAGCCGCGTTGTTGTCTCCGCGGTCCGCCGTGGTAGAAGCTACCAGTGCCATAACGTATGGCAGTTCAGGCTGCAGGGTCATCGCGGATCACCCTGCAGCGGACATAATCTGCCTGCGCTCAGCTCTTCGAGACCAGCAGGTTGGAATCCATTTGGCTTGCCAAGGCTCGGTCTTCAGAGATTTGGCGCTTGCGCAGGGCCGAGCGCAGCCACAGAGAGCCGACGCCAGCAAGAAAACTAGCCAATCCCATGAGCAGCATGCCCGACGCAAAGTTACCAGTCAGGTCCTTCAGCACACCGATGGCCGCCGGCGCGGCGTACCCAGTCAGATTGGAGCACGAGTTGACCGCCGCGATGCCGACCGCGAGCGTGGCACCGGAGAAAACCATTGGCGGCAGAGTCCAATAGGCGGGAATCGCACCGAAGATCCCCGCAAGGCAGAAGGTCAGCGCAACGACCATCACTATCGGTGAATTTAGGTTGAGATAGGCAATTACAAAGCCGCCGGCTGCTACCCACGCTGGGATGACAACGTGCCAAAAGCGCTCGCCTGTGCGATCGGAGTGTCGACCCCACAGAACCATGAACACGCAGGCCACAAAGTAAGGAATCGCGGCGATCACACCCGTCATCTGATCGCTGTGTCCCAGGCCTTTGATGATCTGCGCAATCCAGAATCCAACACCATAAAGGCCGAATACAACCCCCCCTTGAATCACAACGAGCTTGAGAACCCAGCGGTTTGCGATAACCCCCCAAATACTCGAATGATTAGTCGCGCAGTTTTGATCCTCGCGCGCCAAGGTCGCGGCAAGCCACTCTTTCTGCGAATCAGACAGCCACTTGGCGTGGGCCGGCGAATCGGGAAGCCACCAAAGGGTGACAAAGGCCAAGATCACCGCGGGGATAGCCTCAATGACGAACATCCACTGCCAGCCGTGGTATCCGAGGTGGCCATCCATCGCCGTCATGATCCACGTCGAGAGAGGCGCTCCCACTACCGATGATGCAGGCATCATCATCATAAACAGGGCGATCGTCTTGGCGCGGTACGATTTCGGCAGCCACTTAGAGAAGTAGAACATGACCGCAGGCGTAAATCCTGCCTCTGCGCAGCCGACTAAGAACCGCAAAATATAGAACTCTGTCGGGGTTCGGACCAGAGCTAGGCCTGCTGCGAGGAACCCCCACAAAATCATTATGCGGCACAGAGTGCGACGCACCCCGATGCGGCCCAGAAGCATATTGCTCGGGACTTCAAGAAGAAAATATCCGAGGAAGAAGGCACCGGCCCCAATACCAAAAGCGGTGTTCGAGAAACCAAGATCGACGTTCATGCGCAATGAAGCGAAGCCGACATTCACGCGATCGATGTATGCGACAAAGAAGAGTAGGCTTAGGTACGGAACCAGCAGCCAGCTCACCTTCTTCATGGTGGACTGTTCTACGGACATTATGTCTCCTTCACAATATCTAGGGATTCTTGGTCCCATCCTCCTTAGCGAGACGGGTACCGTGTGATTGAGGATAAGTTAGCGTCGAGTGAAGAAAAACGCGAACCGGCGGAAATTACCCTTCCGGCAAGCGGAAATATCTGTTCATTCGAATCCTCCGCCAAGCGCCCTGGATAGGCTTAACGGTTGCCACCGCTCGGGCAATCCACCCAAGATAAGCCGCCAAATAAAATCGCAATTGGCGCCGAGAACGCTTGACAGGTGACGAGGTTCGAGGGGCCGCCGCCCTGCTTGCGCTGGATGTTTAGCGCAAGCAGGGCGGCGGCCAATAGAGGATCGCTTCTCGATCTTCGCTTGGCTCTCATGCCCCTGTCCGATTTGTTCGCTGCACTTGCCCAATATCTGCACACCAAGGTCTTT
>NZ_KB903200.1:0-16368 GCF_000379565.1 Cupriavidus sp. UYPR2.512 | reverse complement strand
AAGGGAGCGCTCAACGCCGAGTTTTTCGTCGAATTGCTCAAGAAGATGATGCGGCATCGCAAGAAGCCGGTGCATCTGGTGCTCGACAGTCTGCCCGCGCACAAGAAGGCGCTGGTGCGCGAGTACGTTGACTCCACGCGCGGCAAGCTCACACTTCATTTCCTGCCGGGTTACGCCCCGGATCTGAATCCGGACGAATTGGTGTGGAGTCATGTCAAACGTACTGGCGCGGCAAGGCGGCCCCTGCAAAAGGGTGAAAAGCAGTTCGGACCACTCTTAGCAGTCCAAAGCAGCACCAAACTTGCCGCTCACCGCGAATACCGACGCTAAATGTTGCTGAGTAAATCGTCACGCCGCTGGTGAGCGGACGGGAAGATCTCCTCACGCAAATAGCGCATAACATCACTCACCGATGGAGCACGTCGAGGTACGGGAGGGAGACCTGAAGTCAGAAGCGCAAGTGAGCCAGCAGCAAATGTCCAAAGGACTTGCCGGCGAGACGGTGCATTCATACGGCCCCCGGACGTAGACGCAAGGATCCGACGACGGCGTCCCACAACTCCAGCGCCTCTTCGTCGCTCACAAACGATTCCCTGTTTGTGGAGTACGCGCTCTCTCCGACCTGCAGCGACACATTCAGGTTGGGCTCGGACAATGAATCCGCCTTGCCTGGCGCTTCCCACTTGAAACCATAAGTGCGCTTCCCATCCTGTGTACCTGCTATCAGGATTTCGTCGGCCTGAATAGGACCAACCGGTCGCTCACGGTTTCGCAATTGGCCGACGCCTGCTACCGTGCCGAGCAGTGACGCGAGGGCCCCGCCCGCTCGCCGCCGCAATCCGGGCTCGACGCTGCGCTGCGTGTAGGCCGTTACAGTGAATGACACGTCTGGCTTGCCAGCCAGTTGAATGGCCATGCGCCAGCTTTCCAGGTTCATCACCTTATCTTCCAGAATCGTGTCATCGACTACATATCCAATACCGACTGGCGTTTCCCCGAGAGGAATCTGGCGCCACTCTCGCGACAAGTCCTGACGAAGTGAAAGCGCTGCTCCTCGCCGACTCTTTGACACCTTTCCCGCATATTTCAGCGTTCTATCTCCCGCTCGAAAATAGGTGTCAAATTGATAGAAGATGTCCAGCGACGGCGCCTCCCACGATACTATCGTTACCGATCCGTTCTCATGCGAGACACGTTCGATAAACATACTGCCAAACAATTCATGTTTCTCAGCACGTAGGATCTTCTCTTGCTGGGCGACAAAGCGTTCAAGACTCGTCCGGGTCGGCAGCTCTGGCATTGGATCGATCTTCAAACTGTTGTATGCATACTCCTCGATCGTTCTTGCATCTCCGGGAAGATCAATAAAATGCCGGCCAATTGGTCGTGTTATCCATCCTGTTTTCATTATTTCTTCCTTCTATGCCATGCAGCACCTTGTGCAATCTTGACGATGGCAAACATAGTCGCGTATAGCGATCTCCCTTCCTTATCCCCATAGCTTCCTTGGTGGTCGTAGCCGAAGGCCGAGTTGTGCTTTCCATGACTTTGTTGCCCATGCGAGAAGCTCATTGCAATTCCAGCCTTCGCGGAAGCTTCCCCGGAAAGGATAGGCACCGTCCCATCCCCAGGGCAATCTGGTTTGGCTATGGTGATCCGAGCGCCATTGGATAAACTCAGAATCCCATTTCCGTCATCGCCGGAAATTTTTATATCGGAAAACTGAATTCCAGAAAGACCGACTCCTTCCCATGCCACCTCGCCCCAAGCAAAGCGATCACAGGCCGAGAAAAAACCTGTGCACAGTATGCTTCCCTTACCGATTTCGACGTCGCGCCCTCCCTGTGCTCCGTAGTGAGCGTAGGTCGGATCCTTATATTTTTTCTCTATCGCTTTGTGAAATATACGAATTCCTTCAATTACGCGATCCAGCTTGTCTCGGGGAATCGCTTCTTCATTTCTTTCCTCGCCAACATGAACGGACAGGCCGCGCACACCAGCCGGATTCAATAGCGACAGATTGCTATCCGGAACGAGCCCATACCACTCGCCAGATCGATATATTTCCATGTAAGGATCGTAGTTCTCTGGCAGCCCAAAAGGAATCTCCTTTTGCGTAGCTCTTTCACGAATCTTTAGCCATGGCTTTCCGTCGTTGTAATCCGCTGTCGGCAGCAACTCGAGCCCTCCTGGCGCCTGGGCGAGTATCGCGACGACGTCTGCCGCTTTACGCCCAAGAAATATCTGCTCCACGCTCTCAAAGCCCGCCCGCATGCGCTTGTATGTAGCCGGAGCCCCGGTAGCGGGTTGCACACCATGGGAGACACCGAGCACCTTGTCACATTGATGGATCTCCGTCAGTGCGCGGCTCACCAGTCCGCCCATGGAATGGGTGACAACAATCACCTTCTCTGCCAGTGGACGATTTGGCTTGCCGCGCCGGATTCCGCACTCATTGTTTCCCTCTCCATCCGGTGTGTCCCTGGCAATTACGGGCTGGCCGTCGTTGTAGTAGGGAAGAATGGTGTTCTCGATCAGGTCTTGAATCGCAGCCCCGGAGTCGCGATTGCTTTGCAGCCAGTTATATCCGCCCGCCCAAACATCGAACTGGAAATTGGCTGCGTGCAGGATCTCCTCTCGGGTCAGTGCCTCACCACCCGATGCCCCCCAGTCGGTCGGCGCGTCCAGCCCGAACTCTGCCGCCCAGTTTTTCAGGTTCGCTTCGTTACGTTCGAAGTCATACTCAGCCAGTGAGTTGAGAAGGTGCTGGAGCTGGCCCAGGAACGGGTGATAGGAAGCGCGCATCAACGCTCCCCAGCCGCGTGCCACCAATACGTTCTTCGGCAGGCCGCTCTGACCAGGATCAATCGGCCCGCTGGGATCGACTTCGACCGTATCCGTCGCCAGATCACTGGCTCGATCCTTCGTATTCTTGAACAAATAGGCGAAGAGCTGGGCAATCAGATCAGCCGCGCCACGCAGGTCTGCGTTGGGCGGACGCCAAACGATGGTCTTACCCTCCTTCTTCCTCAGATTGGTACCCATGATGCCGGGAAGGAAGACGATAGGGATGACATAGGGCTTGGCAAGGACAATCTTCTCGCGCTGATCCTCGGTCGGCGTCAGCGTCGCAGAACAGTATTGATCGCCGTCGTTGTCGACGATACTCTCGTGTAGAACGGAGGTGGTACCAGCCATGTCGCTAACTCGATTTATGTTGTCCGAACTAGTCGAGCAACCGGATTCGGATTGGCTCGACGAAAAGACTCTTCTGCAGCGGGGTTCGACCCGTTGCATCCGTTGCCACCTTGAGATGCGTCCCATCCTCGCGGAGGAGCGCCACATTCGCATTGGCAAGCGGTTCTCCAGTGGCAGGATTGCGTATCACATAGGTGTCATTGAACATTGCGTGTTTCCACGTATTCATTGCCTGCGAAAGTGAACTCGGCCCCTGGCGACTGAATGATGCGGATTTGAAGGATCGGTCCCCTCGCGTCCCATCCTCGATGCCAGTCGATGACATCCGCAGGTAAGAGCCGCCGCACTTGAGAAGGAGCTCCTCTTTGGCCTCGACCACGACTCGCCCGTTCGCGCTTGTGATCGTCATGTTCTTATCCGAAAGCAGACGCATCGCGTCGCTCTGCGCTTGAATCTCGACGCTGCCGCGGGCTGCGAACAGCTTCATCCCAAGCTTCTGAGCAAAAACGGAAACAGCTTCTCCTGCCGCAATCGTGAACCGTCTGACAGCGCTGATGTCAGCATGGCCCCCGGAAGTCGCGATCAGATTCCGCGAAGCCGACAGTTGCAGGTCGGAGCCTGATGCCAGCGCCATGCCGGCCGGCGCACTGATCAGAATTCCAGCCTTTTTTAGTGCTTTGAGCGTGTCGTTGAACAGCGTCCTCTGTTCTTCGTAGTCGGCTGCAATGGCTTGCGCAGCCTTGGCAGCAGTCGCGAGCGCTTCGCTTTGCTGAAGCGCCTGCTCAAGCAGTGCTTGCGCAGCAACCATATCCAGCTGCTTCCCACCAGCTCCCGGCTGATCATCAGCCGACAGGAACAATCCCTTCCCACCCCGAATCGCCCCCCACCCCGAAGTCCGCAACTCAAATCCATCCCCCCGCTTCTCCTTCTTGTGATCAACGAGGTAGCCAAGGTTCAGTTGCGTCTTCCCGCCGTACTCGGTGGAAAGCTTGATCCCCTCCTGCCCCTCCCAGTCCTCCATCCGCAGCTTGTTGTTGCTCTGCGTGCGGATCACGTTGCGGGACAGCCAGCGGTCCTGGCTGGTGATCAGGTCCATGTGCTGGCTGTTGTGCTGCACATGAGCGATATACGGCTTGTTGGGATTGCCGTCGCGGAAGGCCACGTCCACGTAGGTGCCATCCACCAGCGGGAAGTGGAAGCCCGTCTGCAAAGCTCCCGCAAAGGGCTTGGCCAACGTCAATGGCACACTCTCGCCGCCGTTGGGCCAGGTATCGAAGTCCAGGTCGAAGCGGACGGTGTAGCGCCCGTCCTGGGTCAGGTAGGCGTACTTGTAGCCGCCCGGCGAGGTGATCCGCGCGCTCAGCGTGCCATGGATCTTCGGCCAGCTGCCCTCGGCGAGCGGGAGCCGGTAACGACGGTCCGATGGAATGGACGTGAAGGTGTTGCGATAGGCGGCATCACGCGCGCCGCTGTGGATGACTTCCGTAATCACCTGCCCGTTGGGGGCATCGGGCAAGGCTTGATCCATACGCAGGATGCGCGCCGGGCGTAGTGCCAGCACATTGCTCTCGCCCTCATAGACGACATGCCCGGCAAGCGCCGCCTCATGACGCAGTTGCGCTTCCCACCGGGCACCAGCCTGGTCCAGATGGTGCGTGCCATAGACATAGGGCTGGCCGTAGGTGGTCTTTTCCTTGCGGGCAAGGTGGGCGTCGGCCTCGAAGCGTTCGTAGGCCTGATCCGGGTTGTAGTCTGCAACGCGGAAAGACTCAGCCACCGTACGCGTATGGGTCCGCAGGTCGGACACCACCTCGATGCCCGACTCCAGCCCAGCCGTTTCCCGGTATGGCACCCGCAGTTCCGGTTGATAGATGTAATGGTCGATGTCGTCGCCAAACACCACCATCTCGCCGAACTTGCCCGGCATGAAATAGCTGTACAGGCCTTCCTGCTCCATCAGCAGCCGGATATACGCCCAGTCCGACATCTGGTATTGAAGTCGGAACCTGTGCTGAAAATATTTGCGGCGGGTTTTGAAGGCGAACTGGTGGCCGCGCAGGTCATGGCGGCGCAGGATGTCCTCGATGATCTGCGGGGCGGTCTGGTGTTGGTAGATGCGGCTCGCGTGCGCAAGCTTCAGCCGCGCGACCAGGGGCTCGATGACGATCTCGTAGCCGCAGAAGTCATGGGTCTGCCGGGTCTTGCTGAAGCGCGTGATGCAGCCGGCGAACTGACGTGCATCGGTGCCATCCGCGGGTTCTATCCGGAAAGCCGCTTCCTTGCCAAGGTAGTCGGCGCGGTCAAGTGCAAGCGGATGGGTCAGCTGAATGGTGACCGTATAGGGATCGCCGAGGCGCTCGACAGCCTCGAAGGCAATGACCGACAGCGCGGTGGCACTGGCCGTTCCCTGCACGTCGACAAAGTATGTCTGCCGCCCGGTGATGCGCTTGAGCAGCGCATTGCCGTAAGTCTCGATTCCTTCTTTCAGATTCGCCATCGTTCGGCTCCGTTGTCAGCGTGTACGAGCCTGCCGCGGAGCCAACCATCGCTCGCCACAACGCCAATCTCGCCGCACGGTAACCCCAATTTGTTAATGCTGGAATCAATTTTCTCCAAATATTGCAATTTATTGCAATTCAAGATCATCAATAGGAATTCGATGAAAAATCAGTAATTTCCTATTTCAAGACTCGTATCAACCATGTTAGAAATTCCGTCCTAATGGCGCAGCGATCTCGCCATCACCGAGACTTCAAGCATCTGAAACCATTGATTTCACACATAGAAGAGGAATGACGAATGGCCGACAGCTTTCAGAATGAAGTGCCTAAGGCACGTGTCAACATCAAGCTTGACCTGCATACCGGTGGTGCGCAAAAGAAGGTCGAACTGCCGCTCAGGCTGCTGGTGATGGGCGACTACAGCAACGGTCAGGACAACCGGCAGGTTGCCGAGCGCGGGAAGGTCTCGATCGACAAGAACAACTTCAACGCAGTGCTCGCCGATTTCAATCCCAAGGCGAGGATCGCCGTCGACAACACGCTGGCCGGCGATGGCACGGAACTGCCGGTCGATCTCGACTTCCGGTCGATGGATGACTTCAAGCCCGAAGTCGTAGCGGGAAAGGTGCCGGAACTGCGCGCACTGATGGCCGCGCGCAATCTGCTCCGAGACCTGAAGTCGAATCTGCTTGATAACGCCATGTTCCGCCGTGAACTCGAAAAGATCCTCAAGGACCCCTCCCTGTCCGAGCGCCTGCGCAGGGATTTGCAAGAGATTGGCCAGGCCGCACCGGCCTCTCCGTCTGTCCAGTAAATGTCCTTGAGGAACCAGTGCCATGAACAAGCATGACAGCGCCGTCCGCGGCAACAACGTAGCCGATACCGTCGTCCTGGACGCACCTGGCAAGAGCGTCTATGAATCGCTGTGCGAGAAGATCAACCTGACGCCGGTCAAGTCCACGCGGCCGGTGGAGTCGTTCCAGAGTGCCGACGCGCTCTCCGAATCGTCGCTGGATGAACGCGTAGCGCAGGCGATGAACGTATTCCTGAAGATGATCCAGGAATCGTCGCAGCAGGTGGACCGGCTGGACAAAAGCTTGCTCGATTTCCATATCGAGCACCTGGACCAGCAGATCAGCCGCCAGCTGGATGCGATCATGCACCATGACACGTTCCAGCAGATCGAGTCGGCATGGCGCGGCCTCAAGTTCCTGGTCGATCGCACGGATTTCCGCAAGAACGTCCGCATCGAGGTACTGGACGTCTCCAAGGATGCGCTGCGCCAGGACTTCGAGGATACGCCGGAAGTCATTCAGAGCGGGCTCTACCTGCACACCTACATCCAGGAATACGACACGCCGGGCGGCGAGCCGATCGGCTCGATCATTTCTAACTATGAGTTCGACCGCAGCCCGCAGGACATTGCCCTGCTGCGCAATATCTCCAAGGTTTCCGCCGCGGCGCACATGCCGTTCATCGGTTCGCTATCGCCCGCGTTCTTCGGCAAGGACTCGATGGAGGAAGTGGCCGGCATTCGCGACATCGGCAACTACTTCGATCGTGCCGAGTACCTGAAGTGGAAGAGCTTTCGTGACTCGGATGACGCGCGCTACATCGGCCTGACCCTGCCGCGCTTCCTGGCGCGCTTGCCATATGGGCCGGAGACGGTGCCGGTACGCGCATTCAACTACACGGAAGCGGTCAAGGGTCCGGACCACAACCGCTACCTGTGGGCCAATGCCTCCTTTGCCTTTGCCGCGAACATGGTGCAGAGCTTTATCAAGAACGGCTGGTGCGTGCAGATCCGCGGCCCGCAGGCAGGTGGCCTGGTCGAAGACCTGCCGATCCATCTGTACGACCTGGGCACCGGCAACCAGGCCAAGATCCCGACCGAAGTGCTGATTCCGGAAACGCGCGAGTTCGAGTTCGCCAACCTGGGCTTCATTCCGCTGTCGTACTACAAGAACCACGATTTCGCCTGCTTCTTCTCCGCACATTCGGCGCAGAAGCCCGCGCTCTACGACACCAGGGAAGCCACGGCCAACAGCCGCGTCAATGCGCGCCTGCCCTATATCTTCCTGTTGTCGCGCATCGCCCACTACCTGAAGCTGATCCAGCGCGAGAACATCGGCACCACCAAGGACCGCCGGCTGCTGGAGCTGGAACTCAACACCTGGATCAAGACGCTGGTGACTGAGATGACCGATCCGGGCGACGAACTGCAGGCATCCCACCCGCTGCGCGAAGCAAAGGTCATGGTCGAGGATATCGAGGACAACCCTGGCTTCTTCCGGGTCAAGCTCTTCATCGTGCCGCATTTCCAGATCGAAGGCATGGACATCAACCTGTCCCTCGTGTCGCAGATGCCGAAGGCGAAGAATTGAGCTTCGCGCAAGTTTCTGCATTGCCACGCACCGCCGGACGGTGGCAGTCCCGCCACCGTCCGGCATGAACCTCATGCGGAATGGGGCCTTTCCGCGTACCAGCCGATCACGATGAAGATAACAAGACCGCTGTGGGCACAGGGCATTTTCATGACCCCGCAGCATTTCCAGCAGCAGGCGCTGTGGGAGCGGTATGCCGATGAAGTGGTGGCGCGGGTAGCCAGCCCCGAGCCTTGGGGCGTCGTTCGGGTTGGGCTTGACCCGCAGGCGCTGACGATTCATCGGCTCGTGGTGAATACACTTGCCTTGCGGCTACCAGACGGCGCGCTGGTCGATTCCGAGGTGGCGGACCTGACTGCGGCTGCCCGCGACCTTGCCGATGTGCCTGCGACTCTCGATGCCGTGGTCGTGCTTGTCGGCCTGCCGCTCCTTGACGCGCAGGGTGGCAACTGTATCGAAGCCGGTGAGCGGCCCGCGCGCCCGCGCCGCTTTGTGCGCGAGTACCTGGAGGTCGCCGACCTGCATGGCGAAGGCAAGGAAGAGATCAGTGTTGAGCGTCAATCCCTGGCGCTGCTGTTCGACTTCGAGCAGCAAGGCGACTATGTGACCTGCCCCATTGCCCGCCTGGTGCGCACGCAGCAAGGACGCTTCGAGCACGATCCGGGCTTTGTGCCGCCCTGCCTCTTCCTGTCGGCAAGCGAGCGCCACATCGAGCGCATGAACCGGCTGTCCGAGATCCTGCGCGCCAAGAGCTCCAGCCTGGCCGTGCGCCGCCGCGAGCGCTCGGACCAGATCGCTGACTATGCGGTTGCCGATGTCGCGCTGTTCTGGCTGCTGCATAGCGTAAACAGTGCCTGGCCCGAACTGGCCCGCCTGTGCGCGGCGCCGCGGCAGCACCCTGAACGGCTCTATGCCGTGCTGGCACGGCTGGCAGGATCGCTGCTGACCTTCTCCACCACGGAGACCCTGCAATCCATTCCTGCCTATGATCATCTGGCCCCGGAACCTGTGTTCGCGGAGCTGGAGTCGCTGATCCGCTCGCTGCTGGATACCGTGATTCCGTCGCGGGTGGTGCCGGTGGTGCTGGAGCGCGTCCGGCCAACCGTGTGGGCCGGCAAGATCCTCGATGAGCGGCTGGTGGAAGGGGCTGAGTATTACCTGTCGGTCCGGGCCGCGCTGCCGGCGCACAAGCTGCTGGAGCAATTGCCCCGCCTGTGCAAGGCGGGCGCGCCGGATGAGGTGGAGCAGATCGTCAACTCCGCGCTGCCTGGCATCCCCTTGCGCACCATGTCGCGCCTGCCCGCGGCCATACCGGTGCGCATTGAAAACCAGTATTTCGCGCTCGATAGCGCTCACCCCGCCTTCCAGCGGATGCTGGACGCCCGGGCTTGCCAGTTCTACGTCCCGGCCTCCTTGCCCGACGTGGCGCTGGAGTTGTTTGCGGTATTGCCGGCATGAATCCCTCCATGATGATCCCCCTCGCCCTGCGCGACACAGCCCTGACCATCGCCGGACTTGCCGATGCGGCGCAAGCCCCGGACTTTGCGGCGTTCCGGACCAAATGCCTGGACCAGGTAAAGCGCCTGCAGGAAGAATTCCGCGCCAGCGGCCAGCCGGTGGACGTGGTTGAAGATGCTGCCTACGCCCAGTGCGCCCTGCTGGACGAGGTGGCACTGGGCCGGCTGCAGGGCGATGGGCGTGACGCGTGGGAACGTCAGCCGCTGCAGGTCGACCAGTTCGACAGCCATGACGCCGGGCAAGCCCTGATCGCCCGCATCGAGCGCAGGCTGGCTGAGCCCCAGCCAGTGCTGCCCCTGCTGGCGGTGTTCCAGGCGGTTCTGGGGCTGGGTTTCCAGGGCCGGTACGCGCTGGATGGCGCCGATGCCCGCCTGGCGCTGATGAACACTATTGATGAGCGCCTGCACCGTGCCGGCGTGCATCCGGCCACCGGCCCGGTCCTGGTCACGACTGGCAAACCGCGTCGACGCCTGGGACTGCTGTCGCCGCTCGGCGGGTTCGCGATGGCCATCGTGGGAGCGAGCCTGGTCTACCTTGCATTGGACCGGTGGCTGGCATTGGCCATCGGCCAGCTTGCCGGCTGAGAGGGCTGCCGTGTCCGGCTACCCCTACCGCCTGCTGACCGCCTGGGTTGCGGCGCTCGCCCTGGCGTGGCTGGCATTCAGCTCACCCTGGAGCGCGGGCTGGAACCTGCTGCTCGGCACATTTGCGCTTGCGCTCGCGCTGCTGGCGATTGTGATGCTGACCCGGCACCGGCTCGCACAGCAGCGAGCCTCACAGCCAGTGCTGCGAGCGCTCAACGCGTCGCTCGACGCGCTGCCCGGCGACATCCGGCGCAATACGCCGCTGATACTGGTCGTCGGCGACGCCGCGGGGGCGCTGGCGCGGGCATTCGGCGAGGCGCTAATCACCATCACGGACGCGGCGATCTGGATACGTGTCGATGATCCGACACGGCTTGCACACGTGGCGGCTGCCCTCAGGCGTTGGCGCGCCGGCCAGGGCCCGGATGCCGTCGCGTACCTGGTTGCCGCCGATCTGGCGCGGGACGCAGCAGTGCTGGACGCTGGCCTCAGGCGCTGGCGCTCGGCCATCGGCGCAGCCAGCCGCGCGCCGGGCTATACCCCGCCCGTCTGCGTGGCGGTGTATATGGCGGAATCCGCCGGCACGCCCGATGCGTGTCCCTGGTTCGGTATCTCCGGCGCGGCGCCGCTGCAAGCTGCTACCTTGCCAACGCAGATTGCGCAGCGCCTGCAGCAATATGGCCAGGCCGCAACGCCATTTGAGCGCAAATCCCGGTTACTCCGGGCTGCCCGCCTGGACGCACTGGCGCGCTGGGCCGCGGACGCACTGCTGCCTGCGCTGGGCGAGAGCCAGCGCGACGGCAACCGGCACGGACGGCCCGCGCGTGTCACGGCGTTCGGCGTGACCGCCACCGCAGGCGAGCCGGCCGCGGATTCACTCTATGCCGGCTATGTCGCCAAGACCACCGCCCTGGTGCCTGCATCGTCCGCAGGCCGGCCAGATGCGCAATGCATGCGCTACCCATTGCCCGCTGCGCTGATCCAGGGCATTGCGCCGCAGCCGGTGCGCCGCGCCCTGCCGCTGGCGCATGCCTTTGCCTGGCTCGCCCTGGCATTCTGCGCCGCAGCGGCCGCCTCGGCCTGGCAGAACCGTGCGCTGGTAGCGCGCGTCATGCAGGACATGGCCCGCTATCGCGCCATCGGCCCCGAGCAGGATGCGGCGCGCATCGACGCGCTGCAGGCAGTCAAGCGCGATCGCGATCTGCTGGACGGATATGCCCGTACCGGCGTGCCGCTACGGCTTGGACTGGGCTTCTATCGTGGTGCGGCGTTCCTCACGCCGCTGAATGCCCTGATCGCAGGGTATCAGCCGCCGGCGCCGCCGCCGGTCTCGATCGAACTGGACAGCCTGTCGCTGTTCCGCAGTGGCAGCGCGACCCTGGCCCCGGGTTCGAACCGCGTCATGTTCGGCGCCCTCGAGATAATCAAGGCCCATCCGGAAAAGCGTGTCCTGGTGGCCGGGCATACCGACGCCACCGGTACGCCGGCCGCCAACCTCAGGCTGTCGCAAGCGCGCGCCGCCTCGGTGCGCGACTGGCTGGCCGATGCCGCCGGGCTGCCGCCGACGCATTTTGCGGTACAGGGCTATGGCGACACCCGCCCCAAGGCCGCCAACGACACCGAGGCCGGACGCGCCGCGAACCGCCGTGTCGAGATCACGCTCGTCCCCGATTGCCGCGATACAAAGCGTGGCGATCGGACAACCTCGGGCCACTCGGCCTGTTCATTCCAGTAAAAAGGAGCAAGTAGCCATGGCAATTCCCGCATACATGTGGATCAAGGACGATGGCGGCGCCGATATCAAGGGTTCCGTGACCGTCTCCGGCCGTGAAGGCAGCGTCGAGGTGGTGGCATTCGATCACGCGGTCAATATCCCCACCGACTCCAACACGGGCAAGCTGACCGGTACCCGCGTGCACAAGCCGATCGTGTTCACCAAGGAGACCGACGCCTCTACGCCCTACCTGTACAAGGCAGTCACCAGCGGCCAGACGCTCAAGTCGGTCGAGATCAAGTGGTACAAGATCGACGACGCCGGCAAGGAGAAGGAATACTTCAACACCAAGCTCGACAACGTGAAGGTGGTCGGCGTCACGCCCAGGATGCTGGACATCAAGAACCCGGCCTTCGAGAAGCACAACCACCTGGAAGACATCGAGCTTCGCTACGAGAAGATCACCTGGTCGTACAAGGACGGCAACATCATCCACGCCGACAGCTGGAACGAACGCTCCTGATGCTGGCAGCCGGCACCTGATGCCGGCTTGTCATCGCGCGTGGCGGTGTCCGGGCCACGCGCCTCACAGGAATCGCCCGCTTACCCCTCCACCGCCTCCCCATGACCGCCCGCGACCTTTCCCCGTTCCTTCGCCGCCTGAACGATCATTGCGCCCGCGCCCTCGCTGAAGCCGCCAGCCTTTGCGAAACCCGCGCGCATCGGCATATCGAGATCGAGCACTGGCTAATCAAGCTGCTGGAACTGGGCGATGGCGACGTGCTGCCGATCCTGCGCCGCCATGCACTCGACGTGGACGGCATCTGGAACGGCCTGCTGAGCGCCATCGACCGCCTGCCGCACGACCTGCGGGGCAAGCCGGGCCTGTCGCCGCGCGTCGGCCAGTGGCTGGAGGCCGCGTGGCTGCGCACGTCGCTTGAAGCCACGGCGCCTGGGGCGGACAAGTCAATCCGCTCGGCACATCTGCTGGCCGCGCTGGCCGAGGCACCCCAGCTGCTGCGCGCGCCCGATGCCTGGCCACTGCTGAGCGTCTCCGCCGCGCAGATCGAGTGCCTGATGCATGAACTGGACCAGATCTCGGTCGAGGCGGCCGCGCCCGCCGCGCTGGCGCCTGGGGCAGCCACCCAGCCGGATGCCATGCCGCCTGCGGCTTGCCGACCCGCAACTGCCGTGCCGGGCCAGGCCGACACGTCGGCCCTGACCCGCTTCACCACCGACATTACGCAAAAGGCGCGCGACGGCAAGATCGACCCGGTGTTCGGCCGCGACGTGGAAATCCGCCAGATGGTGGACATCCTGGCCCGGCGCCGCAAGAACAATCCGATTCTGGTTGGCGAGCCTGGGGTGGGCAAGACCGCACTGGTCGAAGGACTCGCGCTCAGGATAGCGGAGGGGGATGTGCCGGCCGTCATCCGCGACGTCAGCGTGCTCACGCTGGACCTGGGCCTGCTGCAGGCTGGCGCCGGCGTCAAAGGCGAGTTCGAACAGCGCCTGAAGAACGTGATCGAGGCCGTGCAGCAGTCCCCGGCCCCGATCCTGCTCTTTATCGACGAAGCCCATACCCTGATCGGCGCAGGCAACACCGTGGGCGGCGCCGATGCCGCCAACCTGCTCAAGCCCGCCCTCGCACGAGGCGAGCTGCGCACCATCGCGGCAACGACCTGGTCGGAATACAAGCAGTACTTCGAGCGCGACGCCGCGCTGGAGCGCCGCTTCCAGATGGTCAAGGTCGACGAGCCCGATGACGAGAAAGCCTGCCTGATGCTGCGCGGGTTGAAGCCCCGCTATGCGCAACACCACGGCGTGCATATCACCGATGCCGCCGTTGGCGCTGCGGTACGCCTGTCACGACGCTACCTGACCGGGCGCCAGTTGCCGGACAAGGCGGTCGATCTGCTCGACACTGCCGCCGCGCGCGTGCGCATGAGCCAGGAGGCCACGCCGCTCGTCATTACCGTCGGTGAGGCCGAGCGCGCGGCGCTCGGGGTCGAACGCACGGCCCTGCTGCAGGACCAGGGGGCGACGGGTGCGGTGATCGGCGAACGGGTGGCCGCCATTGATGCGCGGCTGGCAGGGCTCGCCGTCGAGCTGGGACAACTCAGGCACACGTTTGCAGCGCAAAAGGAAGCAGCCGGGGCGCTGAACGCATTGCGTACGCAATGGCAAGCGGCGTCGGACCCCACCGCGCGTCAGGACATGACCCTGTCGATCCAGGCCGCCCATCAGGCCCTGGCTAACCAGGGTCAGCCCGCCTTGCTCCATGCGGAAGTCGACGAGGCAGCGATTGCGGAGGTCATCGCCGACTGGACCGGGGTCCCGGTCGACAGCCTGCTATCGAACGAACTGGCAATGCTGCTGGCACTGGAAACCCGCCTGGGCCAGGTCGTGGTTGGCCAGGAGGAGGCACTCGCAGCTTTGGGCAAAAGCCTGCGGACCGCCAAGGCGGGCCTCAAATCCGACGACGCGCCGCTGGGCGTGTTCCTGCTGGTCGGGCCGTCAGGCGTCGGCAAGACCGAAACCGCGCGTGCGCTGGCCGACCTGATGTTCGGCGGCGAAAGTTCGCTGATCACCATCAACTTGTCGGAATACCACGAGGCCCACACGGTCTCGCAGCTGAAAGGTTCGCCACCCGGATATGTCGGCTACGGCGAAGGCGGCGTACTGACCGAAGCGGTACGCCAGCGCCCGTACAGCATCGTCCTGCTCGACGAAGTCGAGAAGGCCCACCGCGACGTGATCAGCCTGTTCTACCAGGTGTTCGACCGCGGCTTTATGCGTGATGGTGAAGGGCGCGTGATCGACTTCCGCAACACCGTGATCCTGATGACCTCGAATCTCGGCAGCGAGCAGTTGCTGGCGGCATCCGACGCCGCTGCGCGATCTGGCACTGATCTTGCCGCCAGCGCGCTGATGGAAGCGATCCGTCCGCTACTGGCCGACCATTTCCAGCCGGCGCTGCTGGCACGCTTCCAGACCGTCGTATATCGTCCGCTATCGCCCCAGGCCATGACCACGATTGTCCGGATGAAGCTGGGCAAGGTGGCCAACCGGATCGCGCGTCGCTTCGGCGTGCCGCTGCAGTGCGACGACACCCTGGTGGCCGAGCTGGTGCAGGCCTGCCTGCTGCCCGATACCGGGGCGCGCAATATCGACAGCCTGCTCAACCAGCAGATCCTGCCGGTCCTGTCGCGCGAGCTGCTGGTGCGCATGGGCGGGCAGCGGGTGCCGGCGGCGATTCAGCTGTCGTTTTCCGAGACCGACGGCATCGGCGTGTCGTTCGAAGAACCGGCCGAAGCCGCGGCGGCTGCGTGATGGGCGGCCCCGGCCTGTTCGAAGCCGTCACCGGGTACTTTGCCAATGGGATTGCGGTCGACGAGTTCGACCTGGCCACGCAGACCTTCCTGTCGGTGCAGGACAATATCCAGCGCATCCTCAACAGCCGCCGAGGCTGCCTGGCCCACCTGCCTGACTATGGGCTGGGCGACTTGTCGAAGATCTACCGCCACCTGCCCGCCTCGGCGCATACGCTCAGGCGCGAGATCGAGACCACACTGCTGCGCTACGAGCCCCGGCTGCGGGCCATTGACCTAACCATCGAAGAGACCGAGCCCGGCATGCTGCTCAGCTTCATCATGAGCTGCCAGTTGCATCGGGCCGGGCTGGTGCGGTTCGGCACCCACTTCACGCCTGATGGCCGGACCCGGCTCAAATTGTTGCAGGCGGAACGCGATCGCGGCTGATTGGCCGTTCGATTGCCGTTGAGGAGTCGGCCGCCAGCACCGACAAGGGCCAGCGGGCCGGCACGCCTGCGGCGGGAGCGACGAAAGCGGAAGGCGCGCTGCGCATCGCACGTTCTGCGCGTTTTGCACAGCCAGCCTGGACACTCGTGGCGTGGCTGGCCGCAGGGCTACCCATGCAGGTAGTGGCGGACCGAATGCCAGGGCGAATCGTCCGATGGTTCGGCAGACGGCAGACCGCTTCCGGCCAGGAAAGTCGTCTACAAATAGTCACCATTAGAGAGGCCTTACGGATCTCCGAAACACGCCGTTTTCGAACGTGCCCACAAGGAGAGCGTCTCCGCCATCGAATCCACATACTGCGCCACTGAGCGACTGGTTGGAGCCTTCCTCGTCCTCCTTTCCAACATCGGTGCGGCGGCTTACACGGCATTACTCAGTAGTCAGAAATATATGCGACAAAAATTGAACTTCCATAATCTGTCGAAATCCGACGTTTATGAAACGAGACGGACGAACCTTGGCGCATAACACCCTTGAGGAAATGCGCGTACTGGCCGTGCAACGGATGAGGGAGGGTGAGCATCCTGAGGACGTAGCCAAATCCTTTGGCATGCATCGTTCCTGGGCCTTCCGATGTCGCGCTATGACCATGGGGCGCGGCAAGGGCTTGCAGGCTTTGCGCTCAACCAAAGGTAGTGGCAGGCCACG
>NZ_KB903199.1:0-16475 GCF_000379565.1 Cupriavidus sp. UYPR2.512 | reverse complement strand
TATGGCGAACAGGCCCGTCGCTACCGCCCGCCGCCCGATCTCCAAGAGCCCGACGGCGGCGATCTGCCTGACGATCCATTCTGAACATCGGCCCCGGCTTCCACCGGGGCCGCTTCGCTTGGGCCGCACCGATACCGGCTTCCAGGCGATCCAACATGTCTCGCGCTCTACGGCAGTGAATCTCTTGTGCAAAAAGCGCGAGACATCCGCCCCTGTCTCATGCCAAATATCTCGCGACGCCAACTCTCATTCAGCCCGCAACGGAACAGCAGGTGAGCACGGCTTGATTTTACAATCCGGAAGATACGCACCCCTGAATCGAGTTTTTCGGCCTGGGGCGCCCATTTCCAGCCTTCTTTGCCCGATTAGTGCAACTTTGGACGGATCTGTCCCAGGGAACGCATGTGCACGAGGTTGTAGGCGAGCATGCTTAGGACATACATCTGGTCGACCCGCTTGAGTCCGTGCACCCATGGGCCCGACCGTCTTGACCCACCCAAAGCCTTGTTCGATCAGCTTGCACTTTTGCTGCGAGATGGCATAGCCTTGGCTACGGGCAATGGCATCACGAACAGCCGTAGCGCCGAACCGAGGTGTTTTGCGCGACATGCGGCGTCGATTTCATCTCCAGGCACGCCCCGAATGAACTCCTGCACGTCGTAGCCCTTGTCGAAATCGCCCAGGCGCCGCATGTGAACAAGCTTTCGGTAAATGTGCCTGCGCCGCGCATGCGATGTCGGAGAGTGAATCGTGTCGAGTTCTCAAGTCAACGTTTCGACATGTCCATGCGCTGACTCGGGGTCGAGGTACTTCAGCAGCCTGCTAGCGTTCCTTGCTCTGCCGGCCGAAAACACTTCGGATTTTTTCCAAATACGAAAAATTGTATTTTGTTGTCGGCTCTATTACCGAGCCCTCTCCGAACTCATTCCAGCAACAGATCACGGCAACGCCCTTTGTCTGCCTTGGAAATTCCTCCATAAGAGCCGCTCCCTCGCGAAGATGGGCTTCGAAAGAATCAGGATCACTTATTGATTCGTCATGGAGAGGATCCTTGCTCCCCCCCCAAGGCCTGCGGTCCCAGCCTGCTGTTAGTGGCAAGAAATATGGCAGTCTCGAGTTCCGCACCATCCAGTTCCAAGTCTCCGAATATCCCTCGGAAAGCTCGGAATAACTGTGCGAGCCACGCCGCTTCACGTACTCGCCACTGAGCCCGAAATGGTAGTTATAAGCAGACAATGCATCAAAACCCGCCGCGGGTAGGGTTTTGTTGACTTTATCCGCGATCGCGTGCGTCGATGCAACGAAGTAAATTCCGTTTACACCATTCATTCTCGCGATATCTCGAGCACGCTCCAAAAGATACCTAGTACTAAGGGCCCACTTGGACGCGGTCGATGCGAGAGTATCTGGGTCGGCGATAAAGACTACGGGATTTCCATTTACCTGAAAATATGAACCACTGCGAAGGTATTTCTTCGCCCACCATTGCACCATTGCATCAAATTCTGCCAATGTTGCTGGCTCAGTCCCGTTATTTGCCCAAAAAATAGCAAACTTCAGCCCCCCCTTTGATGAGGATTTCAGATAGCCATCAATGGCTGGATTTACGTAGCTCCCCGCCATTTTTTGCTCAGCATACCAGTCAAAGACCACAAAACTCAAACCATACTGGTTCATCCACTGAAGCTGACGGTCGACTACATTACTATCGGATATTTCATACCACCCGAGCAGCGGCTCCAACCCTCCGTGGTCCCGGATTGGCTTCCAGGTGTCCCGCGCAACGGTGCTGCGCCAGCCCGGAAAATAATAAACACCAATACTCTCGGCGAATGCATTAGCAAATTGCACGACCCCTAGCAAGATCCCTATAAAAACGAAAACCAGTCTGCGAATACGCATTTCAGATAATCCGCTGAATGACCTTCAAAAGAGATTTCGAACTATGCTCCCACGTATATTGCTGCGCTATTGCGATTGAGCGCTCCCGCATAAGTTCATTGTCCGCACCCCCAACAATTGACGCCCTGAGAGCGTCGAGAAGCGATTCGACATCCAGCGGATCAATCATGGTCGCCCCCTCCGAAAACACTTCCTTCATCGACGTGGTATTGGAACATATCACTGGACAGCCAGCCGCCATTGCCTCAAGCGGGGGTATTCCAAAGCCTTCGGCAAAAGAAGGGTAAACGAACAACTTGGCACATTTGTAAAGCATACCCAGCGTCGCCGCGTCTGCATCCTCAATGATCTTTACACAATCCTGCAGGCCGCTTTTCTCTATAAAATCGAAAATCTTCTCGTGCCCAAAGTCTCGCTGGCCAACAATAGCCAACATCGGGATCTGTGCCTCCGTACGCCGCAACAAATTATAGGCCTTCAGTAGAGTGAGATGATTCTTTCGCGGCTCAAGGCGTCCTACGGTCAGGATATAGTCCGCCAACCCATACCTAAGCTTCAACTCATTAGCTGCATGATTAGGATCGATTCGCGAGAACCGCTCCACATCTACGCCGTTCGGTGTCACAGACACACGTGCTTCATCTATCCCATAAAGCTCGCAGATTTTCTCCTTAGAATACTGCGATACCGTCAAGATCTGATCGGCACTTAACGCCGACCGGCGAACCAAAATTTTCGACCGCAGGTTGAACGCGGTTGAAAAGTACTGCGGATGCGTTTCAAATAAGACATCGTGAATGGTAACAATCTCTTTGGATGCCGAAAATAATGGCACGATATACTGAGAATGAAATGCGTCGAGCTTATACTTTCTTTGTTGTCTGGCGGCATCGTAGACCAATCTCGCGACGTTGCTATGGACGTCAAAATAACGTACCTCACCGAAACCACTCCACTTTTCTGGAACTGGTTTATTTTTATTGAAAAAAAATACAAATTCTACATTATTTTTGAGCGACTGAATCGACGTATAGATATTGTCCAAATACGTCTTGCTACCTTGATTTATTCCCTGCAGCACGTGGAGATCGATTCCCAGCCTCAATTTTTCCCCTCCTGGAATTTAAATGCTATCGCGGCCTTAGAGTACACAAGCATTCTTGTCGAGGCGATCCTGTCCCGCTCCGTCCTGGTGATCATCCATTTGATCTTGTAGAGTGCAGCCCGCAGTATGAATCCGCCGAAAAAGATGGCCTTTGCTACAGATACCCTTGCGAAGCCCGCTCGTGAGCTATATTCAGCCAACGTAGAATCAATCCAACGTGTTTTGATCCCAGTCGCGTCCTCCGAACCGCCGTGTACGTGTATTAGTCTGGACGTTGGAAGGTAGCTAACACTAAGTCCTAGGCCGCGTAGATTCCGACATAGTTTTACGTCTTCAGCATACATGAAATAATCCTCGGGAATGCCTCCCGCTCTTTTCAATGCAGTTGTTCGCACGAGCATTGCCGCGCCCGATACCCAATCTAAGTCGACGGGATTGCCTTTCCTAACGAACACGTCTTGATTAAAATAAAATGGCTTCGAAATGAAAGGAAATATTCGTGCCACAAATAGGAAATAAGATGCATAACTAACCAGGCCTCGATCGAACCCACCCGCCCCTGTCTGCAACCGACCGGATGGCAAGTAAAGGGCTGGAGATATGGCGCCACATGCAGGGTTCGCCGCGGCATAATCGGTCAATTTCGAAATAAAATTTGCGTCGTTAATCTCGGTGTCATTATTTAATAGCAACACAAACTCTGCCTGGCACATCTTTAAGCCAAGGTTGTTCCCCTTTGCGTATCCGAGGTTCTCCGTAAGGGCAAGGAGCTTGACGCGAGGAAAATTGCTTGCGATGTATTCTGCGCTTCCGTCGGCAGATCCATTATCGACAACCACCACACTGGATATCAGTCTGTCAAAATTAGGCAATGCAGTCAATTGCCTCAACAATTTCTCGCAAAAGTGCTTCCCATTCCAGTTAACAATCAAGATATCTACCGATTTTTCCATAATCGCCATCCTGTGTACCGTCTTCCAGATCTCGCCCCAACTTCTTTCAAGCTGAATACCAGCTTAATGCGACTTAATGCCACCCCGCATGGCAAAATGCCTCTTGACAAGTTGGGGTCTGCTTGGTAATGGGACACTACGTGAAACAGCCAATATTGCTCCGAGGAGCAGTGATATCGCCAGTCCATCGGCCTTATTAAACAATCCTGAAATAATGTATGTCATAAATAGCGTGCCAATCAAAGCCCCCTTAGCCAACCCAGTGAAGAAATGCACCGGATGTTCGCGCGGCCAATTTCTCTGCGCCTTGCCAAGTCGGGAGAAGAGACCACCAATAAAGATCAGATATAGCAAGAGGCCCACGATCCCGGTCTTAATGAGAAGATACAAATAACCGTTATGGAAGTATGGAACGTAGCGGAGATCCTCACCACCCAACTTCATATAGATTCCTACGTCGACCAACTCTCCAAAACCGTAGCCAAATGCATAGTTCGCGAAGTTACCATCGAGGAAATGTTTCAAGGCCATGTAGCTCTCGTAGCCGCGCCAGTTTAGATTGATATTCTGCTGATCATCGTAGTCTGAAATTGCTATTTCTGTGCTTGCGCGGGCTAGTTTCTCGACAAACGAGCCTTCGGTGAAGCTTGAGTTACTTTCGCCTAACGACGAAGTCAAGAAAAATAATCCAGCGATGACCAGCGGGCTAACGAAAATCAGATATTTCCAATATCTCTTCCGCCAGAAAGCAAACACTGCAACGGCAATAGAGAAAAGTACGATGGCGCGTGAGAACGATAGCATCATCGCTAAAAACAGGACGGCTGCGGCGAGCCCTCGAGATAATCGCCGAATTCCACCACGGCGAACTACCCCAACTGGGACCAAACTCATTATTAGGCCAAGGGCCAGATAAACATCTCCGTTTCCAGCGACTGAGCGAATACTTGCAGCGGTTTGGGTTATCAGAGATGGATCGACGATGAACTTGGAAAGTTGAACATAAGAATAAACCAACGAAGGAAGAATTATTATAGTTCGAAGCTCAGTTGCTCCCCCGGATATGCGCGAAAACAGCGCATAGCCCACTACAACTGCGGCGGGTATTCTTAGAAACGCCCACAGATCCTTCCAAAATGTTACCGCCTCGTTTGGCTCAACTCTGAATAAACCAATAACGAGGATAGCAATAAGAGGTGCAATCGCAACTATCAACCCTTTTGAAACTCCCCTATTTGTGATGATCACGGCAAACAGCAGGGGAACGATCATCACTGTTCCTACGTAATAGAAACCAAGCAGATCGCTTGCTATGGCTATTGAAATATACAATGCCAACGCCATATTTCGCGTGATCAATTTCGCTACCATTTAGGTGTTCTCTTCCAAACACATCAGGGTACGTCTTGCATAGCCTTCGCTGGAGTAGTTCTCTATCCGAAATCGCCTCTGAGCTCTTTCAGCCTGGTCTCGAGCGTTTCTTTTTCCGCAAAGTTCCCTCAAAGCATTGCGAAGTGACCTCGCGTTGCCGCATTCATAGTACTGGATTTCGTTTTCCGCAAAGTACGCGTCTATACCGCCGACTCTTGCGCAGACCACAGGCTTACCCAGAGCTACCGCCTCTAAAACCACTGTGATTCCGGATGCATGTTGATTCGACAACAATGGAACGACGACCACGTCAGCCTCACCATAAAGCTGCCGAATTCGTTCTACATTGTGAGCTTCCTCGACGGAAATATTTGTGGCGTTTCCTAGCGACGCAGATGTAATTGTCCGCGAAACGATTTTGAGATCGAAATCCCTTTGGTCCTTAACCGCTTCAATCAGCGTGGTCCAATCGCGATGTACGTCATTTCCCAAAGCCAATAATCGAATAACAGGCCCTGGCGAGAACCGTGGCGCCTGGAGCGGAAATGAGTTTAGCGATATCCCGAACGGGACAAACTGCGCCGTTTTACCGCCAAGGAGCCTGCTCAGAAAATCCGCGTTAACCGGGGAGAGAGTGATATTGAAGTCGCTCCGTCGCAAGAGGACCCGGTAGGCGAGTCGCCGCAACGGGCCATACGTTGACCACCGATCCACGAGCCAAACGGACTGAGCAATCAGTTTAGCCCGGCGGTTCGAGTTTCCCCGGAGCGAATTTGACAGTCCCTGCAAGGCGCTCACTGCGAGACTCTCGTATTCAGTATGCGTCAGGATTACATCGGCCGATGCCCACAGGCGCCGGTTGCGAAACGCATGCACAATATCAAAGCCAAGCAACTTCTTTAGGATAAGCCGAGACAGGCGACCGACTGTCGTTTCGGGACGATCAATCGACCAACTAAGCTTATGTGAAGTACACAAATGATGGTAGCCATAAGGACTGGCGTCGGGGTACCTACCCTCTGAGAAACCCTTTTCCCAGCTATCCAACGAAAATCCTCTGGCCAAATGCACATGGACTCGCATAATTCGATCTACATTTCTTGGAAAACTTGGATCTAGCGCAATTCGGCAATACCGCAAGCAGATGTCCATGCCTCATAATATGCCCTATTCTTCCCGTAACTGTTGTCAATTACGGTACTTGGCATATCAAGTAGGGTTGCGAATATATGACCATGCAATCGGGAGGTAACAACTCGCTGGTGCTGTAGGAATTCCTTTGCCTGACGAGTGATGAAATTCTCTACAAAGGAATACCAAATCCTAGTAACAGGCAACAGGGCTACGTTGGAGGTCCGCTCAATGGCGCACAGTTTTTTACAGAGTGTTTCAATGAAGACATCACCGTCAGATCGCAAACCATCCCAATCTCGGAAGCTGCACTCTTCTGCGCGAAATTCAATCGGGACCTCGGCCGACTCCTTGTCCCCCCTCATCAGAAATAGTGTTTTTGACGAGCCCTCATGAACTCTCGGCACGGCTAAGGGCCAGAGGAAATGCGCCATGTCTGGCATGAGATAAACATTCTCACTCAAATAATTACTTGCGAGCTCAAAGCTAACTCGATCTCTTACACAGAGATGTAAATTCGAATGTGATCGGTAGATCTCCGAGGCCGACTCTAGATTCTTCTTGGAGGAAAAATGTATCGTTTGCGGAAGGATAACGATTTTATTATTTGGATATCGCTTAATAACAAGCTTTCTGAAATTGTCGTGTAGCGGGTATAGATCACCCAAATTTCCGCCCCCGTGGAATACGATCGTAGTCGAACCCTCGATAATTCCCTCAACCGTCCCATCCGTCCGCGATTGGGCTGCTACAGATTTTCTGATTTTGGGCTTTATCCCAAAATGAGAGAAGAATGCTTCCGTCCCCCTCATAATTAGAAGATCGCCGGTATTCAGGTGAATCGGATAATCCAGGTATGCAATGGATTCATAACTTCCAATGACGCCTACAATTTCGTAAAGCTTTTGCTTGAATCCAAGCATCGCTTCTCTATGCGTATCAAGAGGATAATTGCTCATTTTCCAAGCCTAGAAAGTAAGTACTTCAAATCCTGACCATTCAACAGCAAGCGCGGAGTCTTAATCCCGAGAAGAGTTGAGAAGGCGCCGACCGTAACGATGAACCTTAACAAGGCACCTATTAACAATGAAATTGCGACTCCGATCGCACCTAGCTCAGGTGTCAAGAAATACATAAGAACACATGTGATAATCGCACCAACGATCTGGCGAAGCACAATGATTTCCGTCCTCCCAATAGCATTAAATGCTTGGGAGAGAATCCATCCGCCACCAGACACGATACTTTCAACCACCAAAACAGCGAAAATTGGATATGCGTCTGCGTATTGGCTGCCGTATAGAATGATGATGGCGAATTTCCCGAGAGCGATAGCAATGAAAGCCAAAACCACAGATCCGACCGTAGATATTCTGAACGCGAGAGACACTTGCAAACTAACAACGCTAATTTCTTTTCCAGCCGCATGAGGGAAAATAACCGTCGCGATAGCAAGTTGTATTTGGGTCAGGATCCTTGAGAATCCGTAAGCGACCGCGTACACGCCCACAACGTTGGGTGCCAAGAATGCGACAAGGAACATTTTGTCCAACTGCGCACTGAGCACCGCCATAAAATCGATGCACCAGAACTTTGATCCATGTGTGGCCAGCTTTTTTAGAGCCGGTAACTCAAAGCGAAAATCTTTTCTGATATCGCATATTGCGGAATATGCTAAGGCGAAGGCCGCAACAAGGTATCCAGTTATATACATAGCCAAGAAATTCAGTGTATTCAGTTTTGAAACTGTACTCATAGCGAGCGCGAGCGCTAAATACAAGAATGGCGGCAATAGTCGTGTCGCGTTATAGAGGGTTAAATTTTGCGTTGTTTGAGAAATGCCGGACAGGAGCGTGAAGAGGGTCATGGCAAATGCGAATGCGGCCATCCACACCTGAAGTCCAGGCGTTTTCTCCGGCTGCGACTCATATAAATAGGGAGTCGCGAACCACATTATTAACGCTCCTACGATGGACAAAATCCCGGCAGCAACCAGTAGAGCACTTACATATTTTTTATAGGATGATGCGTCGTTCTTTGCGTGGAATATGAATGAAGAATTCATCCCTACAACAAGGATTGCCGCCAATATTGGCGGCCATATCATCCAAGCTGCAAGCACGCCTCGGCTTTCGGCGCCGAGCACTCGTGCGCAGATGATCATGCCGAGCGCATTGGCGACCATAACGGCTACATTCACCGTCGCCGTTTTTAGCATCAAGGCGAAGAGTGGTGAAGCGGAGATCGATTTTGTTCTCATAATTGCTTGAACGCCAGGGGTTAGGAGCCTGCATCGAAACTCTCTGCATGGTCGGAGTTCACGGAGCCTGATCGTTAGCAGTACAGAGAGGAGTCTTGTGGCAGACCTTTTCAGCCCCTGTGACTCGGCAGTATCTGCATCGCGGGTACCGAACAAAACTTTGTATCCAAAGTTTCATAATTGCAACTAGGCGCGAAGGCTAGTGTTAGTCGTTGCCTTTCATGCACGACCTCCCCGGCTAACTGGGCCCTCCTCGCATGCACGGGAAAATTGCAGTTCCCTTTCAAGAGGGGATGGTCATCTGGAGCGTTCAGTAGATTCGCCCCCGAACTACTTTCGCTTGCATGACAGCATTAACAAAAACGCCGGAACCTGACCAGCGTTTATAAGGTATCGATAGCTTCCGATTTTTCTCTCGAGACCCGCAAACTTTCGCCAGTTAGTATTGGCACCGCTATTTAGAAGCTTGATTGCGTTTTTTCAATCTTCTGCCCGTTTTCAGTAGCGCTATAGCCATAATAGGCATAGCGGTAGCGACCGTACTTTGATCCGTATCCATAGCGGTACGCGTTAGGGTCCAAGCCGTTGAACACCACGCCATTCACGTCAGCATTGGCCTGGCGTAATTGCTTGGCGGATTCGGTAACTTCGCCGATAGTGGTCTTCTCGAATCGCGTAACGAGGAACACGGTGCCACAGCGTGCGGCCAGGATCGCGGTATCCGAGACGGCTAACACGGGCGGTGTATCAATCAAAACAAGGTCGTACTGGCTACCCACCTCTTCGAGAAGCTTCACCATGCGCTCATTGAGCAGCAACTCGGCCGGATTCGGCGGCAGACTGCCTGTGCTTAGAAAGTCCAGATTCTCGAAAATTTCGCGATGTACTGCCCGCTCAAAGCTAACACTTCCGATCAGTATATCCGCAAGACCGTTGTTTCTGTCCTTGCCGAAATACTGGTTCAGATGGCCCTTGCGCATGTCCGCGTCGATCAGCAGCACGCGCTTACCACCCGTCGCCATAACCACCGAAAGGTTAGCCGAGATAAACGATTTCCCGACGCCCGGTGTGGGGCCCGTCAGCAGTACGCGGTTGTTGTCCGCGTCGAGCATGGCGAATTGCAGGGCGGTACGCAGACTGCGCAGACTTTCGATAGAAGGCTCGTTGGGATTGCGATCCGCGAGTAGGAACTTGCCGCGCTTTCGCTGTCGAATTTCTTCCGCGAGGAAAGTTTGGACAGTGGACAACGGTACGGTGGCATAGACGCTCAGCCCCGTATGTTGTTCAATGTCCTGCGAGTCGGTAATACCACCATACAGTGCGTTACGTACAAAGGCGGCCACAATACCTATCAGGGCCCCGAGAATCGCCGCCAGTGCGATGGTTAGGCCCTTTTTCGGCTTGATAGGTTCTTCGGGAACCGGCGCGTTGTCAAGCAGCCGGACATTGCCAACTTTGCCCGCCTTTACGAGCTTGAGTTGCTGCATGTTGTTCAGCAGACCAACATAGAGGTCGTTGTTGACCTGCACGTCACGCATCAGTCTCAACGTGTCCTGCTCCACATTCGGGAAGGCCTTCATGCGGACAGACATGGCGCCCACCTTCGCGCTCAGCGCAGCGATCTGCCGGTCAAGGGCTTGGACTGCAGGGTGGGCGGACGCAAAACGGGTTAGCAGTTCCGTACGCTTCTGCTTCAATTCAAGCAAGCCAGTCTCGGTAGTCACGCTCTCCTGCAGGAATGCCTTTCCTTCTTCACTGAGGTTGAACGTGTTGCGCTTATTGCGCATCTCGTTGTACTTCACCTCGGCACGTTCCAGCTCGCCCTTGAGTTGGGGCAACAGGTCACCCAGGAAGACCAGCGACTTCTCAGCCTCAGCGGCTTTGCGCTTGATGTTCTGTGCGACGTACTCCTCACCAATCTCATTCAAGATACTGGCCGTAAGCTTCGGGTTGGTGCCGTCGAGCGAAGCACCGATGATGCCGCTCTGCTTCCCCTTTTCGGCGATCTTGAGTTGATCCTGGAGCTTTTCGAGGGTCTGCAGGTGCGAGTTCCGTACGAGGTTGAAGACAATGCCCGGCTTTGCCTTCATATCGCTCACCAGCAGCGTGAAGCTACCCACGCTCTGTTCTGCGGTCAACGGCTGACCCACGCGTCCCTCGAGCGGCGCGTCCAGACTGGAATTCTCCAGACGGTAGCGCCCCTCCCCCAAGGCAATCAGTTTGAATCTTTCGCCCTCTAAGGATTCGGGTACGTCGAATTTTTCGACGTTGATCGACTCCTTGGCCCATGCGAAACCACCGAACCCGAGCAGTCCTGACTCGGACAAGCCCTTGGCGCGGCTGGCAATCCACGCGCCGACAAAAGGGAAATAGTTCGGTCCTGCGGAAATGTATAGTCGCAGGTTGTCTACCGCCTTTCCTACGACCATGCGAGAGCGAAGAATTTCGATCTCGGCTGTGGCTTCCGCCTTAACGTCAAAGATGCTCGACACGTCCCCCAACAGGCTTTTTGCACTATTGGGACTGTCCTCCACCTGCACCAAAATATCTGCCTGATAAACCGGCCGAGCCAGGAACGCATACGCCACCCCCAACGCCAGCACTACACCCGCAATGGATGCAATCAGCCAACGGCTGGCAAGCAGCACATCAAGGTACCGGACGAGGTCGATCTCGTCCTCCGGAGGCGGAGCGACAACAACTGGAGGGGGAGTCTGATTCATCTGCATTGCTGTATCGGTTATCGAAGTGCCTGGATGCGCGGCACCCAGGCTTCCACGCCGCGTTGGATCAACCGCAGGACGTTTTCGAAGGCGGGACGAGCCTCGCGATAGGGATCTGGCACGTCGAACCCGGCAAGCTCACCGATGCGGAAGACACGACCGGTGGTTGCCGGGTGCAAGTGCTGGATGTCTTGCCGCTGGTCGTTGTCCATCACGAGAATGAGGTCCGCACGGGTCGTCATGGCCCGGCTCAGTTGCTGGGCCCGATGGCCGGTGATATCCACGCCAATCTCGTGCATGACTGCGATGGCGTGCGCATCGGCCGGCTTGCCCGTGAGCGCGCCGAGGCCAGCGGAGATGATGTTGGCATCCGGCAATGCCTCCTTGAGGAGCCCTTCCGCCATAGGACTCCTGCAAATATTGCCGATGCAGACCACGAGTACAGTCTTGATCATTTGACCGCGTTCGCCGTGGACGTGAAGAAATTCCCACTCGGCAGCAGTTGGTTGATCACACGGCTCCAGCGGACCACGCCTGCGGCATCCACGTAGACAACGTCCCTCGGCTTCAGCTCGAACGACTCGGCCAGTGCAAAGGAGACGGGGGACTTGCCGTCGAGGTGGAACACCTCGGCTTCGCCATCGTTGCTCTTGCGGATAACGTAGAGTTCTTTGGCGTTGGCCGAGTTGGGGTTGACGCCGCCAGCTTCGCCGATGGCCTCGCTGAGCGTCAGGCGCCCGTTGCGCGGCATGACGGCAACAGGACGCAAAACTTCGCCGGTCACGAATACCTTGCTGTCCTCCCGTTGTTCCACGCGCACGATGTCGCCGTTGCGCAACAGGATTTGGGCGGGGTCGATGCCTTGCTGCAGGAGCGCAGGCAGGTTGACGACGTAGGTCTTTCCCTCGCGCGAAACGCGGATGCGGCTGTTGTCGCCCGTCAGGACGTTGACACCGCCGGCGCGGTTGAGCGCTTCGACCAGGGTCATGGGTACGTCGTCGACGTTCTGGGGGCCGGGCGTCTTGACTTCGCCGTCCATGTAGACGCGCTTGCTGCGGAAGGCGAGCACGCGTACGGTGACCTGTGGCATGTTGACGACAGGCTTGAGCTGGGTGCTCAGCTGTCCGCGGATTTCGTCCGGCGTGCGGCCGAGAACCTTGAGCACACCGGCATATGGAAACTGGATGGTGCCCGCGGGACTTACGACGTAGCCCGGCACGTTGGCCGCGCCGCTGTAGTTCGGGATCTCGTACGCAGTACCAATCGAGTACGTTTGCGTGGGGAACACCAGTTCCGGGTGGTCCCACACAACGATCGAGAGAATGTCGCCCACGCCCACGGTATAGGGCCTCGGGTCTGCGAACAGCTCCTCCACCCCAGCGTTCGCTGGCTGTGTGGAGGCCTTCAGCGTGCGCACCAGCGCCGGCGTGATCCGGGTGATTTTGGGCACCGATTCCGGGTCCTCCGGATCGAGCGGTCGCTGCGGGTCGAAGCGCATCCCTGGTGCGAGTGCACAGGAAGCCAGCAACGGAACGATCCCCAGGCACATTACCGCCCTGCCAAACGTCAGCCTGCTTGAAAGCTTTAGCACGTCTCGATTATTCCCTTGTTACAAGAAGGCCCGCATTGTCCGCCGTCTCCTGAGCGGGCTGTGTTGCGGGGATTCCGCTTGTCCGACATGGCACACGCTGGTGCCTTTCCGCTTGTTTGCGCTGCCTGCGGATTTGAACCTGGCGGTGTTGGCTTCGTGTTGCTCGGCGCGGTGGCGCGCTCTTTTTGCACTGCGTCATTACGCGAATGACCGGCGAAGTGTATGGCTCCAGCGGCTACATCTTCAAGGCACAAATGGCGTTTTTAGCGAGTTATCTATCCCCACGTAAGAGTGGACCCGCAAAAGGGAGGGATGTGCGCAAAGCGATATCGAGCAAGAATGCGTGCCTCGTCTAGCGTGGGAAATTCCGTCATGCCGCCGCGCATTTCGTCCCGGGCCAGCCAGCTTGCTGCTGTTCTTTCGGCCATGTTCCTGGCCTGCAAGATCGTCTGATCCGGCGCATCTTGCCCACCGGATTTCCGGACGCCTCTATACTCACGCCCTTCTTCCCGCAATTGGCCAAAGCACAAAAAAAGAAGGGTGTAGGCACAGGGAGGCCTACACCCTAACGGGTCAGGCAAGGGGTCAGGCTTGCCGGGGTTGATTATTGATGGGGGTGGGACCGGGTCTTACCCTGCTTTGGTGGGCCCCACGCTTAGGTGGGGAAAGTCATGTATAGGAGCATTGACGGTTGAAGATGGGGGAAGGCGGCACTCAGACAAGCGAACTCCGAAAGACTGTCGTCGCAACGTCTCTCGTCAGTGGACTGGAAACGTTTGACTTCACCGTGTTCGGATTCTTCGCGGCAATGATCGGAGACCAGTTCTTCCCGGCGGAAGATCCTCTGACTTCGTTGCTGTTGGCAGTGGGCACGTTTGGCGTTGGCTTTCTCATCCGGCCGCTTGGCGCGATGATGATCGGTGCCTATGCCGACCGTGTCGGACGCCGCGCGGCAATGACGAGAACCATCGTCCTGATGACCATAGGGACGGCGGCCATCGCCCTCTGCCCGCCGTTTGCAATGATCGGTGCGGCTGCGCCGCTCATCGTCATCACAGGTCGGGCGCTGCAAGGTTTTGCCGTCGGCGGCGAAATCGGCGTTGCCGCGACATACGTGATGGAAGCTGGACCGGTTTCGAGTCGTGGCCGCGTGGTCAGCTGGCAGTTCGTGAGCCAGGGCGCGGCTGCGTTGCTGGGAGCGTCCCTGGGCGCGCTTCTCACGAAGGTGATGTCGCCGGAGGATCTGGCTTCCTGGGGCTGGCGTGTTCCGTTCCTGATCGGACTTCTGATCGCGCCCGTCGGCATCTACGTTCGCCGTCAGCTTCGCGAGGCGCCGCTCGTCGACACAAACGGCAGAGATGCCACCACGCCGCTCGCCGAACTGTGGCGCGAGCATCGCAGGACAATGCTCCTGGCGATCCTGATCAGGATGGGGCCAACGATCCCCGTCTACGTCATCGTCTACTACATGCCAAGTTACCTGCATCGCGTGATGCACGTTCCTGCCATCACCGGATTCCTGTCATCGACGGTGTCCGCGCTGCTGCTGACTGTCATCCCGCCGCTGTCCGGCCTTCTCATCGACCGACTGCCTCGCCGCAAGCCGCTGGCCCTCTTCACTGCGGGATGCACGGTGCTCCTGGTCTTTCCGGTCTTCCTGATGATTGTGCGTGCAGACGGCACGCTGCCTGTCCTCGTTGGCGTCGGGCTTATCAGCGCAATGGTGGCACTTGGCGCCGCCGTTGGCACCCTGCTTGTGCTCGAAGCATTTCCTGCACGGGTTCGCGCCAGCGGCGCCGCGATTTCGCATTCGCTGAACGCTGCGCTGTTTGGCGGCACCGCGCAGTTCATCGTGACGGGCATGATCAAGTTGACCGGCAACCCGATGTCGGCGGCCTGGTATATGGCAGCGACATGCCTGCTGAGTTTCGGCGCTGTCGTGCTGATCAGGGAGCAGCGCCCACAAGCCTGAACCGCCCTCTCAGGCAGATCCAGTCAGAATTCCCCAAAGCCTCAGGCAGGCCGAGCACTTCTTTACGCTGCACTCGTGCTTCCCATCACTTGAGGGGTACCGCCGATGGTGCGATGCAGCACAATGCCAAACGGCGACCCCGTTGCCAACTTTAGGGTGTAGGCGCATCCCTGTCGCCTACACCCTCTTTCTTTCGCCCTCAGCCCAAACGAGCTGCACGTAGTCGTTCGCCACGGCAGGTTCCATGGCGGAACAGAAAGGCGGCAGGACCATGTGTCCTGCCGCCGCTCAAGCGCGCGCCTCCCCCCTGCCCAGACGCGCGCCGCCATCCAACGTGCCTACTTGATGCAGGCGAGGTTGATGGCGAGGCCTCCCCAATCGGTGGCCTGGTTGTTGTTGACGTGCCTCGGGCCCGAACAGCTCATATGGATGCGTTTCATGGGATGCCCCCCTTCCCCGGCTCTTAGGCACGTAAATTCGATGGCTTTGGCGAGCGCCAACGATGAGGTCAATCTAGCTGGCGGAATTGGAATGGCAAATCAGCTCTATGGACGAGGGGCGCACGTCCCACCGCTGGCGCTCAGGATAATGTCGGAGCGCACGGCATTAATCGCGTTGCGCTCTCGCCTCGGGACTTCTGGACTCTCGCAAAGCCTTGATGGACAAGGCATTGCCGATCATCGAGAGTAGTTTTTTGGAGGCTCCTGCAGACACTGCGGGCAGCGGTATCCAGTGGCCTAAAATGCTATCAATCCCCACTGGAGCGGGGTACGGCGCGCTAAACAGTTAATGAAAAAGTATTAGGTCAAGATGACCGGAAAAAATTTGCATAGCAAATGGAAAGTCGTCGAGTACGCCGACTCACCGCGAATGTGCCACGCTTGCACTGCTCACGGAGCGCACGAACCTCAGGCGCCCGCCTTTCAATCCCCTCCATAGAGGGGATTGAAATGGAATAACCCCAGAAATATCGCAGCGCAGCAAAGTCACTTATGTCAGACCTTAAAAAATTGGAATTCCTATTTCCGGCAGGTTTGGTTAAATTGACCTCAATTGCAGGAATCGGGGATAAGAATGCTGCCGGGCTGGAATACCGCATGGCTGCGCGTTTCGAGAGATCTTGATTTTTCCTCCTTGGCGCGTGCTATCGATATGCGGGTAATGCTCAGGCAATACAAAAGTGGTATCAGTTTGCGGCAGTGACAACAATCACATAAGAACGGATATAGGGAATCGCTGAACAAAGCGTCAGCGCGCAGCGTTGCCAGTGTGATGCCGATTTTTTTGTCAACCAACAGCAGATTTGACGGCTTGCCAGTTGGAAATTTTCATTTTTTGGGGCTTTTGCCCCGGGTTTCACGCCTTATGCCGCCTTGCAGACGGAATTGTCCATTGATTGCAGCAACGCTTTCTTTGCAATCACCAGATTGGCCAGCGCAAACAAGGTGTCGCACTGCGCACCGTTTT
>NZ_KB903198.1:0-16788 GCF_000379565.1 Cupriavidus sp. UYPR2.512 | reverse complement strand
TCGGCAGGGTGAGCTTGCGCTGCCGGGTGAAGGCGGCCGGATGCTCTGGATGACGGGCAAGATCGTGAAAGACCTTGGTGTGCAGATATTGGGCAAGTGCAGCGAACAAATCGGACAGGGGCATGAGAGCCAAGCGAAGATCGAGAAGCGATCCTCTATTGGCCGCCGCCCTGCTTGCGCTAAACATCCAGCGCAAGCAGGGCGGCGGCCCCTCGAACCTCGTCACCTGTCAAGCGTTCTCGGCGCCAATTGCGATTTTATTTGGCGGCTTATCTTGGGTGGATTGGGTGGCCAGCCCGGTGATGGTGGGCTCGCGCATTTCGGGATAGGCATTGTTGGTGCCGGTCGACAGGCCCGCGATCGGCACCGCGCCGCACTCGCGCACCACCGCGCGGTGGGTGCCGTCGCCGCCCAGCACGATGATGGCGGCCACGCCCGCATCGGCCATGCAGCGCGCGGCGCGCAGGGTGTCGTCGACGCGCGCGGTGACCGGCATGTCAAGGTAGTCGACCGCGGGCAGGCCCGAGTCCGGCCCCTGCCGGCGTGCCAGGTGCCGCGCCAGCATGACGCGCAGGCCTTCGCGGTCGGGCATCATCAGCACGCGCTCCACGCCGCAGGACGCCAGCGCAGCCAGCAGGCGCAGCACGATATTGACGCGGTCGGCCAGCTGCAGGCTATTGGCGTTGGCAATCACACGACGGATGTCGCGCGCGGAAATCGGGTTGGCGATGATGCCGACCACTGGCGCGATCTGCGCGCGGGCGCCTGCTGCGTGCCCCATTGCCTGTCTCCTGTTGTGGTTGTCTTGCCAGGCGTATTTGCAATGGCTGTGCCAGTGCGCGCAGGCAGTGAAAACAGGGGAAACCGGGGCATCAGCGGGGTCGGATCCGAGGGATTACCCCGAGGCGGCAGGGCAAAAGCGACGCTGCGCTGTGACAGGTGTCACAGCGCAGGTGTACAGGGGAAGGACAACCGTATCGCAAGGATGGCGCGCGTGCGCCGTGCTGCCTGCCGGCTTACGCGTCGGCGGGCCCTGGGCCGCCGTCGCGCCGGTTGGGCGACTGGATGCCGTAGCGCTCCATGCGCCGGTACAGCGTCATGCGGCTGACACCGATCTGCCGCGCCACCGCGCTCAGGTTCCAGCCGGAAGCGCGCAGGTATTGCATCAGCAGCATGCCTTCCGGCGGCAACTGGTGCGGGTCGAATTGCGCGCCAGCGGGTGACTGCGCGGCCCCCGGCTGCGGCAGGGCGGCGGACGGTGCGGGTCCCGCCAGGCTGTCAGGCAGGTCCGGCACATCGATATAGCCGTCGGCACAGACCGCGCGCGCGTACTCCAGCACGTTGCGCAGTTCGCGCAGGTTGCCGGGCCAGCGGTGGCGGTGCAGCCGCTCGCGTGCCGCGGGCGACAGCGTGATCTCGCTGCCCGCTGCGCCCCCGCCCCCTTCCTGCAGCAGCTTGCCGACCAGCCAGTCCAGGTCGGTGCGCGCGCGCAGCGGCGGCAGCGTAAAGCGCGCGCCGTTGAGGCGGTAGTACAGGTCCTCGCGGAAGCGCCCGTCGGCCACCAGTTGCTCCAGGCTGTGATGCGTGGCGGAAATGACCCGCAGCCGCACCTGCACCGGCCGCGCGGCGCCGACAGGCAGCACTTCGCCCTCGGCCAGCACGCGCAGCAGCCGCGACTGCAGCTCGCGCGGCATGTCGCCGATCTCGTCCAGGAACAGCGTGCCGCCGTCGGCCTCCTGGATCAGGCCGCGCTTGCCGCGCGGGCCTGCGCCGGAAAAGCTGTTGGGCAGGTGCCCGAACAATTCGCTTTCAATCAGTGTTTCAGGGATCGCCGCGCAGTTCACCGCTACGAACGGGCCGCCGCGGCGCGCGCTGGCAAGATGCAGCGCCTTGGCCAGGAACTCCTTGCCGCTGCCGGTCTCGCCGTGGATCAGCAGGTTGATGGGCGAATCGACCAGGCGCGCCGCGCGCTGCAACTGCTGCTGCAGCGCGGCATCGCCGCCGGTCAGCGCCGCCAGGGCATCCGGCATCGCCACCTGCGTTTCGGCGGGCGGCGCCTGCCAGCGCAGCGCGGGCGGCAGCACGCTCAGGTACAGCAGGCCGCCGCTGCGGGTCAGCGCCACCAGGCGCTGCTCGCTCGGGCGCGAATAGACATAGTGGCCCAGGTCTTCCAGGCGCGCGTCGAACAGCGTCTCGAACGGCTGGCCCAACACGGTGGCACCCGGTGCGCCCCCCAGCTCGCCCTCCAGCATCAGCCTGGCGCGGTGGTTATGGCCGACGATGCGGCCCGCCTCGTCCAGCGCCAGCAGGTATTCGGGATTGACGTCGACGAACTCCGGCGCCACGTTCAGCTTCAGGATCCAGTCGCGGCGGTGCGCGCGCAGGAAGTTGGCGTTCTCGATATGCGCGGCGTAGATGCGCACCATCTGCAACGCCAGCCCCTGGCTGTCCTTGGCCTGCGGCGAGGTCAGCGCGGAGATGTCGAGGATGGCGTGCAGGTTGCCGTGCGTGTCGAACAGCGGCGCGGCGGTGCAGGTCAGCGGGATATGGGTGGCGTCGAAATGGTCGGCCTGGTGCACCGTCAGCGCCTGGCCCGTGGCCAGAGCGGTGCCGACCGCGCAGGTGCCGGCGCCGCTCTCGCTCCACTCGGCGCCCAGGTACAGGCCCGCGTGGCGCAGCGCGGCATCGCTGCGGGCCTCGCCGATGTAGTCGACGGTCACGCCCTGCGCATCGGTCAGCAGCACCACATAGCCCAGGCCCGCCACCTGGCCGTACAGGCTCTGCAGGCCGTGGCGCGCGATGCGCGCGAAGTCGTCGATGCGTTCCTGGTGCTCGCGCAGGCGCGGCTGCGGCAGGATGCGCGCCTCCTGCATGCGCGACGGATCCAGGCCGTACTGGTGCACGCAGCGGCGCCATGAGTTCTGAATGATGGCGTCGTGCGCGATCCGGTCCGCAAGCACGGCCGGCGGGGCAAGGTATGTGGTGGCCTGGACCACCGTCTCGATGTGCTCGCGTTGCCGCAGGTCCATCGCTGTCTCCTGTCGTCGCTGCCGTCGGACCCACGGATGATGGATGGGGTGGTGGATCGGGCGGACTGTCGGGCGCGTGCTGCGGGAGCCGCGCCTCTGTGTCTCGGGCCTTCTAATGTATCCGAGCGGATCGGCGGTGCGCAAACAGGATCAGGGGGGCGCGCTCGCGGGCGCACGCCGCAAGTGCGGCGCACGCCATACCGGAGAATCGCGGACGCTCAGAGCGCTGACGGGGTCTTCAGGCTGCGCGCCGCATCGGCGGCGATGGCAAAGGAGCGCAGGCGCGCCTGGTGGTCATGGATCTGCCCGGCCAGCATCAGCTCGTCCGGGCGCAGGTCATCGACAAAGCGCTGCATGCCGGCACGCACGGTGTCAGGATCGCCCACCACCGAGCACGCCAGCGAGCGGCGGATATGGTCGGCCTCGCTCTCGGTCCACAGTGATTCGATATCATCCACCGGCGCGCGCAGCTGCCCCGGCGTGCCGCGCACCAGCGCCAGGAACTGCTGCTGCAGCGAGCTGAACAGGCGGCGCGCCTCGCCGCCGGTCTCGGCCGCGAACACGTTCAGGCCCAGCATCACATAGGGCCGGTCCAGCGCTTCAGAGGGCCGGAAGGTGCGCCGGTACAGGTCCACCGCCTGGCGCATGAAGCCCGGCGCAAAGTGCGAGGCAAAGGCGAACGGCAGGCCCATCGCCGCGGCCAGCTGCGCGCTGAACAGGCTCGAACCCAACAACCAGATCGGCACCTTGAGCCCGGCGCCGGGCACCGCGCGCAGGCGCTGGCCGGGGCGCACGTCGTCGAAATAAGCCTGCAGTTCTTCCACGTCCTGCGGGAAGGTATCGGCGCTGTCGGCCGACAGGTGGCGGCGCAAGGCGCGCGCGGTGGCCTGGTCGGTGCCGGGCGCGCGGCCCAGGCCCAGGTCGATGCGGCCCGGATAGAGCGAGGCGAGCGTGCCGAACTGCTCGGCAATCACCAGCGGCGAGTGGTTGGGCAGCATCACCCCGCCCGAGCCCACGCGGATGGTCTGGGTGCCGTTGGCGACGTAGCCGATCAGCACCGCGGTGGCGGCGCTGGCAATGCCGGGCATGTTGTGGTGCTCGGCCAGCCAGTAGCGGTGGTAGCCCAGCCGCTCGGCATGACGGGCCAGGTCGAGCGAATTGCGCATGGCCTGGCCGGCGTTGCTGCCTTCAGGGATGGGGGCAAGGTCCAGCACGGACCAGGCGACGCCTGCGCCGTTGGGGATAGAGTCGTGATTCATGTGGTGGATGGCGGGCGGCTGGCGCCGCACGCGGGCAATGCGTATGGCTCGCTATCTTAGAGACCCCGGCGCGATCGTGCTGGCGGCCTGATCGCGGCCCTTCGGGCGGCGTGGGTATATTCGGGGGCACGAAAGATTGAGTCGCGCCGCGCTTGCCCGTACCATGCAGCCCGATGCGAAGGAACTTGCAATGACACTCAAGACACTGGACGGTGCGCTGGCCCTGCTGACCCACTTCACCGTGCGCCAGCCGACCTGGGGCGTGCGTGAGCTGGCCAAGCACAGCGGCGTGCACTACGCCGTGGTGCACCGCGTGCTGGCCACGTTTGCCGCCAACGGCTTCCTGGTGCAGGACGCGGCCACCGGCAAGTATTCGCTGGGACTGCGGTTGTTCGAGCTGGGACAGGTGGTGCGCAAGAGCTTCTCGCCCGACGAAATCGTGCGCCCGGTGCTGGAAAAGCTCGCCGCGCAAAGCGGCGAGACCGTGTTCCTGTCCTGGCTCGATGGCCATGAGGGCCTGTGCGTGGGGCTGGTGCAGAGCCAGCACCAGCTGCGCTTTTCGATCGAGCTGGGCGAGCGCTTTGCGCTCTATGCGGGCGCGCATGCCAAGGCCATGCTGGCCTTCCAGGACGATGCCTTTCGCGATGAGGTCTACCGCCAGGGCCTGGCGCGCATGGCCCCCCACACGACGCTGGACCGCGAGCGCATCGAGCAGCAACTGGCCGAGGTACGCGAGCGCGGCTGGGCCCACACGCGCGAGGAAGCCGCCGCCAGCGTGGCCGGCCTGGCGTTGCCGCTGTGGTCGCGCGACCGCAGCGCGGTGGTGGGCTCGGTCGCCATCGCCGGGCCGCAGCAGCGGCTGGACGAAGCCGCGGTGCCGCGCCTGCTGGAGGCGCTGCGCGATGCCAGCGGCCGGCTGGAAGACGTCATCGGCTTCGTGCGCTGACGCGCCCCTCGCTCACGCCAGCAAGGCCTTGCCCACGGCCCCGCCCAGCACGCGCTGGCCGATCGCATGGCCCAGCGCGCGATAGCTCTCCCATTGCGCCTCATCGAAGAACTGGTCGCCGGTGGCCTCCTGCGGAAACGCGGGATGGGTCGCGCCGTAGTGGCGCACGTCGGCCGGCGCCCATGACACCAGGCGCGGCTTGAGCAGCACGATGCGGCAGGTGCGCGCGCGTGGCGCCCCGCACTCCGGGCCGGTGCGATAGACGTTGAGCAGCACGGCGCATTTGTCGGCCGCCGGCGCGCCCGGCATGAAATCATCCGGCACGCCGAAGACACGGCTCAGCACCGGGTGCGTGGTGGCAGCCTCGGTATCGACCACGATCTCCAGCCCATGGTCGATGCGCGCCAGCCGGATCAGGTTGGCCAGGTCGCCGAAGCGGTAGTCGGGGTCGCCCCCGCAATCACACAGCACGATCAGCGAGACATCACGGCCCGGGCGCAGCAGCTCGTACACGCCGGTGTTGTCGAAATGCCCGCCATCGGACAGATACTGCCAGCCGCGCCGCGTGCCGTGAAAGCGCGCGCTCAGTTCGCAGCCCAGGTAGTACTGCGTGCGGAACAGCGCGATGCCCGCGGCCAGCCACGGATGCGTGGCGCGCTCCGGATGGCGCCGCGCGCGGCCCCGGCGCCCGCCTTCGCGCGCGTGGCTGGCCGGATACGATGGCCACCATGTGCCCAGCCGCAGGTTCGCCAGGCCGAGCAGCAGCGAGGTGCCCAGCGTGGTCGCGCGCCCCAGCCCGGTGGACACCGCCGCGCCCGAGATCGCGATCCAGTCGCCCACGGTGCGCGATTCGGCCAGCTTGCCCGATGACGGCCATGACACATCCGGGCAGCAAGCCCATCCGTCGATCGTGAAGCGCGCGTAGGCGTCCGGCGGCAGCGCCGCCGCCGCGCCGGCCTGCGCCACGCAGGGGCCGGGCGCCAGGCACAGCGGCTTGCCCTTGCGGTCGCGCTGCACCAGTTGCGCGGCCGGATCGACGGTCAGGTTCAGCGTGACGTTGATCAGGTGCAGCGGCGCCAGCACGCGCGGATCGTAATACGCGTTCAGGCTGAGCTGGTCGCCGGGCACGGGTTCGGCCACGCTGAAGCGGGCGCGCTGGCTGCCGTCGCGGTCGGCACTCGGATCGGGGGCCGCGAAGCGCTCCCCGTTGGACGCGCCCAGGAACGCGCGCGTAAGCCGCGCCGCGTAGAACGGCTGCAGCGTCGACAGGTTCAGGAAACCGGAGAAGCGCCCCGCCACCAGCGCCAGCACCAGGCTGACCACGGTGAGCGTGGCCAGCGCCGGGCCGGTATAGGCGTTGCCGAACACCAGCCAGTCGACCGGCTCGCGCCCGTCCCAGCGCACCCACAGCACCAGCCACGACCACAGCACGAACAGCAGCAGCGCCAGCACCGCCGCGGCCGCGCCCGCCAGCAGCGACACCGGCAGCCGCGCGCACAGCGCACGCCAGGGCGTGTCGGCGCTGCCCTTGCGGCCGGCATCGAGCCAGCGCGAGCCGTAGTGCACCAGCCAGACCAGCACGCCCAGCACGGTTGCGGGCAGCGCCGCGCCCCACTGGTGGTGGGCCTGGTGGGCAAACAGGTAAGCGGTGCGTGCAATGGTATCGGCAATGCCCAGCGCCGCCAGCCACAGGGTCAGTGTCAGCGCGCCACGCAGTGCGCGCGTGGCGCGCACGCGGTAGGCGGCCACGGTGCGCGGCTCGCCCTGCAGCAGCGCCAGGCACCACAGCACGCCCAGCAGCGTCAGCACGCCAAGCGCGGCAAAGAGCTTGCCGATGACCAGCCCCGAACCGAGCCATTCCGACCAGCGCGCCGCGGCCAGCAGCATCAGGCCCAGCAGCGTGGCGAGCAGCGGCGCGGGGCTCAGGAAGCGGGCCGTCGCCTGCGGATCGTTGGCGCGCGGGTAGATCAGCCAGTAGGCCAGCCCGGGCGGCGCCGCACCAGCCAGCGCGGTGGCCAGCGGCAGCCACAGCAGCGTGCTCCACCAGATCGCGCATTCGCCCTGGTTGAAGGCCTGCCGCGCGTCGTGCAGCAGGTCCATCTCATAGCGCCCCAATCCGTAGGAAACCCCCACCGCAATGTGTTGCCCGAGCGCCAGCACAGCCAGCAGCACCAGCAGCGCGCTGCCGATCACGAAATGCATGGCCAGCCAGTTGCGCACCACCAGCGCGGCGGCATAGAGGCTGTCGCCGGCACCGGTGGGCGACAGGTAGCGGCCGTTCTCGCGCAGCCATGCCACTGCGCCGCGGCCGGGGTCGGCGGCGTAGGACACCGAGGTATGGATGCGCCCCGGCGGCTCGCACTGCAGCGTGTGATAGGCGTCGGTGGCGGCCTGGACCGGGCCTGCGCCGCGGCGCAGGCGGCCGGGCACGAACAGACTGACGAAGAAGGCGCCGAGGTAGCCGCCGCCGCTGACGGTGGACAGGTAGTCCATCTGCGCCAGCAGCGAGGCCAGGCCCGGCACGGTCTGCGCTGCGGCGGTGGCGGCCGCCGGCGCCGCGGCTTCCGGCGCGGGGGCCGACGCTGCCGCCTTGGCGGGCATTGCGGTGCCCGCCATCGCCTGCATCACGCCCAGGCAAAAGGTGGCGCTGCGGATGCCGCCGCCGGATAGCGCCAGGGCCCAGTTGCGCTGGCCATCGCCGCTCCGCGGCGCAATGCCGAGCTGGCGGCGGCGCTGGGCGATGCGGATGGCCTCATCGCTGGATCCGCCGGTTCCGCCGGTTCCGTGGTGTTCCGCGGCCATGCGCGTCCTCCCGGTAGCAGTCGGTCTGCGCCAAGTATAGGCGGCGGCGCTCCGCCGTTGCCGCCGCCGGCATTCGCCCGGCGCGGCCAGCCGGCCCCGCGTCAACCCTGATTGTTGAGAGCCGGGCCGAAGCCTAGCATTTCTCTGTATCAGAGACGTTGTCTCTTACATAGAGACACAAGCAGTCCACGCAACCGTGATCGCGGGCGACGCCCTGTTCAGCTTCTTCGGCTCCGTCACCAAGCTGAAGAAATAAGCATTCCCCCCGGGGCGCATGCCGCCCCGCCTGTCCTTACCCGAGACGTTCCATGGATCTCCAGAGCATCCGCGCCGACACCCCGCTGACGGCCTCCACCATCTATCTCGACACCGCCGCGGCCTCGTTGCCGCCCGACGCGGTGCTCGATACCGTGCGCAGCTACCTGCTAGATACCGGCCATGTCGGCATCTACCTGCCGGCCTTGCGCAAAGGGACCTATGCGCGCGTGGAAGCGGTGCGCGGCAAGCTGGCCGGGCTGCTCAACTGCGGCGCCGACGAAGTCGCCTTCACCAAGAACGCCACGGAGAGCATCTCGCTCGTCGCGCGCGGCATCGCCTGGAAGGCCGGCGACGAAGTGCTGGTGGCCGACACCGAGATGCTGAGCAACCTGCTGCCCTGGCGCCGGCTGGAGCAATCGCACGGCATCGTCGTGAAGATGGTCGCGGCCAATGCCGAAGGGCTGCTTTCGCCCGAGGCCTTCGAGGCCGCCGTCACCCCGCGCACGCGTCTGCTCACCTTCTCGCACCTGCCCAATTCAACGGGTGCGGTGCAGCCTGCCGCGCAGATCTGCGCGGTGGCACGCCGCCATGGCGTGCTGTCGCTGGTCAACGCGGCGCAAAGCGTGGGCATGCTGCGCTCGGACGTGGCCGAACTGGGTTGTGATTTCCTGGCTGGCTGCGGCCGCAAGGCGCTGCGCGCGACCGAGGGCTCGGGCTTCCTGTATGTGCGCCGCGCGCTGATCGAGCAGGTCGAGCCCGCGCTGGTGGGCTGGTGGAACGGCGCCTATGACCGCGCCACCGGCGCGCTGTCGCTGGTCGCTGGCGCCAAGCGCTTCGAGGCTGGCTGCCCGATCGTGCCGGCGATCCTCGGCATGGGCACCGCCATCGACTACGCCGCCGCTATCGGCGTCGACGCCATCGAGGCGCGCGTGCGCGACCTGACCGAGTATGCAGTGGCCAGGTTCGCGTCGATCCCCGGCTTCGAGCTCTATGGCCCCGCCGACGTGGCCAACCGCATCGGCATCGTGCCGTTCAATGTGCGCGGCGTGGACCCGGCGCGCATCGTGGCTGCGCTGGAAGCGCAGCAATGCATCATCGAGGCCGGCAACTTCATGGCCGACGCCATCCTGGCGCGCTACGGCGTGTCTACCATGGCGCGCGTCTCGCTGCACTACTTCAACACGCATGAAGAGATCGACCGCGTGGCCGCGCTGATCCGCGCCGCGATCGCCTGATCCCGCATCGGACTTCACCAGACTCTCCTGACGGAAACCAAGACATGACCCAACGCATCCTTCTGATGAGCAGCTCGCGCAAGGACAACCTCGGCTACCTCGAGCACGCCGGCGAGCAGATCCACACGCTGCTGAGGCATGAGCCGCGCAAGGTGCTGTTCGTGCCGTTCGCCGGCGTGAGCTTCAGCTTCGACACCTATGAAGGCATGGTCAAGCCAGTGTTCGAGAAGCTGGGCTACGCGCTGGAATCGATCCACCACAGCGCCGACCCGCTGCGCGCGGTGGAACAGGCCGAGGCCATCGCGGTCGGCGGCGGCAACACCTTTGCGCTGCTCGATCGCATGTACGACGCCGGCATCGTCGACGCGATCCGCGCCAGGGTGCGCGCAGGCACGCCGTATGTGGGCTGGAGCGCCGGCAGCAACGTGGCCTGCCCCACCATCCGCACCACCAACGACATGCCCATCGTGCAGCCGCCGTCGCTGCGCGCGCTGGGGCTGGTGCCGTTCCAGGTCAACCCGCACTTCATCAGCGGCAAGCCCGCTGGCCACAACGGCGAAAGCCGTGAAGAACGCCTGGCCGAGTTCCTGCACATCAACGCGCCGGAACAGGTGTTCGCGCTGCCGGAGGGCTCGGCGCTGTTCTCCGACGGCACTCACGGCACGGTGCTGGGCGAGCGCAATGCGCTGTGGTTCCCGGCCGAGGGCCAGGTCGAGACCATCCGCGAGGGTGAGACCTTCCCGCTGTCGCAGATCACCGGTCCGGCCGGGATGCAGGACTGGCCGGGCTTCACCGTCTGAGCTGATCCGCCGCTGACGCACTGACCCGGGCCGGCCCCGGACACAACAAACAGAAAACCGCCCCGCGGGCCGCGCCGTGCCGCCCGCGCGGGCCCCCTTTTGCCCTCTGGAGGAGAAAACAAGATGAACCAACCCATTCGCCACGCCGTCCGCCTGGCACTGACATTGCTGCTGGGCCTGCCGGCCGCCGCGATGGCGCAGTCCGGGGTGACGCTGTACGGCGTGATCGATACCGCGCTGACGTACCAGACCCATTCGAACCCTGCGGGCGATGCCCAGATCGGGCTGCAGCAGGGCGGCGAAGGCTTCCTGTCGGGCAGCCGCTTCGGCCTGAAGGGCATTGAAGACCTGGGCGGCGGCCTGAAGGCCGGCTTCGTGCTGGAGAACGGCCTGCTCGCAGACACGGGCAAGCTGGACCAGCAGGGCCAGCTGTTCGGGCGCCAGGCCTACGTGAAGATCGGCAACCAGTGGGGCGAGCTGGCGCTGGGCCGGCAGTACACCACGGCCAACACCATGCTGTACTACGTCGACCCGCTCGGCGTGGGCGCGGCGCCGTCTAACGCATGGATGGTCTACCTGACCGGTCAGCGCTACGACAACGCCGTCAGCTACACCGGCAGCTTCGGCCCGGTATCGATGATTGCCGAATACGCGCTGGGCGAAACCGCGGGCAACACCCGCGCGACCTCGTCGATGTCGTTCGGCGTGCGGTACGCCGCCGGCCCCATCACCGCGGTGGGCGACTTCCAGCAGACCCGCGACAGCCAGAGCCGCGCCGCGCGCATCTACCTGGCCGGCCTGAAGGCCGCGGTGGGCCGCGCCAGCCTGTTCGCCAACTACATCCACAGCGACCGCGACGCGGGCTTCGACTCGTCCAAGGGCGGCACCGATACGGCCACCATCACCAGCATGTCGACCGCGGCCACGCCGACCAACCGCGCCGCCATCAGCTCGGTCTTCGGCGCCAGCCGCCACGACGACTTCTTCACGCTGGGCGCGAGCTACGCGGTCACCGGCAACGTCACGCTGACCGGCAGCGTGATGCACAACCGCACGCGTGCCGACGGCTTCAGCGGCAACCGCACCACTGCTTACGCGGTCGCCGATTACGCCTTCAGCAAGCGCACCGACACCTACCTGGCGCTGGCCTACGACCGTGTGCACGGTGGCTGGTCAGGCCTGTTCGGCAACAACACCACCAGCTGGACCGGCGGCAGCGGCAAGCCGCTGGACGGGCGCGACAGCCAGACCACCGTGATGGCCGGCCTGCGCCACCAGTTCTGATCTTTTTTGTAGACGCCCTGCCCGCGCCGCGCGCGGTTTGGCACATCCTTTGGAGAAAGCCATGGCCCTGCAGCAGACGCTGGTCATTCATGAAGCCCTGGACAGCCCGCACGCCAACGGTGCGGTCGTCAGCGAACTGTTCGCGCCCTATGCCGGAGCCGGCGTGAGCGTGGCAGTGACCACGATCCACAACGCCCCGCCCGAGAACACGGCCAACACCACCGACTTCATCACCATCGTGATCCCCGGCACCACGGGCAAGCGCGGCGGCGGCAGTGCGCCGACGCTGGGCGTGATCGGCCGCAACGGCGCGATTGGCGCGCGCCCGGAACTGGTGGGACTGGTGTCTGACGCCGACGGCCCGATCGGCTGCCTGGCGGTGGCGCTCAAGCTGGCGCAGATGAAGGCGCGCGGCGACCACCTGGCCGGCGACGTGATCGTGACCACGCACCTGTCGACCAATGTCTCGATGCAGCCGCACGACCCGGTGCCGTTCATGGGCATGCCGGTCTCCTCCGACACCATGAACGACTACCAGGTGCTGCCGGAGATGGACGCGATTCTGTCGATCGATGCCTCCAAGGGCAACAGCATCATCAAGCACCGCGGCTTTGCGATTTCGCCGACGGCGATGCAGGGTTACATCCTGCGCGTGGCGCCAGACCTGGTGGCGACCATGGAGTCCACCACCGGCTGCCCGGCGGTGACCTTCCCGATCTCGCAGCAGGACATCACGCCGTACCACAACGGCCTGTACCACTTCAACAGCATCATGCAGCCGCACGTGGCCACCCAGGCGCCGGTGGTCGGCGTGGCGGTGACGGCGCAGTCGGTGGTGTCGGGCAGCGCGACCTCGGCCAACCATGAGATCGACATCGCTGAAGCCGTGCGCTTCTGCGTGGAGGTGTCCAAGCGCTTCGGCGCCGGCAAGTGCTAGTTCTTCAATGCCGCGGAGTGGGAGAAGATCCGCGCGGTCTACCCGGACCTGTCGGTATTCCAGACCGCGGGCAAGCGCTGAGCGCAGCGCCGACGGCCTGGCAGGTTCAGGCGGCTTCGGCCGGCCCTGGCTGGTTGGCCGCCTCGGTCGGGGCGGTGCCGCCGTGGCGCCGTTTCCATTCGTCGAAGCCGCCGGCCAGCGCCCAGGTCTTCGGGTAGCCAGCCACGCGCAGGCGCTCGGCCAGCAGCGCGGCGGACAGTTCATTGGGGCAGGCGCAATAGACCACGATGTCGGCCCCGGCGTGCGGCACGCCCAGCGCGTCCAGGCTGTCCAGCGCGCCCTGCATGTCGAGCACCACCGAGCCGGGGATGCGTTCCATCGGCGTGTCGCCGTGGGCGCGCACGTCGATCACCACCGGCAGGCTGCCGGCGAGCCTGCGCGCTTCCAGTTCATCCACGCTCATGCGCGGCACGCGCCGCGTGCGGCGCAGCAGCCGGAAGCGGCGCCACCAGCGCCACGCCAGGAACAGCGCGAACGCCACCACCAGCCCCACCACGGCCATATGCCCGTAGGCGCTGAACCCCTCCAGGATGGCATCGATAAAATCACTGAACACCACGCCGATCAGCAAGGCGCTGCCAGCCCAGACCAGCGCGCCGATGGCGTCATAAAACAGGAACACCGGCAACGGCGTGCCCGTCATGCCCGCCATTGCGGTGGACAAGGCCCCGGCACCGGGCAGCAGCTTGGCAATCACCAGCGAGCGCGGCCCTATGCGCAGATAGAGCGACTGGGTCTGGCGGATGCACGAGTCCTGCGAAATCGATACCCGGCAGATCGTGCGCAGCATCGGCTGCCCCAGCCGGCGTCCGGCGAAGTACCAGCCGGTATCGGCAATCAGGCAGGCGAAGATCACCGCCGCCAGCACCGCGCCGATCGACGGGCCGGTTTCCTGCACGCCCAGCGCGCCGGCGACGAACAGCATCGGGTACGCCGGCACCGGCAGCCCGGCCTGCTCGACCAGCACGTTCAGGAACACCAGCATCAGCCCGTGGTTTTCCAGCAAGGCCTGTAACTCTCCCACCATGTTCTCCCCGTCAGTCCAGGATGTCAGTGTGCCAGTCGCCGGGGGCCCGTGCACCGGCAGCTTTGCATGGGTGTTTCAAATTTCCTGAGTGGACGGCGCGCCGGCAGGGAGCCGACCTGACCTACGTTGTCCTACAACATCCCAATTCCAGCCTTGCCGGACCTCACCACAGTACGAGCGCCGCCATCCCAGGCAAGAAGTGCCTCTGGCTGCGCGTTTCTGTCGTTTTTTGAGTGCCCGCAGGACTTTCCGGCGGAAACGCCGGCCGCACCCCGGTTAACCCCGAATGATCGCCTGCCCTATTGCGTTTGCCAAAACCTTGTCGTACGATGACTGATAACTCGGATGACCTGCGCCGCCGCAGTCAGCCGCCACTGCCACCCGGGCCGCTGGCCCGCTCAGGATTGCCGCAATGCTCGCACCCAACGAACTCAAGCAAATCGTCTCTGAAGGCCTGCTGTCCTTCCCCATCACCGACTTCGACGCACAGGGCGACTTCGCACCGCAGTCCTACGCGGCGCGGCTGGAGTGGCTGGCCCCCTACGGCGCCACCGCGCTGTTCGCGGCGGGCGGCACCGGCGAGTTCTTCTCGCTGACGCCGCAGGACTACTCGGCCGTGGTCGACACCGCCGTGCGCACCTGCGCCGGCAAGGTGCCGATCCTGGCCGGCGCCGGCGGCCCGACCCGCACCGCCATCGCCTACGCGCAGGAAGCCCAGCGCCTGGGCGCGGCCGGCGTGCTGCTGCTGCCGCACTATCTGACCGAAGCCAGCCAGGACGGCATTGCCGCGCATGTCGAAGAGGTCTGCAAGTCGGTGGACATCGGCGTGATCGTCTACAACCGCGCCAACTCGAAGCTGGATGCGACGCAGCTGGCACGCCTCGCGGAGCGCTGCCCCAACCTGGTCGGCTTCAAGGACGGCGTGGGCGACATCGAGGCCATGGTCAGCATCCGCCGCACGCTGGGCGACCGCTTCTCTTACCTGGGCGGCCTGCCCACGGCTGAGGTCTATGCCGCGGCCTACAAGGCGCTGGGCGTGCCGGTGTATTCGTCGGCAGTGTTCAACTTCATCCCCAAGACCGCGATGGACTTCTACCGCGCCATCGCCGCGGACGACCACGCCACCGTGGGCCGCCTGATCGACGACTTCTTCCTGCCCTACCTGGCCATCCGCAACCGCAAGGCCGGCTATGCGGTCAGCATCGTCAAGGCCGGCGCCCGCCTGGTCGGCCGCGACGGCGGTCCGGTGCGCGCCCCGCTGACCGACCTGACCGGCGAGGAAATGGAGATGCTGGGCGCGCTGATCAACACGCTCGGCCCGCAGTAACCGGCACGCAGGCGGAAATCCAGCCGTCCTCGCATTGCATTTCGACAGGCCGGCCGCGGGGCGCATGCCCTCCGGCCGGCTTTCCCGTTCCCAACGCTGACAAGGAATCCTTCCATGCAAATCACCGGCGACATGCTGATCGGCGCGCAAGCCGTGCGCGGCTCCGAAACCCTGCTGCAGGCCATCAACCCCGCAACCGGCCAGGCCCTGGGGCCCGACTTCCACGGCGGCGGCCAGGCCGAGGTCGAGCGCGCCTGCGCGCTGGCCGAGGCCGCCTTTGACACCTACCGCAACACCACGCCGGAACAGCGCGCGGCATTCCTGGAGGCCATCGCCAGCGGCATAGAGGCGCTGGGCGACACGCTCATCGAGCGCGCCCATCTGGAAAGCGCGCTGCCCGTCGCGCGCCTGCAGGGCGAGCGCGGCCGCACCGCCGGCCAGCTGCGCCTGTTCGCCAGCGTGCTGCGCGAGGGCCGCTGGCAGCAAGCCACCTTCGACCCCGCGCTGCCCGAGCGCAACCCGCCGCGCCCGGACCTGCGCATGCAGCGCATCGCCATCGGCCCGGTGGCGGTGTTCGGCGCCAGCAACTTCCCGCTCGCCTTCTCCGTGGCCGGCGGCGACACCGCCGCGGCGCTGGCCGCCGGCTGCCCGGTCGTGGTCAAGGCGCACTCGGCGCACCTGGGCACTTCGGAGCTGGTCGGGCGCGTGATCCAGAAGGCCGTGCAGGACGCCGGCCTGCCCGAGGGTGTGTTCTCGCTGCTGGTGGGCGCGGGCAATGTCATCGGCACGGCGCTGGTGTCGCATCCCGCGATCCAGGCGGTCGGCTTCACCGGCTCGCGCGCGGGCGGCATGGCGCTGATGCGCGCCGCCAACGCGCGCCCGCAGCCGATCCCCGTGTACGCCGAGATGAGCAGCATCAACCCGGTGTTCCTGCTGCCCGCCGCGCTCGACGCGCGCGGGGAGGAAATCGGCCGCCAGCTGGTGGATTCGCTGGTGCTCGGCGTCGGCCAGTTCTGCACCAACCCCGGACTGGTGATCGGCATCGAAGGTCCCGCTCTGGACAAGTTCCGCGCCGCGGCGCTCGGTGCACTGCAAGGCAAGCCGGCAGCGACCATGCTGACGCCCGGCATCCATGCCGCCTATGAGCAAGGCGTGGCGCAACTGTCGTCGCTCGACGGGCTGCAGCGCATCGGCGACGGCGTCGACGGCAACGGGGCCAACCAGGCGCGGCCGGCGATGTTCGAAACCACCGCGGCGCAGTTCATGGCGGATCATCGGATGCAGGCCGAGGTGTTCGGCCCGTCGACGGTGCTGGTGGTGTGCCGCGATCTCGAAGAGATGCTGACGGTAGCGCGGCAGCTTGAAGGCCAGCTGACCGCGACGATGCAGCTCGACGATGCCGACCATGCGGCCGCGCAGCGCCTGCTGCCGGTGCTGGAACGCAAGGCCGGGCGGGTGTTGTGCAATGGCTATCCGACCGGGGTTGAAGTTGCCTACGCGATGGTGCATGGCGGGCCGTTTCCGGCGACTTCGGATGTGCGTTCGACTTCGGTTGGGGCGACGGCGATTGACCGCTTCCTGCGGCCGGTTTGTTATCAGAACTTGCCGCAGGCGTTGTTGCCGGAAGCGGTGAAGGGGTGATCTTGCAGGGTCCGCGGTGGGGGGCTTGTATGGCTTCGGCGCTGCGGTTGGTTATCGTGCTTGACTAGCGTGGGCTGTTTCGCCGGCGTAGCCGGCGAGTCACTTTCTGTCCAAGCGACAGAAAGTAACCAAAGAACGCGTCGCCTGAGCGGCTGGCTATAAATTGCTCGGCGTTGGTGGTTC
>NZ_KB903197.1:0-17454 GCF_000379565.1 Cupriavidus sp. UYPR2.512 | reverse complement strand
AATGGATTGCCAGCCGCATAGGCGACGCGTTTCTTGGTTACTTCTTGTCGCTCGGACAAGAAGTGACTCGCCGGCTGCGCCGGCGAAACAGCCCACGCCCGCCAAGAACGACAACCGACCGCATGACGACAACAGGCCAAACACCCCCCAAAGCCCACCCGCCGCATATCCCCGAAGATCCAACAAAAAGCGGCGCCGAAGCGCCGCCATGGAATCTGGAAGACTCGCGCGGGCCAGCCGCGCCTGGTTGTACTCAGCCGCCCGTGTAGCCAAGCACCCGGGACAGCGCGGCGGCCTCCGCCACCACCATCGCCACATGCCGGTCCAGCGCCTCTTGCGTGGTCCGGCTGGCCGGGCTGGCGATGCTCAGCGACGCCACTGCCACCCCGCTGTGGTCGCGCAGCGGCGCGGCGGCAGAAACGGCATCGGCATCGCGCTCGCCGAGCGATACGGCATAGCCGGCGGCGCGGATCGCCGCGAGCTCGTCGCGCAGGGCTTGGGGTTCGATGATGGTCTTGGCGGTGAAGCGTTCAAGCTGGTGGTCCAGCACGGCGTCCAGCACCTCGGGCGCAGCGAAGGCAAGCAGCAGCTTGCCAGAGGCCCCCACATGCAGCGGCCGCCGGTTGCCGATCTCGGTATGCACGCGCACCGATTGCGTCGACTCATGCCGCGCCACGCACACCGACTCCAGCCCGTCGCGCACGCGCACGATCACGTTCTCGCCGCAGGCCGCGCCGATCGCCGCCAGCCGCGGCGCCACCAGCTTGACCAGGTCGAACTGCTCGCGCGCGGCATTGCCCACCAGCAGCGCGTTGTAGCTGAGCTTGTAGACCGCCGCCGGCGACTCGCGCGCGATCAGGCCGCGGTGCTCCAGCGTGGTTAGCAGGCGGAAGGCGCGCGCCTTGGTCAGCCCGGCTCGCCTGGCCAGCTCGGTCACGCCCAGCGACGGATGCTCGGCCACCAGCATCAGCAAACCCAGCGCTTCGTCCACCGCTTCAACGATGTAAGTCATCGATCCTTCTTGCCATGTTCATAAATGTCCCATCGTGGATTGTAGCGGTCGCCCCAAGCATCCGGTATGCACTGCCTCACACGGACAGGCGCTTCAGGAGCGCCGCGAAGGAAGATGAATCAGGCAGAGCCTCTGGCGATGGGCACCTCACCTGCGAATCCCCCAACTGGTAATTTCGAACGCAAGCCCCTGCTTATGATCGGCAGTACTCGCGGCACCTCATGCACAGACCAGAGATAACGGAGACAACCGCGGCCTAGACCTGAACCCGGCTGCGCTTGAGCTGGAACGCCACGGTGACCCGGTCCGCCGGATAGATCGTGTCGGTGATCTCCAGGATCCTGCCCTGCGCGTCCTTGTAATGGCGGACCAGCCGCAGGCCGGCCGAACCCGGCTCAGCGCCCAACCCCGCCAGGAGCCACCGGTGCTTGCGCATGGCGATGAACTGGCCCCGGGGCCGCTCCATGAAAATGGGTCCGCGCATTGTAAGGCAAGCGGCGCCGCGCCCCGGGAGCACGCGGCTCAGGCCGCGAAGAAGCGCTTGTCGGCTTCGGCCGGCACCGTCATGCCGGTGACCTTGGCCTTCTCCAGCACGCCCCAGAAATAGCGATAGGTGGCGCGGTCATGCAGCTCGCCCTGGTACTGGATCGGGCCGCAGTCCGCATCCTGCGCCGCGCACAGGATGCCGGCCGCGTCCTCCACCTCGGTGAAATCGGGACGCATGGCATTGACGATGGGCAGGATCTGCGCCGGATAGATGCTCCACATGCGCAGGAAGCCGAACTGATTGCGCGCGCGCGTGGCATCGCCGCCGATCACCTCGGCATCCTTCAGGTTCAGGCAGGCGTTGTGCGCCGGCACGATGCCGTTGGCCAGCGCCGCGGCCACCATGTCGGCCTTGGCGCGCGCCAGCAGCGCGTGCTCGAGCTGCTCGCCGGATTCCAACTACATCACCGGCCAGGTGATCGCGGTCGCCGGCAACGTGCAGTAAGTCCGGCCGCACCGAAGCGGGGGCTCGCGTTGGCGAGCCCCCTTCGCCTACCGGCCGCCCGCCGCGATGCTGCCGAAGCGACCGCTGCTGAAGTCGCGGAAGGCATCGGCGATCTGCTCTTCAGTGTTCATCACGAACGGGCCATGGCCGACGATCGGCTCGTCGATCGGCTCGCCGCTGAGCAGCAGCACCACCGCGTCGGTGCTGGCTTCGATGTTCACATCCTCGCCGGCACCGTCCAGCACCACCATCTCGGCATCCCGCACCGTCGCCTCCGCGTTGACCGTGATCTTGCCGCGCAGCACCACCAGCGCGGTATGCCAGCCCTGCGGCAGCGCCAGCCGCGTGCCAGCCCCCTGGTTCAGGCGCATATCCCACACATGCATCGGCGTGAAGGTGCGCGCCGGACCGGCCTTGCCCGCGTACTCGCCGGCGATCACTCGCACCGTGCCCGCGCCATCGGGCATCGGCACCGCCGGGATATCGCGGTCGACGATTGCCTGGTAGCCGGGCGTGGTCATCTTGTCGCGGGCCGGCAGGTTGACCCACAGCTGCACCATTTCCAGCGCGCCGCCGCTTTGCGTAAAGTCCGGCGAGTGGAATTCCTCATGCAGGATGCCGGCGCCCGCAGTCATCCACTGCACGTCGCCGGGGCCGATCACGCCGCCCTGCCCGGTCGAGTCGCGATGCGCGACCTCGCCCTTGTAGACGATGGTCACGGTCTCGAAACCGCGGTGCGGATGCTGGCCAACCCCGCGCGGGCGCTGCGTCGGCGTAAAGTGGGCCGGCCCGGCGTAGTCCAGCAGCAGGAACGGGCTCAGCTGCTTGCCGTGGCTCATGTACGAAAACATCGAGCGCACCGGAAAGCCATCTCCGACCCAGTGCTGACGCGGTGCGCTGTAGACGCCCAGAATGCGCTTCATGTCTGTTCTCCGAGTATGCCGACCAATAGTGGCAGGCAATGATCCATGGGCCAATGGTAGGTGCCGCAACCGATGCGCGGTAGACCGTGGGATTGCGATGCAGTGTCCTGCGACTGGAACGATGCGCGGCCGCAGGCGCTGCGGGTCACCGGCAGCTACTTCGTCGTCGGGCTGGGCCTGCTGTGCGGGGTCAACACCATGCAGGGGCGGGGCTGCCTTGCGTGCTGAGCAAAAGGTCGGGCTGGAGACCGGCTACGGCGGCGCCACTGCCTGTCCTGCCCGCCATTAGCAGCGCGGATGACAGACTAGAATGAAACTGCCCTTTGCCGATTGGATCGCTCTTTCGGATTCCGGACGCTGAAACTCTGGCGACAGCCCATGCCAGCAAACCTCACTCCAGAGTACAAGCAGGCCGAACAAGCCTATCGGCTGGCACGCCAGCCACGCGAGCAGCTCGAATGCCTGAAGGAGATGCTCCGTGTCATGCCGAAGCACAAGGGGACGGAGCGTCTGCAGGCCGATATCAAGTCGCGGATCAGGGAACTCACCCAGGCATCCGCGGGCCACGGGAAGGCCGCTCACAGAGCGCCGGCACATGCGGTGCATCCCGAAGGGGCGGCCCAGCTCTGTCTGATCGGCCCGCCCGGCGCGGGAAAATCCAGCCTGCACGCAAGGCTGACAGGATCGGCCAGCGAGGTCGGGCCCTACCCCCACCCTACGCAGTTTCCGGTCCCCGGCATGTTGCCGTTCGACGACATTGCTTTTCAGCTGGTGGATCTGCCACCTGTATCCGTCGAATTCATGCAACCGGGGCTCACTGACATATTGCGGGCGACAGACGGCGTACTGCTCGTGGTCGATCTGAGCGCGCCAGACTGTACGGAACAGTTGGCGCTGATTCTGCGGCGGCTCGCCGAGGCAAGGATATTTCTGTCGGAGCGCTGGCCGGGTCAGGCCGACAGCCCTGGGGCGACGGCGGAGCCGGCGGCTGACCCGTTCAGTATTCAGCTCCCTGCGCTGCTGCTGGCCAACAAGACTGATCTCGCCAACCCGGAAGACGCGGCCGTGCTCGAAGACCTGCTCGGTGTACGCTTTCCGGCGCTCGCAACCTCGGCAAGCGGTGGGCGAGGACTGGACGAGGTCGGTCCGTTCCTTTTCAGGGCTCTGGGCATCGTGCGTGTCTACACCAAGGCACCCGGGAAACCCGTCGACCAGCGTCGGCCATTTGCGATGCGCCGCGGCGACACCGTGCTGGATGTCGCCTTGCAGGTGCACCCTGATCTCGCGCGTACGTTCAGGTTCGCCCGCATCTGGGGGAGTGGCAAGTTCAGCGGCCAGCAGGTGGGCGCCGATCATCCGGTAGCCGATCGAGACGTGGTGGAACTGCATGCGCAGGCGCATTGCTGATCAAAGCCATGGCCGCGGGGAGTTCGCTGATGGCCCACCGGGTTCTGGGACACGCCGCAGCAGGCGAGCGGCGATGACATAGACTGAAAGACTGCGGCCGGTTGTTCCCGCATGACTGCCGTGCCGGTTTGCGGAGCCATTTCTTGCACGGAGGTATGCCATGACTACATACGTCATCCTCAGCCGTCTCGCTCCTGACGCGTTCACGGATCCCAAGGACATGAAGAAGCTCGCCGCCACGGTGGCCGAGAAAATCAAGGCCGAATGCCCTGCTGTCACCTGGAAGGACAGCTATCTGACACTCGGGCGCTTTGATGTCGTGGACATTGTTGAGACGGACGACCTGAAGCAACTCGAGCGGGCGGCGTTGATCATCCGAGGCTATGGACACGCCGCGACCGAGACGCTGCAAGGGACGCCGTGGGACGAGTTCATCGCGGCCCTGTAGCGCAGATCGATGGATCAGGCTGCCCGCGCGGCGGCACAGCCAGATTCAGGTTGACCTGATCGTCGGCTGCCCTATACTCGAAGTGCTGACTGAGACACGCTTGAGTAAAGCGAAGGTAGGTCAGCGAAACGATCATGTTTCCTGGCTGATTTGCCAGATGAAGCGTGATCGTGCAGGCCACATATGCCTGCAGGTCCGGACCGGATCATAAGTGCTGACCCGGTTCGGACGCCCCCCATAGTTGGAAGCGCTGAGCACCTGTAGAAGGTGCTCTTTTTATTGGCGGCATACAGGGCGACGTTGACCACTCGCCTCGCCGGCGCCGCCATCGAGCGATTCGGGTTGCCGAATCTGAGCGGGGCAGGAATGAGACGTCCTGCTGGTGACGTGCCGGCAGGCACTGTAACCTTCATTGCCCCGGGCAGCTTTTTTTGCCACAGTCTCCTTAACCGATCACTGTCCCTGGCCGGCAAACCGTCCGGAAATGCAAAAGTGGACGGATCGGATCAGAGCGGTACCTGATCCGGACTGAAACAAGGAGTCGCATGCGCGCTCGCTCACGCCCTCCCGACGCGGGCTACCGCTGGCTGTGGCAGCTGTCGGCCGCCGGGTGGGGGCACTGCGGCCTGGCCTATGTCAGCGGCGCGCTGCTTGCACCGCGCTGGTGGCCGGCAAGGGAGGCCATGCCTCTGCGGGACAGGTATTCTTCGCGGCGCACGGCGCTGGTGCTGTACACCTTCGCCTATCGTGGCGGCGGGGCGCCGACCGGCACCATGCCACCGCGCGATGGCTTTACCTGGCGATACCAGCACTGGTCACAAGGGGTTGGGGTGGCCTGATGCCGCAAACGAGCCACGCGCTTGCCGCGCGCCCTGTTCTGCGCCACAGTTGTCCCACCGGCCCAGGCTGGAGACCATGATGACAAACCGGCTCGCCACAGAAACTTCGCCTTACCTGCGGCAACACGCGGAGAATCCGGTCGACTGGTATCCGTGGTGCGAACAGGCGTTTCGCCGCGCGCGCGACGACGACAAGCCGGTCCTGCTTTCGGTTGGCTACGCCACCTGCCATTGGTGCCACGTCATGGCGCACGAATCGTTCGAGAATCCCCGGATCGCCGGCCTGATGAACGAACGGTTCATCAGCATCAAGGTCGACCGGCAGGAGCGACCCGACCTCGACGACATTTACCAGAAAGTCCCCCAGATGATGGGACAGGACGGCGGCTGGCCGCTGACGGTGTTCCTGACGCCGCAAGGAGAGCCTTTCTACGGTGGCACCTACTTTCCGCCGGACGACCGCTACGGCCGCCCTGGGCTCGAGCGCGTGCTGCTGAGCCTGAGCGAAGCCTGGACACATCGCCGCCAGGAACTGCGCAATACCATCGGGCAGTTCCGACAGGGGTTCCGGCAGCTGGACGAAGCGGTCCTGAGCCGTGAAGACGCGGAAGACGCCGCGCAAGTCCAGGACCTGCCCGCGCGGACAGCCCTCGCCCTCGCGCGCAACACGGACCCGACCCATGGCGGCCTGGGCGGAGCGCCCAAGTTTCCCAACGCAAGCGCGTATGACCTCATGCTGCGCATCTGTCAGCGAACGCATGAACCCGCGCTGCTTGATGCGCTGGAGCGCACGCTCGACGGCATGGCGGCCGGCGGCATCCATGATCAGCTCGGCGGTGGCTTTGCCCGCTACAGTATCGACGAACGCTGGGCCGTGCCCCACTTCGAAAAAATGCTTTACGACAACGGCCAGCTCGCCGCACTCTACGCCAACGCCTACCGCCTGACCGGAAAGGAAGCCTGGCGCCGTGTCTTCGAGGGAACTATCGCGTACATTGTGCGAGACATGACACACCCCGACGGCGGCTTCTATGCCGGCGAGGATGCCGACAGCGAAGGCGAGGAAGGCCGCTTTTATGTCTGGACAGCGGCCGAGGTGAAGGCAGTCCTGGGCGAATCCGAGGGCGCCCTGGCGTGTCGCGCTTACGGCGTGACCGAAGGCGGGAACTTTGAACCTGGCAGATCGGTGCTCCACCGTGCCGTCACGCTGACGCCTCTGGAGGAGGCACGGCTGGAAGGCTGGCGCGAGCGGCTGTTGGCAGCACGCGGCCGGCGCGTGCGCCCCGGCCGCGACGACAACATTCTCGCCGGGTGGAACGGTCTCATGATCCAGGGACTCTGCGCGGCTTACCAGGCAACGGGCAACCCCGCACACCTCGCCGCCGCAAGGCGTGCCGCCAGCTTTATCCGGGACCAGCTCACCATGCCGGACGGCGGTGTGTATCGGTACTGGAACAACGGCACAGTCAAGGTGCCAGGGTTCCTGGAAGACTATGCCTTCCTGGCTAACGCGCTGATCGACCTCTACGAGTCCTGCTTCGACAAGCAATACCTTGATCGCGCAGCCGAACTCGTGGCGCTCATCATCGATAACTTCTGGGACGACGGGCTGTATTTCACACCCAATGATGGCGAGCCATTGGTACACAGGCCTCGCGCGCCGTACGACGGCGCCTGGCCGTCTGGCATTTCAGCCAGCGTGTTGTCCTTCCTGCGCTGGCATGAATTCACAGGCGAGGATCGCTATCGTGACCTCGCCGAGCACGAAATCCAGCGCTACCGGGCTGCCGCCACCGCGGCTCCGGCCGGCTTCGTGCACCTCCTGGCCGCGGCGGACTTCGCACAGCGCGGCGCGTTCGGGATCATTCTTGCCGGCGACAAGGCGGCGGCCGCCACCTTGGTGGAAAGCGTTCACCGCACCTATCTTCCGGCACGCGTGCTGGCATTCGCCGAAGACGTTCCGGTCGGCCAGGGGCGGCTCCCGGTCGACGGCCGGCCGGCAGCCTATGTGTGCCGACATCGCACCTGTACCGCACCCGTGACCAGCGGCCAGGCGCTTCTTGAACGCTGCGTGGGGTCACGGTGAGCCCTCAGTGCATCTGCGCATGATGCCGCTTCAAAGCAACATGCTGGCGCTGCATCGCTGCGCTGGCCGGCACCTGGGCCGACGCCGGCGATAGCCGGTGAGCGGATAAAAAAATGAGGAGGCTTGCCCTGGCAGGGGCGGCGCAGCGCGTTGCCTGACGGGGGCGCCGAGGCGCTCCTGGCGGGCGTGCATGTCTTGCATCGCGCCAAACGAAAAGCTGTTCCTCCGGGTGCCAGTGCGCCAGCCAGCGCGGCTCAGCGACCCATGCGCGCGTCGTAGCTGCGCGAGATGCGCTCGAGCAGGCGGGGATCCGACGGGTCGGTGCCGTCGAACTGCACCCGCACCGTGCCGTCGGCCTGGCGGCGCACGCTGGCCCTCACCGGCAGGTTGTTGCGGGTTCCTTCCACCGTGCCGGCCACGGCATCCTCCGTGCTGATCGCCACGCCCTGGTCGCGCATGGCGCCGGCGGCAGCGGCAAAGGCGCGGTCGTAGCGGCTGGGCTGCAGCCCCGGGTAGGTGGTCGGAACCACCTCGGCGGGGTAAGGGTAGGGATAGCATGCCGTCAGCACCGGCACGGCGGCGAACACGGCAACGCCCGCCAGGAGCCCGAGCCCATGCTTCATGGTGTCACCTTGGTCCAGCCAGGGCCGGGATCGAAGGTCTTGGTCGCCGCGGCCTTGCCGGCGCTGTCGGGCCCCAGGTCGCGCTCATAGACCTGGCCATCGTGGCTGACCATGAAGCTCTTCACGCCGGTATCGCCATACCGCACTGGCCAGGCCAGCACGGCGAAACCGCCGAACAGCTTGCCATTGACGACATAGTCGTACGCGCCGCCGGGTGCGTTGGGCCCCTGCGCGGTCAGCAGCTTGTAGTGATAGCCGTAGTAGCCGCCCTGCCCCGGGTTGCGCTTGCCGGCGGTCAGGAATGCGGCCCCGAGCGGGCTGGGCGGCTTGCCCTCCGATGTCGGCCAGTACAGCCCGTCCTGCTTGCCCGGCGTACTCGCGAGCTTGCCTGCGTAGGCCAGCAGGCCGTCGCCGTCATGGTCGGTCCGGGCGTATTCGCGCTGGGCGTCATAGACCGCGAGCATGGCCTGGATCACCGCGAGTTCATTGCGGCCGATGCGGCGTATGCGCATCTCGTCGACCCCGGTACGCGTGTCGAACTGCCAGCCCTTCGATGTCTTCACCAGCGGCACTGGCAGGGTCCAGCCGTCATTGCCTACGGCGATGCGGGCATGGCTGTCGCCCTCTGGCTGGACCGCATGCGAGATCCGCCAGGCCTCGAGAAAGCGGTACCGGATGTCGGCGCCGACTGGCGGGATCAGGTCGTGGAACTTTGCGCCCAGCAGCCCCTTCATGGCATCGTCGTCGCTGGCGGCGACCGCCTCGCCAAAGGCGTTCATGGCGGCCTCGGGGGTTTTGAAGGGCTTCTGCGCGTGCGCGGCGTGCATGCCGGCAACGGTCAGCGCGAGCGCAAGCGCCAGCGCGCAGGCCAGGCGGCCAGACAGGGATCGGGCAAGGCTTAGTGGTGACGTCATGATCGAGGGCTCCCTGGTCCGCTAGCGCCTGCCACCGCGTCCGCCGCCGCCACGGCCCCCTCCGCCGCTGAAGCCGCCGCCGCCACGGCCCCCGCCGCCGCCGCTGAAGCCGCCGCCTGCGTGGCCACCGGCCGACTGCATGCTGGAGCGTCCGCGATCAAAGTCGCGCTGCGACGCCGCGCCGCCGCCCACGCCCTGGAATGCGTTGTCCCGCCCGCCACCGCCGCGGTCGGCTACGGTGGTGGCCCGTTCACCGCCGCCCCGTGACCGGTCGGCGGCCCCTGCGCGGTCCGATACACCGGCCCGGTCAGAGACCCCGGCCCGATCACCGCCCCGTTCGCCAGCGCGATCACCGCCCCGGTCTCCGGCGCGGTCTCCCGCCCGATTGCCCGCCCGGTCTCCGGCCCGATCTCCGGCACCCGCCCGGTCCTGCCCGCCGGCCCGGTCGCGCGCCGCCGCGCGGTCAGACCCGCCGGCACCACCCTCGCGGCCCCGGAACTCATTGCGCCGGTCCCCGCCTGGCACATCGCGGGAGAATTTCTCGCGGGTGGCATTGTCGCGGTAGGCCACGCCCTGCCGGTGACTGGCGTCGTGCTGCCAGCGCCCGCCCGCCTGTACCTTGCTGCGGTCAAAGTTGCGGTCGATATTGGTGGCCCGGTTGACATTGATGTTCACGTCGCCGCCGCCCCAGTTGGCGTTGCCGAAGATCGCCCCGGCGGCGGCCAGCCCGACGCCCCAGGCAAGGCCCGTGGCCAGCGCGGCGCCCGGATAGTAGGCGGGATAAGGCGGCCAGTAGTACGGCGGGTAAGACGGATAACCCCAGGAACCGTAGACCACGGTGGGGTTGTAGGCCGGGACGTAGATGACCTGCGGGTCGGCCGGTTCGATGCGCACCACGGTCTGCACGCCTAGCGCCGCCGTGGTCGCGGGCTCGACAATGACCTTCTGCTGTTCGGTGGTCTTGAGATTGCCGGATTGCTGGGCCTTGTTGCGCAGCCGCTGGACCGCGGCGAGCACGTCTTTCTCCTGGGCCAGGAAGGCATCGCCCAGCTTCTGCGTCCAGTCGAGCTTGTCATTCATCGGCTCAAGCACCTGCGGGAAGGCCACCAGCGACTTCACGCTGACATCCCAGGGCTGGTCGGCCACGGCCTTGACCGCGGCGTCGCCCTTGACCTTGGGATTGGCCTTGACCCAGCGCGCCGCGTGCACGATCTCCAGCGGATAGGTGGAGGCCATCAGCACCTGCGACAACACGGAATCGGGATAGAGCGCGATCGGCGCGACCAGCGCCTCAAGCTCCTCGGGCTTGAAGGTGGCTGGCGGGTTCTGTACGTCTTGGGCGGCGGCGCCGCCCGCTCCCGCCACCAGCGCGACAAACAGCCACGCGCAGCCGGACTGAAGCAGCCGCCTGACCAGAAAGGCCATGTTCCCTCCTCGCAGCCGGTGACGGAGCCATCCGAGGCGTACTGGGGCAGCGCGCCGGGCTGGAGGATGTTCTCCTGCCGCGCGCCATTGCCAGCCGATATACGGAGCGGATATTGCTCCATACGCGATACGAAGGTAGTACGGAACACATTGAAATTCAACCGAATTCCGGTTGCCGTCCGGCAGGCCGGCCGGCAAGCGTTTCGACAGGAAAATGGATCGGCATGAGGATTTCCCCCGATTTTGTTTCTATCGTAGAAACGAGCCGCCTGTGCGCATGCAGGCGGTACCCCCAGGTTTGAAAGCGCATGACCGGACTCAAGTCACCGGTATCTCAGCGGAGGAAGATCATGGCCAGGCGAAAAGGGAAGCGCCACGACAACGGGAGCCGGACGGAGCCGCCGCGCGAACCAGACGCGGCTGACAACCTCGACGAAAAGCCGGACCAGCAGCAACGCGAGCGCATGTCGGAGAAGGCATACCAGAAGGCGCTCTTCGCCCTTCATGTCGAGCTCGTCAAGCTGCAGCAATGGGTGCAGGCCAGCGGCAGCAAGGTCTGCGTGGTGTTCGAAGGGCGCGACGGTGCCGGCAAGGGCGGCACCATCAAGGCCATCACGGAACGCGTCAGCCCGCGTATTTTCCGCGTGATCGCCCTGCCCGCGCCGACCGACCGCGAAAAGAGCCAGATGTACGTGCAGCGCTACCTGCCGCACCTGCCCGCCGCGGGAGAGATCGTCATCTTCGACCGGAGCTGGTACAACCGCGCCGGCGTCGAACGCGTGATGGGATTCTGCACCGAAGCGCAGGCCGACGAGTTTCTGCGCGCCGTCCCACTGGTCGAACGCGCCATCGTGCATTCCGGCATCATCCTGATCAAGTACTGGCTCGAAGTCAGCCCGGAGGAGCAGACCCGCCGCCTGCAGGGGCGCATCAAGGACGGCCGCAAGCTCTGGAAGCTCACTGACATGGACTTGCGCTCGTACAGTCGCTGGCACGACTATTCACGCGCGCGCGACGCCATGTTTGCCGCATCCGATACCGACTTTGCCCCGTGGCATGTGGCCAATTCCAATGACAAGCGCCGGGCGCGCCTGAACATCATCACGCACCTGCTGGAACAGATCCCGTACAAGGCGATCGAACGCAAGCCAGTCAAGCTGCCTGCCAGGCAGAAGGCGGGCGGATACCGGGAGCCCGACTATCCGTATCGGTATGTCGAAGAGCGGTACTAGTCCGCCCGGAGCCCCTACTTCTTCGGCAGCTTGCGCGACTTCCAGCTCCCGTCATTCTCCTTGCAGTACCACCCGGTCCAGGCTTCGGTTTCGCCAGCCCGGCGGAATTCACTGCGCAGTTGCCGGCACCGGTCGCCGTGGTCCCGCCGGGATTGCAATGACGTGAAGGAGCCTTCGACCTGCCGCCCCCGCGTGTCAGGTGGCAGCCTGAACGGCACGCGGGCGCCGTCGGCGCCCTGCTCCAGGGTCCTGCGGAAGACATCCGTCAACGCCGTGAGCTGGTCCTGGGTAAGCGTGCCGACGATGGTGCCGCCAAGGTAGTGGTCAAAATAGGCAACGGCCGGCGCTGCCGGTATTGCACCCGCAAGCATTGCGGCACTGCACGCCAGCGCGTGCAGGATCGTGTATCGCCTGTTCATCTCGCCTCTTCCCCCGCCACGGCATGCCCCGAGGCGGGCAAGCGAGGAAGCACCGGACCCGCATGCCCGCCAGCCGCGGCAGCGGCCTATTCGAAGCGCTCGGTGAGCACCGTCGCGTCCACCTTGCGCTGCTTCCAGAACAGGTGGTTGATGCGCGGCTGCAGGAGCCGCAGCGCGGCATCCTCGACCGCGTTGAAATGCAGCGACACGGCCGGGCGGGTGCCGTCTCCCGGCAGGCGCTCGATTTCATCGAAGGCCGGGAAGCCGTAGCGACCGATGAATTCCTGGATTTCCTCGTCGGTGGTCGTCGCGTCGATATTCGTTAGCATCAGCACACTCATTGACGTCTCCTGAAGCCTCGGGATGCCAGACAGCCTGGGGTAACCGGTTCCGATGCGGCCATGAATCCGCGGGCCCCCATCTCCCCTTCCTATCTTTAAGCCAGGCCGGATCGGAAGGCAAATTTTGATTCCCGATAAGGAACCCAGGGCAGACTCCGTCACCTGCGGAGACTTCGATCCGGCTGGCGCCATACCGTGCGCCGACGCTAGCGCCCTGCCGCGCGGTAGCGCATGGCAAATTGCCACCCTAGTTCGGCCAGCGGCACCGCCTTCCTGCCGGTCTCGACGGCATCCGCCGCGGCGGCGTTGCCGCTCCTGGCACGCTGCCCGATGCCGTGCATGATCGCCGCCAGCCGGAAGAAGTTGTAGGCGAGATAGAAGTCCCAGTGCTCGAGCGCGTGCGTGCCGTTGGTCTCGCCGTACCAGCGCAGGTAGGTCGCCATATCCGGAATGCCCAGCACCTGCAGGTCGAGCCCGCCGATGCCGCGCCACAGGTCGGCCGGAATATGCCAGCTCATGCAGTGGTAGGCCAGGTCCGCGAGCGGGTGGCCGAGCGTGGACAGCTCCCAGTCGAGCACGCAAATGACGCGGGGCTCGGTGGGATGGAAGACGAGGTTGTCCATGCGGTAGTCGCCATGCACCACGCTGGTCTGCTCCGCGTCCGGGACGTGCTGCGGCAGCCATTCGGCCAGCGCCGCCAGCGCCCGGTTGTCGTCCATGCCGGTGTCGCGGCACTGGCCGGCCCAGCGGGCGACCTGGCGCGCCACATAGCCGCCGCTCCTGCCGTAGTCCGCCAGGCCTGCGGCGCGGTAGTCCACCCGGTGCAAGGCGCCGATTACGCGGTTCATCTCGCGGTAGATCGCGGCGCGCTGTTGCGGGGACTGGCCCGGCAGGGACTGGTCATAGATGACGCGGCCCTCCATGAATCCCATCAGGTAGAAGGGCGTGCCAAGGATCGCGGTGTCTTCGCTGTACAGGTAGACCGGGGGCACCGGCACGTCGCTGTCGCGCAGCCCGTGCATCACGCGGTACTCGCGGTCGATGGCATGGGCGGACGACAACAACTCTCCCGGCGGCTTGGTGCGCAGCACATATTGCTGCGCGCCGCAGGCCAGCCGGTAGGTCGGATTGGACTGGCCGCCGGCAAGGCGCTCCAGGGTCAGTTCGGGCCGCTCGATCAGGCCTTCTGCATGCAGCAGCCCCGCCAGGGCTGCGCTGTCGAAACCGGAACCGCCGGTGGCGGCGGGAACTGCAAGGGCTGGTTGCATAGGATCGCTCTCCTCGATTGCGGGTGGGCTCAGAGCGAGCTGACCGCGTGGCCGCCGTCCACGGGCAGCACCGTACCGGTGATGTAGTCGGAAGCATCCGAGGCCAGCAGCAGCAGCGCGCAGTCGAGCTGGCGAGGCTGGCCGAGCCGGCGCTGCGGAATGCGCCCGATCATGGCCCGGCCGCTGTCGGTCTCGAAGAAGCTGCGGTTGATGTCAGTCTCGAAGTAGCCCGGTGCCAGCGCGTTGACGCGGATCCCCTGCCGCGCCCATTCCAGCGCCAGCGAGCGCGTCAGGTGGATCAGGCCCGCCTTCGCGGCGGTGTAGGCCGGGACCTGCTGCGCCACACGCAGGCCGAGGATCGACGCGATATTAACGATGCTGCCGCCGCTGCCGGCCTCGCGCATCATCCGCGCCGCGCATTGCGCCACGCGCCAGGCGCCGTTCAGGTTGGTGTCGATCACGCCTTGCCAGGCTGCCTCGTCGACCTCCATGGCCGGCCCGGTGGTGGCGATGCCGGCGCTGTTGACGACCACCTGGACCGGGCCGAGCTGTTGGCGCGCTGCCTCGAACGCCGCACCAACCGACGCAGGGTCCCTGACGTCGAGCGCAACGACGCAGCCTTGCCCGCCCTGCCTGCGCAGTTCCGCCAGCACGGCCTCGCCTTCGGCCACGCGCCGCCCCGCCAGTACCACCTTGCAGCCGGCGCGCGCCAGCGTTTGCGCAAAATGCAGGCCCAGGCCGCCAAAGGCCCCGGTCACCAGGGCCACCTTGCCCTCCAGATCGGCAAACAGGCCGAGGTGGCGTTCTTGCTGGTTCATTGCTTGTCTCCGCTGCATTGGGCTCAGGGGCTCAGGCGGCCTTGAGCATGTCCTCGACCACCTTCTTGGCGTCGCCGAACACCATCATGGTCTTGTCCATGTAGAACAGCTCGTTGTCCAGCCCGGCATAGCCGGCAGCCATCGAGCGCTTGTTGACGATGATGGTCTTGGCCTTGTACGCCTCCAGGATCGGCATGCCGGCAATCGGCGACTGGGGGTCGTTCTTGGCCGCCGGGTTGACCACGTCGTTGGCGCCCAGCACCAGCACCACGTCGGCCTGGCCGAACTCGCTGTTGATGTCTTCCATCTCGAAGACCTGGTCGTACGGCACCTCGGCCTCGGCCAGCAGCACGTTCATATGGCCGGGCATGCGGCCTGCTACGGGGTGGATCGCGTATTTCACAGTCACGCCCTTCTCCGTGAGCGCTTCGGTGAGTTCTTTCAGCGCGTGCTGGGCGCGCGCAACGGCCAGGCCGTAGCCCGGCACGATGATGACCGTCTCGGCGTTGCCCATCAGGAAGGCAGCGTCGTCAGCCGAACCCGACTTCACGTTGCGCTGCGTCTGCCCTGCCGGACCGCTCGCGGCGGCGTCGCTGCCGAAGCCGCCCAGGATCACGTTGAAGAATGAGCGGTTCATCGCCCGGCACATGATGTACGACAGGATCGCGCCGGAGGAGCCTACCAGCGAGCCCGCGATGATCAGCATCGGGTTGTTCAGCGAGAAGCCGATGCCCGCCGCGGCCCAGCCCGAATACGAGTTCAGCATCGACACCACCACCGGCATGTCGGCACCGCCGATCGGGATGATGATCAGCACGCCCAGCACGAAGGCGAGCGCCAGCATGACCAGGAACGGCATCCACGCCTGCGTCAGGAAGAACGCGATGCCAAAGCCCACCATCGCCACCGCCAGCAGCAGGTTCAGCCAGTGCTGCCCGGCGAACACCACCGGCGCGCCCTGGAACAGGCGGAACTTGTAGCGTCCGGCCAGCTTGCCGAAGGCGATCACCGAGCCGGAGAAGGTAATGGCACCGACGAAGCAGCCGATGAAGAGCTCGATGCGGTTGCCCAGCGGAATGTCATGCGAACCGGCAGCCGTGATGCCGAAGGCAGCGGGCTCGGCCACTGCCGCCACGGAAATAAACACCGCCGCCAGGCCGATCAGCGAGTGCATCGCCGCGACCAGCTCGGGCATCTTGGTCATCTGCACCTTCTTCGCCACATAGGCACCGATGCCGCCGCCCACCACCAGCGCGGCCAGGATCAGCGCCAGGCCGGTGCCCGGCGCGGACGGGTCCGTCCCGCCGGACAACAACTCGCTCTTCAGCTTGAAGATCAGCGCCACTGTGGTGAGTGCCGCGACCACCATGCCGGCCATGCCGAAGGTATTGCCGCGCCGCGCCGTGGTCGGGTGTGACAGGCCCTTGAGCGCCTGGATAAAGCACACCGACGCGCCCAGGTAGGACAGCGTCACCATATTCATCGACAGGCCATTCATTGCGCTGCCTCCGCCAGTTTGCCGCCAGGCTGCCCCTTGGCTTCGGGCTGCGCCTTGGGTGCCTTCTTCCTGAACATCTCCAGCATGCGCTGCGTGACCAGGAAGCCGCCGAACACATTGACCGCCGCCAGCGCCACCGCCAGCGTGCCCATCGCGCGGCCAACATAGCCCTCGGTCAGGCCGGCGGCCAGCATGGCGCCGACGATGATGATGGCCGAGATCGCATTGGTCACCGCCGTCAGCGGCGTATGCAGCGCGGGCGTGACTGTCCAGACCACGTGGTAGCCCACGTAGATCGCCAGTACAAAGATGATCAGGTTGATCACCGTGTGGCTAACCATTTCCATCGAGATCTCCTTGATTGCCGGTTCAGCTGGCCAGCGCCAGTTCTTCGCGCCGCGTCATCAGGCAGGCGGCGACGATGTCGTCTTCCAGGTTCAGCGTGAACTGGCCGTCCTTGTCGACGACCAGCTTGAGGAAGTCCAGCACGTTGCGGGCATAGAGCGCCGAAGCGTCCGCCGCGACCATGCTGGCCAGGTTGGTGTGTCCGATCAGCACGACGCCGTGGCGTTCGACCACTTCGTCGGCCAGCGTCAGCGGGCAGTTGCCGCCCTGCGCGGCGGCCAGGTCGACCACCACGGAGCCCGGCTTCATCTGCTGCACCGTCGCTTCGTGGAGCAGCGTGGGCGCCTTGCGGCCCGGGATCAGCGCGGTGGTGATGACGATGTCGGCCTGGACGGCGCGCTGGTGCACCAGCTCGGCCTGGCGCTTCATCCAGTCCGGCGGCATCGGGCGGGCATAGCCGCCCACGCCCTGGGCGATCTCGCGCTCTTCATCGGTGAGGAAGGGCACGTCGAGGAACTTGGCGCCGAGCGATTCGATCTGCTCCTTGACCGCGGGGCGCACATCGGAGGCCTCGATCACCGCGCCCAGCCGCTTGGCCGTGGCGATGGCCTGCAGGCCGGCGACGCCCGCGCCCAGGATCAGCACGCGTGCGGCCTTGACGGTGCCGGCGGCGGTCATCAGCATCGGCATGAAGCGCTGNTAGTGNTGCGCNGCNANCAGCACGGCCTTGTAGCCGGCGATGTTNGCCTGCGACGACAGCACGTCCATGCTCTGCGCGCGCGTGGTGCGCGGCGCGGCTTCCAGGGCAAAGGCGGTGATGTTCGCGGCGGACATGCGCGCGTTGTTCTCGGCGTCGAAGGGATTG
>NZ_KB903196.1:0-17667 GCF_000379565.1 Cupriavidus sp. UYPR2.512 | reverse complement strand
GCGGTGGTGATGACGATGTCGGCCTGGACGGCGCGCTGGTGCACCAGCTCGGCCTGGCGCTTCATCCAGTCCGGCGGCATCGGGCGGGCATAGCCGCCCACGCCCTGGGCGATCTCGCGCTCTTCATCGGTGAGGAAGGGCACGTCGAGGAACTTGGCGCCGAGCGATTCGATCTGCTCCTTGACCGCGGGGCGCACATCGGAGGCCTCGATCACCGCGCCCAGCCGCTTGGCCGTGGCGATGGCCTGCAGGCCGGCGACGCCCGCGCCCAGGATCAGCACGCGTGCGGCCTTGACGGTGCCGGCGGCGGTCATCAGCATCGGCATGAAGCGCTGATAGTGGTGCGCTGCCATCAGCACGGCCTTGTAGCCGGCGATGTTGGCCTGCGACGACAGCACGTCCATGCTCTGCGCGCGCGTGGTGCGCGGCGCGGCTTCCAGGGCAAAGGCGGTGATGTTCGCGGCGGACATGCGCGCGTTGTTCTCGGCGTCGAAGGGATTGAGCATGCCGACCAGCACGGCGCCCGGCTTCATCTGCGCCAGCTCGGCTTCGTCCGGCGCGCGCACCTTCAGCACCAACTGCGCGCCCAGCGCCTCGGCCGCGCTGCCGATGCGCGCACCCGCGGCCTCATAGGCGCTGTCTGTCTGGCTGGCACGCACGCCGGCGCCAGCCTGCAATACCACCTGGTGGCCCTGTGCCACGTATTTCTTCACGGTCTCCGGCGTTGCCGCAACGCGCGCCTCCCCCGCCCGCGTCTCAGTCGGGATCCCTATCTGCATTTCAATCTCCTTTGTTCCCGTGCATTCCGTGCGTCGGGGGTGGACGGGCAACCTGTGTGCCGGGCGCCGCATGCCGGTTCAACGGGCAAGGCGCGGCGCCGGTTTTGGCGGAACAGCTCAGCGTGGCACTTCCCCTTCCAGCGTGACGCGGTTCAGCACGCGGTCGGCATTGCCATAGTCGTGCACGGCGTAGTGCATGGTGCAGCGGTTGTCCCACATCACCACATCGCCCTCTTGCCACATATGGCGGTAGACGTTGTCCGGCGCCACCGAGTGCTCATACAGGAAGTCGAGCAGCGGGCGGCTCTCCGCTTCGGTCATGCCTTCGATGCACTGCGCGGTGTCGGGGTGGCCGACATAGAGCGCCTTGCGCCCGGTCTCCGGGTGCGTGCGCACGATCGGGTGCACCGCTGTCGGCACCTTGTCCGAACCCGTCATCTTTGCCAGCCGCGCGCCTGAGAAGCGGACCCGCAGCCCTTCGATCATGCGCTGCATCGCCGGCGACAAGCGGTCGTACGAGACATACTGGTTGCACCACATGGTGTCACCGCCGATGGGGATGGTCACCGCCGAGAGGATCGAGATCTTCGGCGGCACCTCGGTATAGATCGAGTCCGAATGCCATGCCTCGGTCGAAGCGGTCTCCTTGGGGATCTTGGTGACCTGGGCCAGTTCCGGGAACTCGGTCAGGCCCTTGAGCAGCGGGTTGCCCTGCACCGGCTTGCCCCAGCGCCGGGCGAACGCGACCTGCGCGGCCGGCTGCAGCTGCTGGCCGCGGAACACCAGCACGCCATGCTCCAGGAACGCCCGGTGCAGGATCTCGAAGCTGGCGTCGTCGAGCGGCTGGCTCAGGTCGACACCGGTCACGGCTGCGGCCACGGAGCCGGTCAGCGGCTTGATCTGGATTGTCATCATGTCTCCTCTAATTTAAGGCTTCTCTGCGGAATCAGTCGACCAGCAACACAATCTTGCCGACGTGCTGGTCTTGCTTCATGTACGCATGCGCGGCGTCGATGTCGGTCATGGCAAAGGTCCGGTCGATCGGCAGGCGCACGCGGCCCGCGCGCAAAAGGGGCAGCATGTCGCGCGCGCAGGCCTGGATGCACTCCAGCCGCTCCTGTTCCGTGCGGGTGCGGAAGGTCACGCCGATCAGCTGCAGGCGCTTGAGCCAGAGCTGCGCCAGGTCGATCTGGCATGCCTGCCCAGAACCACAGGCCGAAATCCTCCAGCGGATCCAGGCGTGCACGCAGGGCCTGCAGCTTCGCGTCTTCTCCTTGTGTGACACAACGTTCATGTCCGCCTTCTCCGTTGATTCACTGCGTCGATGCTCCGGCGCTGACAACATCGCCGTTGTCATGACGATAGACAGCGGCCGGACCGATGTCAACAAACTTATATATAGGACTTTCACTGTTGGAGTAGTGGTTTTCTCTGAGTAATCCTATTTTTTCTTGACCATATGGCGGCCGGCTCCCTACATTAGATCTCAACACCTATACAGGAGTTTATCCATGCCACGAGCCATCGTACTGAACCCGGCCGACAATGTGGCCACCCTGCTGGACGCCGGCCAGGCCGGCGAAGCCTGCGCGCTGGAAGGTGAGCGACAAGGCAAGCTGGTGCTGCTGCAAGACGTGCCGTTCGGCCACAAGATCTGCATTGCCGACACGGTCGAGGGAGAAACCATCGTGAAGTACGGCCAGGTCATCGGCCGCGCCAGCCGCGCGGTGCGCGCCGGCGAACACATGCACGTTCACAATATCGAGTCGGCGCGTGCCCGCGGCGACCTGCAAAAGGGGTAATGTAGATGACCACAACCTTCCTCGGATACCGGCGCGAGAATGGCGCGGTCGGTGTGCGCAACCAGGTCGCGGTGGTTTCCGTGATGGACAACTGCAATCCGGTCACCCGCACCATTGCGCGCACGGTGGGCGGCTGCATCCCGGTCACGACGCTGTTCGTGCGCGGACAGTTCGGCGCCGACCTGGATTTCGCGTTCGAGTCGCTGGCCGGCCTGGGCCGCAATCCGAATATCGCCGCGGTGCTGCTGGTGGGCCTGGAAGAATCGTCGACGGAAGAGGTCGCGCGCCGCATCCGCAGCACCGGCAAGCCGGTCGAATGCGTGCACCTGCAGCCCGACGGCACGGTCGCATGCATTGCCGAAGGCACGCGCAAGGCCAGCCGTCTGTCGCTGGCGGCGTCGAAGGCGCGCCGCGTGCCGTGCCCGGTGTCGTCGCTGGTGATCGGCGTCGAGTGCGGCGGTTCTGACACCACTTCCGGGCTGAGCTGCAATCCGGTGATCGGCCGCATGGCGGACATGGTGATCGCCGGGGGCGGCAGCGTGATCATTTCCGAGACCTCGGAGTTCATCGGCGCCGAGCACCTGTTCGCCGAGCGCGCGGCCGATGGCCGGGTGCGCGAGGCCTTTGTCACGGCGGTGCGCAACATGGAAAACCTGGCCATCTCGCGCGGCGTCGACATGCGCGAGGACCAGCCATCGCCTGACAACAAGCGCGGCGGCCTGACCACGGTCGAGGAGAAAGCGCTGGGCGCGATGGCCAAGGCCGGCACCAGCCCGCTGGTGGGCGTGCTGCGCTATGGCGAGGCACCGCAGAAGAAGGGGCTGCATTTCATGGACGCGCCGGCAGCGGCAGTGGAAAATCTGACTGCGCTGGCTGCCGGCGGATGCCAGCTCACCTTCTTCGGCACGGGGGTGGGCAACCCGATCGGCAGCATGGTGGCACCGACCGTCAAGGTGTGCGGCAACGTCAATACCCTGCACACCATGGCCGACAACATTGACTTCGACGTCAGCGGAATCCTGCAGAACGGGGACAAGATCTCCGACCTCGGCGAGCAGCTGTTTGGTTATGCGATGGACATCGCATCCGGTACGCGGCTGACCAGCGAGGTGCTCGATATCCGGGAAACCGCGGTCAGCCGATTCGCACTGAGCCTCTGAACAACCATGACCAAACTTAGCAGCGTCTCCGACGCGATCATCCGCTCCATCGAATCCGGCGCACTGCGCGAGGGCGACCGCCTGCCCTCCGAGGGCGAGCTCGCCAGCTTCCATGGGGTCAGCGTCGGCACGATCCAGAAGGCATTGGCGCGGCTCACGCACTCCGGACTGATCACGCGCGAACAGGGACGAGGCACCTTTGTCTCCGGGACGCGCGTGGCACCGGCGGATGTCCGTTACCTGCGCTTCCGCGATGACCAGGGCAACGAACTGCCGTCCTACGTCCACGCGCGCTCGGTAAAGCGGATCAAGCGCAAGGGACCGTGGTCGGAGTTCCTCGCCGGTGACGGCTACGTGCGCATCGAGCGCGTGATCAGCGTCGGCGGCCGCTTCGACCTCTACAGCGAGTTCTGGCTGCGCGAGGAAGACTTCGCGCAACTCGGCGGGCTGGACCGCGATGCCCTGGAGAAGAATCTGCGCGAGCTGATCGGCCAGCGCCTGTCGCTGCCGACGCTGCGCGTGGACCAGTGGATCCGCTTCGGCCCCGCCCCGTCCGTGGCCGCGCAGGAACTTGGGCTCGATCCGGAGGCGCCGGCTTTCATCATGGAGTTGCGTGGCTACACGCTGCGCGACCAGCCGCTCTATTACCAGTCGGTCTATGCCGCCCCGTTCGCGGAGCGCCTGATGATCGTGCGGGAGAAATCGACATGAGTATCCGCTGGAACACCGATCACCTCGCGCGCTGGACCGCCGCCGTGTTCGAGTCGTGCGGCGTCGCGCCCGACCACGCGACCGAAGCCGCCGCCGCGCTGGTGCGCAGCGAACTGCGCGGCTACAAGACGCATGGCCTGACGCGGGTCCCCTCCTACGTCGAGCGCCTGCGTGCCGGCGATTTCAACCCGCGCCCCAGTATCTCGCACAAGGCCTTCCCGGGCGGCATCGTGCTCGACGCCGACGGCGCCATGGGCCAGATCGCGGGCCCGCGCGCCGTGCAACTGGGGCTGGAGGCGCTGCAATCATGCGCGTCCGTGCTGGTTGCCGTGCAATCGTGCGGCCATCTCGGCGCGCTGGGCATCCCGGCGCTGCTGGCTGCCGAGGCGGGTGCCTTCTGCATGGTCGGACAGCGCACGCCGCCCGTGCTGGGCATGGAAGGCTTTGCCCGCGCCGCGATCGGGCACAACCCCATCGCCTTCGGCTGCCCGTTGCCGGGCGCGGCGCCGATCGTGTTCGACGTTGCCTGCAGCGTCGCCGCCCGCGGCCACATCCTGCTGGCCGCCCGTGAAGGCAAGCCGATTCCCGAGGGCTGGGCGCTCGACGCCGACGGCCATCCGACCACCGATGCGCAACGCGCGCTGGAAGGCTCGCTGCTGCCCACCGGCGGGCACAAGGGCATCGGCATCGCCATGATGGTGGAGTGCCTGGCCGGCGCCATGGCCGCCACCGCGGACTCGCTTTCTCCCGCGCGCAACACCGTCACAGGCGCCGGCGCGGTCGGCCGCCAGGGCGGTTTTGTCTGGCTGGTCAAGCCGGACGCCTTTGCCGGCCAGGCGCTGTTCGCCGACTACATGGCGCAGTGGACCGGCAACTATCTTGCCGCCGGCGGCGCCAACGCCCGGCTCCCCGGACACCGTGGCGAAGTGCTCGAACGAGAAGGCCGCGAGCAAGGCATCGCCCTGCCCGACGCGGTCGTGCGGGAACTGGATGCGCTAGGCCGGGAACTCGGCATCCCCCTCCCCGGCTAGCGCCGCTTCCATTACCTGTATTGCCTGGAATCCGGGTGCCAAGGCACGCCGGCAGGCCCCGTTCAACCCTGTTTGCCTGAACACCGCCCTGATGAATGCTCCAATCCTCCCCGACGCGGCCCGGCAGGCGATGCAAGCCGTGTCGATCGACGACAAGTACGCGCTGGACTCCGGCCGTGCCTACATGAGCGGCGTGCAGGCGCTGGTACGCCTGCCGCTGTTGCAGCGCAAGCGCGATGCCGCGGCCGGCCACAACACCGCCGCCTTTATTTCCGGCTACCGCGGATCTCCGCTCGGCACCTATGACCAGGCACTGTGGCAGGCAAAGAAGCATCTTGCCGACAACCACGTGGTCTTCAAACCCGGCGTCAACGAGGAACTCGGCGTCACGGCGGTATGGGGCTCGCAGCAACTGGACTTCGATGCCGCCAGCAAGCGCTACGACGGCGTGTTCGGCATCTGGTATGGCAAGGGCCCCGGCGTCGACCGCAGCGGCGATGCGCTCAAGCATGCCAACCTTGCCGGCACCTCGCCGCTGGGCGGCGTGATCGCGCTCGCCGGCGATGACCACGTCTCCAAGAGCAGCACGCTGGCCCACCAGAGCGACCACACCTTCATGGCGTGCGGGCTGCCGGTCTTCTTTCCGTCCAATGTGCAGGACATCCTCGACCTGGGCGTGCATGCGCTGGCCATGAGCCGTTTCAGCGGGCTGTGGGCCGGCATGAAGACCGTGCAGGAGGTGGTGGAATCGGGTGCGTCGGTGACCACCGACTCCGATCGCGTGCGCATCGTGCTGCCGGAAGACTTCGCGCTGCCTGACGGCGGCCTGCATATCCGCTGGCCCGACGATCCGCTCGCGGCCGAGGCCCGCATGATGGAGTTCAAGTGGCCGGCCGCGCTCGCCTATGTGCGCGCCAACCGCCTGAACCGCAACGTGATCGAGGGATCCAACGACCGCCTTGGCATCATCGCGAGCGGCAAGGCCTACAGCGACACGCGCCAGGCCCTGCTCGACCTCGGCCTGGATGACGCCGCCTGCCGCGCGCTCGGCATCCGGCTGCACAAGGTCAGCGTGGTATGGCCGCTGGAGCCCGACAGCGTGCGCGACTTTGCGCGCGGGCTGCGCGAAATCCTGGTGGTCGAGGAGAAGCGTCCCATCATCGAACAGCAGCTCAAGGACGAGCTGTACCACTACCCGCCCGCCGCCCGTCCGGCCGTCTTCGGCAAGTACCACCACGCCGACGGCGCCGGCGGCGAATGGAGCCACCGCAAGCCGGCCGAGGACTGGCTGCTGCGCGCGAAGGCCGATCTCTCGCCCGCGCTGGTGGCCAAGGCCATCGCGCAGCGGCTCAAGGCGCTGGGCGTGCCGGCCGACGTGGCCGCGCGCATGGACCTGCGCCTGCAGGAAATCGACGCCAAGGAACGCGCCACCGGCCAGGGCGATGCGCGCGCCACCGACCGCCTGCCGTGGTTCTGCCCGGGCTGCCCGCACAACACCAGCACCCGCGTGCCGGAAGGCTCGGTCGCGACGGCCGGCATCGGTTGCCACGGCATGGTGGTGTGGATGGACCGCTCGACCACTTCCTGGTCACAGATGGGCGGCGAAGGCGTGCACTGGATGGGCCAGGCACCGTTCAGCAAGCGCACCCACATGTTCGCCAACCTCGGCGACGGCACCTACAACCACTCCGGCCTGCTGGCGGTGCGCCAGTCGATCCATGCCGGCGTGAACCTGACCTACAAGATCCTGTTCAACAGCGCCGTGGCCATGACCGGCGGGCAGCCGGTGGACGGCCAGCTCGACGTGCCGGCGATGACGCGCGAACTGGCCGCCGAAGGCGCGCGACAAATCGTCGTGGTCACCGACGAACCGGGCAAGTACAAGGGCATCAGCAATCTCGCCGCCGGCGTCACCGTGCGCCACCGCGACGAGCTCGATACCGTGCAGCGCGAGCTGCGCGAGGTGTCCGGCGTGACCGTGATCATCTACGACCAGGCCTGCGCCACCAAGAAGCGCCGCGAGCGCAAGCGCGGCACCATGGTCGATCCGGCCAGGCGCGTGGTCATCAACGAGCTGGTGTGCGAAGGCTGCGGCGACTGCTCGGTGCAAAGCAACTGCCTGGCGGTGCAGCCAGTGGAGACCGACTTCGGGCGCAAGCGCAAGGTCAACCAGGACACCTGCAACAAGGACTTCTCGTGCACCAAGGGCTTCTGCCCGAGCTTTGTCACGGTCGAAGGCGGCCAACTGAAGAAGCCCGCCGCCACCGCGAGCGGCCGCGCCACGCCGCCGGCCATCCCGATGCCCACGCTGCCGGATGCGGGCAAGCCGCAGCGCATCGTGGTGGCGGGAATCGGGGGCACCGGCATCGTCACCATCGGCGGCGTGCTGGGCATGGCCGCCCACCTGGAAGGCAAGGGCGTGATCACCCAGGACGCGACCGGCATGGCGCAGATGGGCGGGGCCACCTGGAGCCACATCCAGATCGCCGCCAGCCCGGACGCCCTGCATGCGAGCCGTGTCGACATGGCCATGGCCGACCTGGTGATCGCCTGCGATACCGTGGTCGCGGCCAGCAAGACCTCGCTGGCCGCGATGTCGCCGGCGCGGACTTATGTGGTGCTGAACAGCCATATCACCCCCACCGCGGCCTTTGTCCGCAACCCCGACTGGGATCCCCAGGTCGGCGAGGCCGTGGGCAGGATCGCGCAGTCCGTCGGCGACGGCCAGCTCGCCAGCTTCGACGCCGAACAGGTGGCAAAGCAGCTGCTCGGCCAGTCGATCTACGCCAACCTGCTGCTGCTCGGCTATGCCTGGCAGAAAGGCAAGGTGCCGCTGTCGCACGCCGCGCTGATGCGTGCCCTCGAGCTCAACGGCGTGCAGGTCGACAGCAACAAGGCGGCCTTCGAATGGGGCCGGCTGTGCGCCCACGATATGTCGAAGATACCCGCGCAGCCGGCCGGCTCGCAGGTAATCCAGTTCGTGCGCAAGGTGCCGGTCGAGGAACTCATGAAGAAGCACGCCGAGTTCCTGGCCGGCTACCAGAACCGGCCCTATGCGGCGCAATACGAGTCGTTCGTGGGCCGCGTGAAGGCGGCGGAATCGATCCTCGGCGGCACCCGCCTGACCGAAGCCGTGGCCCGCTCGCTATTCAAGCTGATGGCCTATAAAGACGAATATGAGGTGGCTCGCCTGCATACCGGCGCCGCATTCCGCCAGCAGATCGCATCGATGTTCGAAGGCAAGGTCCGGCTGGTCCATCACCTGGCCCCTCCCCTGTTTGCGCGGAAGAACCAGGCCGGCGAACTGGTGAAAGGCGCCTATGGCCCGTGGATGCGCACCGCGTTCGGCGTACTGACCCGGTTCAAGGGACTGCGCGGCACGGCATTCGATCCCTTCGGCTACACCCTGGAGCGCAAGGACGAGCGGGCCCTGATCGGTGAATACCGGCGCAGCGTGGAAGCCTTGCTGCCGGCACTTTCCGCGCAAAACCTTGACCTGGCGCTGGAGATTGCCCGGCTGCCGCAGGAGATCCGCGGCTACGGCCACGTCAAGGCGCGCAACCTGGCGGCCACCCGTGCCCGCTGGGAGCGGCTGATGGCGCAATGGCAGCAAGGGAGCGCGCGGTCGGGACAAATCAAAGCTACTGAAGCGGCATAAACCAAAGACTGAACCAACGAAAGCCCCGTCACCTTCACCGGGGCCCGTCAGAGACAGCGAGGAGACAACAGATGAAATCCGTACTGAACCGTTTTGCCCGTACCCTGGGCGCGATCGCACTTGCCGCCTGCGCCACTGGTGCGCTGGCACAAGGCGGATACCCCAACCGCCCGGTCCGCATCATCGTGCCCTGGCCAGCGGGCGGCGGCGTCGATGCGGTCACCCGCACGGTGGCAGAGAAGATGACGGCCAGCCTGGGCCAGCAATTCGTGGTCGACAACCGGCCCGGGGCAACCGGCAATATCGGCGCCGGCATGGGCGCCAAGGCGGCGCCGGATGGCTACACGCTGCTGGTCGCCAGCGCGCCGATGGCGATCAACGCCAGCCTGCACAAGAACCTGCCCTTCGACATGGGCAAGGACTTCGCTCCGCTGGGGCTGATGGCAAGCTCGCCGTACATGCTGGTAATCCACCCGTCCGTGGGCGGATCGGTCAAGGACCTGGTGGCACGCGCCAAGGCGGAGCCCGGCAAGCTCAGCTATGCATCGGTCGGCCCTGGCACCCAGCAGAACGTGATCACCGAGGTGTTTAAGGAGACCGCCCATATCAACGTCGTGCACGCGCCCTACAAGGGCGGACCGCAGGCGCTGACCGACATGGCCGGAGGCCACATCCAGATGATGTTCCACGGCGTGCCGGCGGTGATGCCGTTCGTCAAGGGCGGCCAGCTCAAGGGCATCGCCGTGGCCAGCAAGCAGCGGCTGCCGTTGTTCCCCGACGTGCCGACCATGGCCGAAGCCGGCTTCCCGGGTATCGAGGCCAGCGAATGGTATGGCCTGGTCGCGCCTGCCGGCACGCCCAAGGAGATCGTGGCGCTGCTGAGCAAGGAGATCGACAAGGCGCTCAATGCGCCGGGCGTGCGCCAGCAGCTCCTCAGCAGGGGCTATGAGCCGGCCAGCCAGAGCTCTCCGGACCAGTTTGCGACGTTCATGGCGGCCGAGCAGAAGAAATGGGCGCTCGCCATCAAGCAGACCGGGTTCCGGCTGGAGTAGCCGTCGCACGGTGCAACCGGCCTGGACCGTGCCCGCGCGGCTTCAGGCTGGTTCGCCGAGATAAGCATCCACCGCACTGCCCACGGTCGGGTGGAAATTCTTGTCGCCGATCGCTTCCATCAGCTCGAAGCGCTTGAGCTTGTCTCTCACGGGATCCTTCATCTCGGCAAAATGCAGGGCGAGGCCGCGCGCTTGCAGCGTACGGCTCAGTTCGCGCAGCATGTCGGCCGAGGTGACATCGACGCTGGTCACCGGTTCGGCCGCCACCACGACCCTGCGCACGGGTGTCGGCGATGCATCGATCGCTTCCATCAGCCGTTCCTGGAACAGTTCGGCATTGGCGAAGAACAGCGGCGCATCCCACCGGAACAGCACCAGGCCGTCGATGCGCTGCGCATGGGGGTAACGTTGCATGTCGTGGTAGCCGCGCAGCCCTTCGACGCGGCCGAGCACGGCATAGTGCGGCCGCCAGCCGTCCCACAGGAACTCGATAATGGCGATGACCACGGCCAGGATGATCCCCGGGATGGCCCCGAACACCGCCACCGCGGCAAAGCACACCATGGAAAGCCAGAACTCCCACTGCTGGATCCGGTAGATGCGCTTCAGGTCTGTCACCTCGAACAGGCCGATGGCCGCCGCGATCACCACCGCGGCCAGCGCGCTGTTTGGCAGGTACTGCAGCAGGTTGGGCGCGAACATCAGCAGCGCCGCCACGGCCAGCGCACCCACCACGCCGGTAAGCTGGGTCTTCGCGCCCGCGGCTTCGGCCACCGGCGTACGGGACGAGCTGCTGCTGATCGGAAAGCCCTGGAAGAAGCCCGCTGCCAGGTTGGCGGCGCCCAGCCCGACCATCTCCTGGTTCGGGTCGACGCGGGTGTTGGTGCGTGCGGCAAAGGTGCGCGACAGCACGCTGGTATCCGCGAACGAGATCAGCGCAACGGCACACCCGCCCAGCAGGATCTTCACCAGGTCCGCATCGCTCACCCAGGGCACGACAAAAGCCGGCAAGCCTTGCGGGATCTGGCCCAGCACCTTCACACCGGACTGGTCCAGCTGGAGCACGCTGACGACCAGCGTGGCAATGATCACCGCGATCAGGATGCCGGGAATGCGTTCGAAGCGCTTCAGGAACAGGATCAGCACCAGGCTGCCCGCGCCGACCGCAAAGCTGTACCAGTTGGTCTCGCCGGCCAGGATGGCCCGGCCGAGGCTGATCATCTCCCGCACCGGGCCGGCGTCTTCGATCGAGATGGCGAACAGCTTGGGCAACTGGCTGACCAGCACCGCGAGCGCGATCCCGTTCATGTAGCCGTAGCGGATCGGCTTGGACAGCAACTCGGTAATGAACCCCAGCCGCAACAGCCCCATCACGATGCAGACCACGCCCGAGACGATTGCCATCATGCTGGCCACCATGATGGCGCGCGCAGGATCGCCGCCGGAGACCTGCAGCACCACAGCCAGGATCGGCGCGGCCAGGGCCGAATCCGGCCCCAGCACAAGGATCCGGCTCGGGCCGAACACGGCATACACCAGCAGCGGGACAATGGTGGCGTAGAGTCCGTAGACACCGGGCACGCCGGACGCTTCGGCGTATGCGATGCCTACCGGCACCAGCATGGTGGTCAGCACCAGCCCGCCGGCGAGGTCGCTCGGCAGCCAGCCCGGCTGGTAGGACTTCAGCATCAGGGCCCCGGGGAGCCAGCGCAACCACCCGGGTGCCTTGTCGGCTTCGCGCTCCGCGGCGGGGGTCAGGTTCCGAGGCTCCATGGGGGCATCTCCTTGGCATACATCGACTATAGAGGGTGCCGCCCCGCGGGATCAAAGAAAGAAGTGGATCAGTCTGCCCTGGGACGCCCTGATCGGAGCCCCGCGAAGCACCTCGGATGCTGCAATGCAATGCTGCCTGCTTGGCGCACCGCGCTATCGCCCTGGCTACCGGGGGAGAACCGCCCGGGTCATTCGCTTGTGACAATCCCGCCAATGGGACATATGATGGTCTGGCAAGCCAGCCTGTAGTTCGACAGGGTTCCCGCGCCCAGCGGAATGCCTTTGCACCGGGGAGAGACATGATGCCGATTTCGACAAGATGCCTGGCAACCGGCCTGCTGGCCCTGGCGTGGGCCTCGCCTGCCCTGGCGCAGCCCGCACCGGCAGACGGTGCCGCCGGCGCCATATCGGAAGCGGTGCAAGGCGGGGCCAGTCCCTATCGCCCCCCGTCAGCCGCCTCGCCCGATCCTGAAGAGGCCGCGCGCGCCAAGTGCGAAGCCCTGAAGGAGCAATACAACGCCACCTCCAAGAAGCGCTCCTACCAGTCATCCGGCACTGCCACCCAGACCGCGCAGGGCCGCACCATCCCCAAGATCGAACGCGACAAGACGCGCAAGCAACTGCAGCAGGCGTACCGCGACAATTGCACGTAGCCGGGTATCTGGCCGCACCGCGTGGCGGAAGTGGTGGACGGTTCGCAGCAGGATGCGAATCGGAGTCCGCGCCTGCCACCCAACCTCAATCCTTCAGTTCGATCAGCAGATCCTTCGCAGCCACGCGGTCCCCCTGCTGAACGTGCACCGCGGCGATTTCGCAGTCCCGCTCCGCCGCGATATGGGTCTCCATCTTCATCGCCTCCAGCGCCAGCAGCGTCGTGCCCGCGGCCACGCGCTGCCCGGGCTGCACCGCCACCGTCACGATCGAGCCAGGCATGGGCGCGGCGACATGCAGCGGGTTGTCGGGCTCGGCAACCGGCCGGCTGTGGCGCGCCGCCACCGCTTGCGTGGTGCTGCGCTGCTCGACCAGCGCGGTGCGCGACTGCCCGTTCAGCTCGAACTGGACCTTGATCAGACCCTCTTCGGCATCGGGGTGCGTGCCTTGCAGCGAGACCAGCAGGGTCTTGCCGGCGGCGATGTCGATGGCCACTTCTTCCTGCGGCTGCAGGCCGTACAGGTATGCCGGCGTGGGTACCACCGAGGTATCGCTGTAGTTGCGCACATGCGCGTGGTATTCACTGGCCTGCTTCGGGTACATCAGGTACGAAGCCAGCTGGCGGTCGTCGAGCGGCTGTTCGCACGCGGCTTCGCCCGCGGCGCGCGCCGCGTCGAGGTCGACCGGCGCGATCTGGTCGCCGGGCCGGTACGGCGCGGGCGGCTCGCCGCGCAGCACCTTGCGCGACAGTTCCGCGGGGAAGCCGTCGGGCGGAAAGCCCAGTTCGCCCTTGAACAGCGACACCACCGATTCAGGGAAGGCGGTTTCCCTGGCGGGATCGCACACGTCGGCGGCGCTCAGGTCGTTGGCCACCATCATCAATGCCAGGTCGCCGACCACCTTGGACGTCGGCGTCACCTTGACGATGTCGCCGAACATCTGGTTGACCTCGGCATAGGCACGCGACACCTCGGTCCAGCGATGCTCGATGCCGAGCGAGCGCGCCTGCTCGCGCAGGTTGGTGTACTGGCCGCCGGGCATCTCGTGGCGGTACACGTCGGCGGTGCCGGCGCGGATTTCGGATTCGAACGGCGCGTAGTAACGGCGCACCCCTTCCCAGTACATCGACGCTTCGTGCAGGCGCTCCAGGCTGAGGCCGGGATCGCGCTCGCTGCCGGCCAGCGCCGCGGCGATGCTCGACAGGTTGGGTTGCGAGGTCAGCCCGCTCATGGCATCGAGCGCGCCGTCGACCGCATCGCAGCCGGCCTCGATCGCGGCCAGTGCCGAAGCGGCCGAGATGCCGCTGGTATCGTGGGTATGGAAATGCACCGGCAGCCCGGTCTCTTCCTTGAGCGCCCTGACCAGTGCCGCCGCGGCCTGCGGACGGCAGATGCCCGCCATGTCCTTGATGCCCAGCACATGCACGCCGGCCTGCTTCAGCTCGCGCGCGATGCCGACGTAGTACTTCAGGTCGTACTTGGCGCGCGACTTGTCGAACAGGTCGCCGGTATAGCAGATCGCGCCTTCGCACAGCGCGCCGCTCTCGCCGACGGCATCGATCGCCACCCGCATGTTGCGCACCCAGTTCAGTGAATCGAACACGCGGAACACATCCACGCCGGCGCTGGCCGCCTGCCGCACGAAGAAGCGCACCACGTTGTCGGCATAGTTGGTGTAGCCGACCGCGTTGGAGCCGCGCAGCAGCATCTGGAACAGCACGTTGGGCACGCGCTCGCGCAGTTGCTCAAGGCGCTGCCACGGGTCTTCCTTGAGGAAGCGCAGGGCCACGTCGAAGGTGGCGCCGCCCCAGCACTCCAGCGAGAACAGCTGCGGCAGTTCGCGCGCATAGAACGGCGCGATCGGCAGCATGTCGGCGGTGCGCATGCGCGTGGCGAACAGCGACTGGTGCGCGTCGCGCATGGTGGTATCGGTCAGCAGCACCTGCTTCTGTTCCAGCATCCAGCGCGAGAACTTCTCCGCGCCCAGCTCGCGCAGCCGGTCGCGCGTACCGTAGGGCAGCGCACCGCTGGTATCGAAGGCAGGCAGGACCGGTGTGGGCAGCGGCAGCGATGGCAGCGTGCGGCCGCTCATCTCCGGGTGCCCGTTGACGCTGACCTCGCCCAGGTAACGCAGCAGCTTGGTGGCGCGGTCCAGGCGCTTGGTGAACGCCAGCAGTTCCGGCGTCAGATCGATAAAGCGCGTGGTGACGTCACCGGACCGGAACGCGGGATGGTTGATGACGTTCTCGAGAAACTGCAGGTTGGACGCGACGCCGCGGATGCGAAACTCGCGCAGCGCCCGGTCCATGCGCCGGATCGATTCGGGCGCGGTCGGCGCCCAGGTGGTGACCTTGACCAGCAGCGAATCGTAGTACGGCGTGATCACCGCGCCGCCGTAGGCGGTGCCCGCGTCCAGGCGCACGCCGAAGCCGGCCGCGCTGCGGTAGGCGGTGAGGCGGCCGTAATCCGGCAGGAAGCCGTTCTCCGGGTCCTCGGTGGTGATCCGGCATTGCAGCGCATGACCGTTGAGCGAAATCGCTTCCTGCACCGGCACGCCCGCGGCGCGCACGACGATCTCGCCATTGTCGTTGCGCGTGTTCTCGGTCATGCCGATATGGCCGCCTTCCGTCACGCGGATCTGCGCCTTGACGATATCGATCCCGGTGACCATCTCCGTGACGGTATGCTCCACCTGGATGCGCGGGTTGACTTCGATGAAATAGAACTGGCCGGAATCGGCATCCATCAGGAATTCGACCGTGCCCGCATGGGTATAGGCGACCGCGCGCATCAGACGCAGGGCCGATTCGCACAGCGCAGCCCGGCCGGCATCGTCGAGGTACGGTGCGGGCGCCCGCTCCACCACCTTCTGGTTGCGCCGCTGCACGGTACAGTCGCGCTCATAGAGATGCACGAGGTTGCCGTGCGTGTCGCCGAGCACCTGCACCTCGACATGGCGCGCGTTGCGCACCAGCTTTTCGACATACACCTCGTCGTTGCCGAACGCGGCCAGCGCCTCGCGCCGCGCCGCGGCCAGCGCCCCCTCAAGGTCCTGCTCGCTTTCCAGGACCCGCATGCCGCGTCCGCCGCCGCCCCAGCTTGCCTTGAGCATCAGCGGATAGCCGACGCCGGCGGCGAGGCGCTTGCACGTGTCCAGGTCATGCGGCAGCGGATCGGTTGCCGGCATCACCGGCACGCCCGCCTCGATCGCCGCGTTGCGCGCCGCCACCTTGTTGCCAAGCTTGCGCATGACCTCGGGCGACGGGCCGATCCAGCGGATGCCTGCGTCGATCACGGCCTGCGCGAAGTCCGGGTTTTCCGATAGGAAGCCATAGCCCGGATGAATGGCGTCGACCTTCGCCTGCCTGGCAATGCGCAGGATGTCGTCGATGTCGAGGTAAGCCGCCAGCGGCTTCTTGCCCTCGCCGACGAGGTAGCTCTCATCCGCCTTGAAGCGATGAAGCGCGAGGCGGTCTTCCTTCGAATAGATTGCCACCGTGCGGACGTTCATCTCGGCGGCGGCGCGCATCACGCGGATCGCGATCTCGGAACGGTTGGCAATCAGCAGGGAGCGGATAGGGGCGTAGTCCATGGGGCGCAGGGAAACGAACCAGCCGTGCGCAACCGCCACGGCAGGATCAGGTGATCAGGGATGCAGCACGGGCGCAAGGTTTGCCCGGGCCACTGGTGTCCTGTTCCGCAAATACCTTGCCATGAAATCGCCCAGTTGGCCGCCACGCGTCGTTGCTCGTCGTTGCCATAGCTATGGCTATGGCGCCTCCTCGCGCCTAGCCTGACGACCAACTGGACGATTTCATTTTGGCAAGCTATCTACGGAACAGGACACTAGTCGTAATGGGCAAATGGGGCGTGCGAGTCCATCCAGTCATAGTGCGCCGATGCCGCGGCCCATGCCCAGTTGGCTCGCTTTGGCGACGGCTCGCCCCGATCGCCAGGCTCGCTTCGATTCTGGCCGGCAAGCGGCTGATCGCCATCTCCGGCAAGCTCGCGGCTGTGCGCGCGGACTCCATTTCTTCCGTAGTACATCGTGGTGCCTTCCTCTTCAAGACCGGGTTCGCCTGACCACGAGCAGCGCGATGGCCTGGGCGACGGCAGATTTGCAGGCACGATGAAATACGCGCCCATCCCGGCCTGCTGCCGCAAGAAGCGGGCCACGGCCGATTCCGGCACCATCCCTTTGATTTAGTGGAGGATTTTCTTCCGAGGCCAGTCTATCGAATTTCAGAAATGAAATTTTTCATTTCATGGATGCTGCAGCCAATGCGCGTTGCACGCACTATGCAGCACCTGTGCCTGTGCATCGCGGCAACCGGGAGTGCCGGCGTGGGTAACGTGGCCAGGCTGGCGACCCCCGCCCAGCCACGAATGCCAGGCCTTCAGCAGGCCGCCGTCTGGGGCAAAGCCTGTGCGCAATATGCGGGGGCGCCGGCCTTGGCCATGCGGGCGCAGTACGCGGGCTCTTCTGCCTTGGCCATGCGCGCGCAGTACGCGGGTTCCTCCGCCTTGGCCATGCGCGCACAGTACGCGGGTTCTTCCGCCTTGGCCATGCGCGCACAGTACGCGGGTTCNCAGTACGCGGGTTCTTCCGCCTTGGCCATGCGCGCACAGTACGCGGGCTCGTCGGCTGCTGCCCGGGCGCAATATGCGGCAGACGTCAGCGGGCTGCCGAATTCGCGCATGCTCAGCGCATCGCTCGCCGCGGCCATTTTCAGGAGTCGGGCCTCATCCTCCGGACCGTCGATGCCAACGTAGGGGTCGTGGTGAAGGATATAGCCGAAGATGTGCTCGCAATCGCTGGCATAGCGCCTGGTATCCAGGATGTGGGCATGCCAGAAGGCATCCACCTGCTCGCTGGGGACGGCGGGCGTGTCCGGATGCTTCGCCGCCAGCTTGAGGAATTGCCGGTAGCCGCTCTCCGCCTGCTCCAGCGATTCTGGCGACCAATGCGCATGCTTCTGGTGCAGCAGCTTGGCCTTCATCCTGGAAAAGTCCAGGGCGTCGATGGCCTGCCACATGAGTTCAATAGTACG
>NZ_KB903195.1:0-156553 GCF_000379565.1 Cupriavidus sp. UYPR2.512 | reverse complement strand
GCCCTTGTCTAATTGTTTTCGGGTCCATTTCAAACAGTTTCGCAATATATTCGAAACCGCCATGGCCCAGCTTGTCCGCCTCCACAGCCGCATACCGCCGTCGGTCCTTCTCCGACAAGCGCGCGTACAGCCGCTTCATCCGCGTTTCAACCTCAGCCCGGTAACCAGCCTGCATCGTTTGTCCTCCAGAGGCATCACATCTTACCCGCGTCGCTTTGCGCACGCCAGGTCCACTTCGGGAAGTTATTTCTCACTCGTTCCTTAGCCTGGGCACGCTGCGCACGGCGCGGGCCCAGGTGGCCTGATACTGCCGACTGCTGCCGGGCAGCTCAACTGCCCGACTGTTCCTGGATCCAGAGCGACAGCCGCACCTTGTAGGCCTGCTGGATATGCCGGCGCGCGATCTGCTCGGCCAGTGCCGGGTCGCGCTTTTCCAGCGCCTCGACCAGCGAGATATGTTCCTCGTAGGAGCTGCGCGCGCGCCCCGGCACCGCCAGCGTGGTGCGTCCCAGCAGCGCCATCGATTCATGCAGCGAGCGCAGCGTCTTCAGCAGATAGCGGTTGTGAGCGCAGCGGTGCAGGGTCTCGTGGAAGAGCCGGTTGTTCAGTGCGAGCCGGTCGGGGTCGTCGGCGATGGCCAGGTCGCGCTCGACAATATCGCGCAGCAGCGAGATCTCCACGTCGGTGGCATGGCGCGCGGCCAGCGCGGCGGCGGTGCCTTCCAGCACTTCGCGCATCACGTACAGCTCGCTGACCATGCTTGCGTCAAGCTGGGTGACCATCATGCCGCGGTTGGGCTCGTTGACGACCAGGCCTTCGGATTCCAGCCGCGACAGCGCTTCACGCACCGGCGTGCGCGACAGGCCCAGGGATTCGGCCAGTTCCACCTCGCGCAGCCGCGTACCGGGGGGCAGCTGGCCGGCCTGGATGGCGGCGCGCAGTTGCTGGTAGGCGCGCTCTGAGCGCGGGAGCGATGCGGCCTGGCCACTCTCGGCGGCGCCGGCGAACTCTTGAGAAATCATGTGAGGCTGGCTGATGCAGTTGGACTGTCGTAGCCAGCCATGATACCCGCTCGTGCGCGCCTGACATCACGGCGACGCAATATGGTGTAAAGGGCCCGGCGCGGCCGTGCCGGGGCGCCTCAGCCCGCCGGCGACTGGAACGGGTGGTATTGATAGAGCCAGGTCTCGGACAGCGGCTTGCCGTTCATCCTCAGGAACAGGCGGATATCGACCGGCTGGTTGCCGTCGGCGGTCAGGTCGAACTGGGCGCGCCAGTGGCCCGGCACGCCGTTGGGAACGGCTTCGGTGAAGACGTAGGAGAAGGTGCCGCGCGAGGCGGTCAGCACGGCCTCGGGTTTGACGCCGAAGGGCAGTTTTTCCAGCGGCGCGCCCTTGAACTCGACCATGAACTTGCGCACGCCCTTGGGCCGCGGCTGGCCCGGCTGGCCGCCATTGCCCAGGCGCGTGGCCACGCAGCGCGCCAGCGGCGAAGCAAAGGGCTCGTCGGCCTGCCAGTGCAGCCGGTAGCGCAGGCGGTAGGTGCTGCCGGCCTTGGCCGGGGCCTTGGGCACCCACATGGCGACGATGTTGTCGTGGATCTCGTCATCGGTGCGCAGCTCAACCAGCTGTACCGAACCGGCGCCCCAGCCGTCGCGCGGCTCGACCCAAAGGCTCGGGCGGCGCTCATAGTTGACGCCGTCCTGGTAGTGATCGAACAGGCGGTCGCGCTGCAGCAGTCCGAAGCCTTTCGGGTTATCGTCGGAAAACGCCGAGGCCGTGGTCTGCGGCGGGTTGTTCAGCGGGCGCCAGATATGCTCGCCGGCCCCGTTCCACAGCGCCAGGCCGTCGGAATCGTGTACCTCCGGGCGCCAGTCGACGGCAGTGCCCTTGATGCCTTCAGAGAACCAGAACATCGAGGTCAGCGGCGCCAGCCCCAGCCGGCCCACATCCTTGCGCAGGAACAGCGCGCATTCCACATCCATGATCACGGCCTTGCCACGCTGCATGACGAAGCGGTAGGCGCCGGCGATGCTGGGGCCATCCAGCAGGGCATAGACCGTGACGGTATCGCCGTTGCCCTCGGGCGTCTCGAACCAGAAATGGGTGAAGGCCGGGAATTCCTCGGACTTGCCGGCTTCGGCCACGTCGATGGCAACACCGCGCGCGGACAGCCCGTACTGGTACAGCTCGCCGATGGCGCGGAAATACGACGCGCCGAGGAAGGCAACCCAGTCGTTCTTGCGCCAGTCGCGTGTCTTCTGGTCGCCGAGGCGGCTTTCCTGGAAGCGGAAGCCGGCAAAGCCGCTGCCCGGCGGCAGCTTGTGCGCGGGGCTGTCGGCCGGCATGTCGAAGTAGGCGTCGTCGTAGACGATCTCGCGGGCCTTGCCGGGGCCGCCCTTGGCGCGCTCGATCACGTGCATGCGCACCGGCGTGCGGAAGTACGTGCCGAGGTGGAAGAAGGTGACCGGGAACTGGCCGGGGCCACTGGCAAAGAGCGCGTCGTCAGTGCGGAAGCGGATCTTGCCGTGGGCGTCGTAGTCGATGCGGGACAGCACGTCCGCGGGCGGCGACGGCGGCGGCGCGTAGGGCTTGCCGGCCAGCGCGCGGGCGCGTTCGATCAGGGCGTCGAAACCGAATGGCTGGGCGTCGCCGAGCTTGATCCGGCTGGCTGCCAGCACCGACGGGGTAATGCCCAGTGCGGCGAGCGCGGCGGAGGCAGTGGCGGAGACCAGCAGGGTTCGGCGGTTCATCATGTGGCGAAAGCGTCCTTTTATTGTTCGGGGGTTGTGCAGAACTGTAAGAGACGCCGTCGTCCGCGAAAAGTTCGGACACCCTCTGTTACAGGCGGCCGCCTGCAGCCTGACTGCAAGCGGCCGCCGCCGCACATCAGGCCTGCCCGCTGGCCCGGCGCCGCTGGCGCCGTTGGCGTGCCAGCATGTTCAGCCCCTCGACCGCGGCCGAGAACGCCATCGCCGTATAGATATAGCCCTTGGGCACATGGGTGCCGAGGCCCTCCGCGACCAGCGTCATGCCGATCATGATCAGGAAGGCCAGCGCCAGCATCACGATGGTCGGGTTGCGGTTGATGAAGTTGGCCAGCGGGGTGGCGGCGAACAGCATCGTCATCACGGCGGCGATCACCGCCACGAACATGATCTGCACATGCTCGGTCATGCCGACCGCGGTGATGATGCTGTCGATCGAGAACACCAGGTCGAGGATCAGGATCTGCCCGATGGCCGAGGCAAAGCTCTGCACCGCCTTGGCCGTGCCGCTGTCCTCGCCTTCCTCGTCGCCGCTGACGTGCTGGTGGATTTCACGCGTTGCCTTCCACACCAGGAAGGCGCCGCCGGCAATCAGGATCATGTCGCGCCACGACATTCCCTGGCCCAGGATGGTGAACACCGGCTCGGTGAGCTTGACGATGACGGCGATGGTGGCCAGCAGCCCCAGGCGCATCACCAGCGCCAGGCTGATGCCGATCTTGCGCGCCTTCTCGCGCATGGCTTCAGGCAGCTTGTTGGTCAGGATCGAGATAAAGATCAGGTTGTCGATCCCCAGCACGATTTCCATGGCCACCAGGGTGGCCAGTGCCGCCCACGCGGCGGGGTCCTGCAGCAATGCCAACGACGCTTCCATGAGGGCTCCGGGGTGTCAGGTTCCAGGCTGGCGCCGGACGATGTTCCACCCGGGGCACATGCAGGCGTCATGTTAGCGCAGCGCCGCTTGCCCGCGCAGTGTGATCCGGAAAGATAAAGGTTGCTTGACGCGGTTGCCATGCGTCTCTATGGAATATAGTATGTGATATATCAAAAGATCCAAATCGAGCCATCAAGGAGACAGCGATGAAGGTGTGTATCTACGGTGCAGGCGCCATCGGCGGCTATGTCGGGGCGCAGCTGGCGCGCGCGGGGGCGGAGGTCAGCTTCGTTGCGCGCGGCCCCCATCTCGCGGCAATGCAGGAACATGGCGTCAGGCTGCTGATCGACGGCGAAGAACGCGTGGCCAAGGTGCGATGCACCAGCGATCCGCGCGAGCTCGGGCACCAGGACTATGTGTTCATCACCCTCAAGGCGCATTCCGTGCCGGGCGTGGTGGACCAGATGCAGCCGCTGCTGGGACCGGAAACCGCGGTCGTCACCGGCGTCAACGGCATTCCGTACTGGTACTTCTACAAGCATGGCGGCGACCTGGCCGGCAGCACGCTGGAAAGCGTCGATCCCGGCGGGCGCCAGTGGAAAGGCCTGGGGCCGGAGCGGGCGATCGGCTGTGTGGTCTATCCCGCGGCTGAAATCGTTGCGCCTGGCGTGATCAAGCATGTCTATGGCAAGAAGTTTCCGCTGGGCGAGCCGGATGGCAGCCGCTCCGCGCGCGTGACCCGGCTGAGCGAAATGATGATGGCCGCCGACCTGGACGCCCCGGTGCGCGACAACATCCGCGACGAGATCTGGCTCAAGCTCTGGGGCAACCTGTGCTTCAACCCGATCAGTGCGCTCACGCATGCCACGCTCGACGTCATCACCGCCGACCCGGCCACGCGGGCGCTGTCACGCCAGATGATGGTGGAGGCGCAGGGCATCGCCGAGCGCTTCGGGGTGAAATTCCGCGTTGACGTGGAGCGTCGCATCGACGGCGCCGGTGCCGTGGGCGCGCACAAGACCTCGATGCTGCAGGACCTGGAGGCCGGGCGGGCCATGGAAATCGACCCGCTGCTGACGGTGGTGCAGGAGATGGGGCGCCTGGTCGCGCAGCCCACGCCGATGTGCGACGCCGTGCTGGGGCTGATCAAGCAGCGCGACACGATGGCCAAGCTGGCCGCCTGAGCGCGGCTGGCAACAGGGGATACCGCCGGGTCAGGTATCCCCTGGCGCACGCCGGGCGCGCGCAGGGCAGCGTGAGCCGGGCTTGCCAAGCGAGAAAGGCAGGGCGATAGTGATATACGATATACGACAGACCGCGCACCGCTACTGTGCCGATGCATGACAACTACGCATTGTTTGATGCGTTTTCGTAATGGGTCAGGCGTTTTTGCTAAGCTGTGCGGCAATGCGGGGGTAGCCATTCCGGCCGCCCTGCCGCTGGTCTCACACGAGCTCATTCATGTCTGCGCAAAGCCAATCCATCGTCCAGCCAAGCGGGCTGGCCTTGTCCGTGCAACCGATCAACGCCGGCGCGAGCCTGCGCGACCAGGCCTACGCCATGTTGCGCCAGGCCATCGCCGACGCTGACATCTACCAGTCGCGCGACGAGATCCGCCTCGATGAGCGGGTGCTGAGCGAGGCCATGGGTGTCAGCCGCACGCCCATCCGCGAAGCCATGACGCTGCTGGAGCAGGAAGGCTTCCTGCGCACCGTGCCCCGGCGCGGCATCTACATCATGCGCAAGACCAAGCGCGAGATCGTGGAGATGATCCAGATGTGGGCGGCGCTGGAAAGCATGGCGGCACGGCTGGCCACGCAGAACGCCACCGATGCCGAGATCGCACAGCTGCGCCGCATGTTCGACAGCTTCCGCGATTCCACCCCGGCCGAGCATATCGAAGAATATTCCGACGCCAATATCGCGTTCCACCAGGCGATCGTGCAGCTGTCCAGGTCGCACATCATCATGGACACGATCCGCAATATCTTTATCCACGTGCGGGCGATACGGAAGATGACGATCTCGCAGAGCGACCGCGCGGCGCGCTCCATCGTGGACCACCTGCGCATCATCGAGGCGCTGGAGAAGCGCGATACCGAGCTGGCCGAGCGGCTGGTGCGGCAGCATTCGCTGGATCTGGCTGACTACGTGGAACGGCACTGCGACTTCCTCGACTGAAAGCGGGCGGGGCAGGGCAGCAAAACGGCGGACCTGGGTCCGCCGTTTTGCTTTGGTGCGCATCCCAGACGGCGGGCGAGCGTTTCGCGTTGTGGTATGTGATATATCAATGCGAAAAAGATGCTGCCTGACTGATTCGGGATTTCACTGGGTTTCCCACTTCCGGTAGACAAAATCGTGCGATTGCTGCATTGCATCGTCGAAATTTGTGTCGCATCGGGGCAAATCCTCTTGCTCTCTTCTGATATATCACATACCGTATGTCATCAAGAGGGCCGAACGGCAAAGTTCAATGAGGAGCCCAATCGCCGGGGCGCTGCGCCGTGGCCGCGAGGCGATCGCGCGCACGGGCAAGCCGGCGGTGATCCATATCCGGGTGGACCCGAGCGAGTACGCGCCGGGCACCAAGAATCAGACCATTTACAAGTAAAACCATCGCCCGAGGAGACATCCGAATGGAAACCAAGGCACTGCAAGGCGTTCGCATCCTGGACATGACTCACGTCCAGGCGGGCCCCTCGGCCACGCAGCTGATGGCGTGGCTGGGCGCGGACGTGATCAAGGTGGAAATGCCGGGGCGCGGGGACATTACCCGCAGCCAGCTGCGCGACGTTGCCAACGCCGACAGCCTGTACTTCACCATGCTCAACAGCAACAAGCGCAGCCTGACGCTGAACATGAAGACGCCCGAAGGCAAGGCGCTGCTCGAAGACCTGGTCCAGCGCAGCGACGTGCTGATCGAGAACTTCGGGCCGGGCGTGCTGGAGCGCGCCGGCTTTGACTGGGACCACCTGCAGGACCTGAACCCGCGGCTGGTCTATGCCTCGATCAAGGGCTTCGGCCCGGGGCCGTACGCAGACTGCAAGGCGTATGAGAACGTGGCCCAGTGCATGGGCGGCTCGGCCTCCACCACGGGCGATGCCGAGGGCGTGCCAACCGTCACCGGCGCGCAGATCGGTGATTCGGGCACGGGCGTGCATTGCGTGGTCGGCATCCTGGCCGCGCTGCTGCAGCGCGAGCACACCGGCCGCGGCCAGCGCGTGGAAGTGGCGATGCAGGACGCGGTGCTGAACCTGTGCCGCGTCAAGCTGCGCGACCAGCAGCGCCTGTCCAACGGCCCGCTGCGCGAGTACCCAAACGAAGAATTCGGCGACCACGTGCCGCGCGCCGGCAATGCCTCGGGCGGCGGCCAGCCGGGTGCGGCGCTGCGCTGCGCGCCGGGCGGCCCCAACGACTATGTCTACGTCATCATCCAGCCGCAGGGCTGGGAGCCGCTGATGCGCCTGTGCGGGCGCGAGGACCTGATCACCAATCCCGACTACGCCACGCCCGAGGCACGCCTCAAGCATCTGGCCGACTGCTTCGCCGTGATCGAGAAATGGACCGGCGGCCGCAGCAAGTTCGACGTGATGGCGGCGCTCAATGAGGTCGATGTGCCGTGCGGCCCGATCCTGTCGATGAAAGACCTGATCGAGGATGAGTCGCTGTACCAGCGCGGCTACCTGGTGGAGCTGGAGCACCCGCAGCGCGGCAGCTACGTGCAGCTGGGCTGCCCGATCACGCTCTCGGCATCGCCGGTGGAGATCGAGCGTTCGCCGCTGCTGGGCGAGCATACCGAAGAGATCCTCGAGTGGCTGGGGCGCTCGCCCGCGCAGATCGCCGCGATGAAGCTGGCCGGCGCGGTATGACACAGACCTGACGTCATTCCCGCCTGCGCGGGAATGACGATTGCGGGCGCGCGCCGCCCGCGATCCCACTTCTTCCAAGATCCTGCAACCGACATTGGAGCAGGCAGGGCCTCCCTTTGCCTGCGCAAGGAGCATGCTGTGCAAACCTGGATACGCTTTCGCCGCGCCGACGGCAGCATCGGCCATGGCCGCATCGACGAAGCCGATGGCAACCGTGTCGTCGAATATGACGGCGACGGTTTCAACGACCCGGCCCTCACCGGCGCCGTGCATGACCGCGCGTCGCTGACGCTGCTCGCGCCCTGCGCGCCGGGCAAGGTGGTGGCGCTGTGGAACAACTTCCATGCGCTCGCGCGCAAGCTGGAAAAGCCCGTGCCCACGCACCCGCTGTTCCTGATCAAGCCGGCCTCGTCGCTGGCCGGGCCGGGCCATGCCGTGCAGCGCCCCAAGAGCTACGACGGCAAGATCGTCTATGAGGGGGAGCTCGGCATCGTGATCGGCAGCAAGGCGCGCAATGTGTCCGTGGCTGAGGCCGGCGCGCATATCTTCGGCTACACCGTCGTCAACGACGTGACCGCGGCCGAGCTGATCACGGCCGACCCCAGCTTCCCGCAGTGGACCCGCGCCAAGGGCTTTGACACCTTCGGCTGCATCGGCCCGGCCATTGTCTGCGGCTTCAACTGGAAAGCCGCCAGCGTGATCACGCGGCTCGATGGCGTGGAGCGGCAGAACTACCCGCTGTCGGACATGATCTTCTCGCCCGAGGAGCAGGTCAGCCGGATCTCGCAGGACCTGACGCTGATGCCCGGTGACGTGATTGCGTGCGGCACCTCGATCGGCGTGGGGTCGATGAAGGACGGTGCGGTGGTCGAGGTGGCGATCGCGGGCATCGGCTCGCTGGTCAACCACGTGCGCGGCTGAGCCGGCGCCTGATTCCTTCCATAAAACGGTGAATGCCATGCCAATGACGATCGGTGTGCCACGCGAAGTCCATCCGGGCGAGCGGCGCGTTGCCGCCACGCCCGACTCGGTCAGGGAACTGCTCAAGCTGGGCTACCAGGTGGTGGTCGAGACCGGGGCCGGCCAGGAAGCGTCGTTCTCCGACGCTGACTACAGTGCCGCCGGCGCGGCCATTGTCGACGCGGCCAGCCTGTGGGCCTCGGTCGACGTGGTGATCAAGGTGCGCCCGCCGCAGGTTCACCCCAGCCTGGGCGTGGAAGAGGCGGCATTGCTGAAGAAGCATGCCACGCTGATCGGCTTTGTCTGGCCGGCGCAGCAGATGGCGATGCTGGAGCGGCTGACGCAGCGCGGCGCAACCGTGCTGGCGATGGACTGCGTGCCGCGCATCTCGCGCGCGCAGAAGCTGGACGCGCTCAGTTCGATGGCCAATATGGCGGGCTACCGCGCCGTGATCGAAGCCGCGCATGCCTTTGGCCGGCCCTTCGCCGGGCAGATCACGGCCGCGGGCAAGATCCCGCCGGCGCGCGTGCTGGTGATTGGCGCGGGCGTGGCGGGGCTGGCCGCGATCGGCGCGGCACGCAGCCTGGGCGCGGTGGTGCGCGCCTTCGATACGCGGCCGGTGGTGCGCCAGCAGATCGAAAGCCTGGGCGCCGAGTTCCTGACCGTCGAGATCGAAGAGGACGGCAGCGGCAGCGGCGGCTACGCCAAGGAGATGAGCCCGGCCTTTATCGAAGCCGAGATGCGCCTCTTTGCCGAACAGGCGCGCGAGGTCGACATCATCATCACCACCGCGCTGATCCCGGGCAGGCCCGCGCCCAAGCTGCTTGAGGCCGGCACGGTGGGCCTGATGCGCGCCGGCAGCGTGGTGGTCGACCTGGCCGCGGAGCAGGGCGGCAACTGCGAGCTGACCGTGCCGGGTGAAGCGGTGCGGCAGCACGGCGTCACCATCATCGGCTACACCGACCTGCCCAGCCGCATGGCCGCGCAGGCCAGCCAGCTCTATGGCACCAATATCCGCCACCTGCTGACGGAGCTGACGCCGGGCAAGGACGGCCAGCTTGTGGTCGACATGGACGACGAGATGATCCGCGGCGCCACGGTGCTGCACCAGGGCACGGTGACCTGGCCACCGCCGCCGCTGACGGTGGCGATCCCGCAGCAGCAGGCGCCGGCCGCGACGCCGCCGGTGCAGGCCGAAGCCGGGCCGCCGCGCAGCCGCAGCGGCGCGACGCTGATCGCGCTGGCCATCGCGGCGGCCGCGCTGCTGGGCCTGGGCGCGGTCGCGCCGCCAGCCTTCATGGCGCACTTCACGGTGTTCGTGCTGGCGATCTTTGTCGGCTACCAGGTGGTGTGGAACGTCACCGCCGCGCTGCATACGCCGCTGATGAGCGTGACCAATGCCATCAGCGGGATCATCGTGGTGGGGGCGCTGGTGCAACTGGGCAAGCCGTCGCTGCTGACGGCGGCGATTGCCGGCTGCGCGGTGCTGCTGGCCACCATCAATATCGCCGGCGGCTTCCTGGTGACGCAGCGCATGCTCAAGATGTTCCAGCGGGACTAGACGGGGAGACAGGGATGCCATCCGGAATCAGCAATATCGCTTACCTGGGCGCCAGTGCGCTCTTCATCCTCAGCCTGAGCGGGCTGAGCCACCCCGACACCGCGCGCCGCGGCAACCTGCTGGGCATCGCCGGCATGGTGATCGCGGTGCTGACCACCGTGCTGGCGGGCAGCCCGGACGGCATCGCCATCATCATCGGCGCGATGCTGGTGGGCGGCGTTGCCGGTGCCATGCTGGCCAAGCGCGTGGAAATGACACAGATGCCGCAGCTGGTGGCGGTGCTGCACAGCTTCGTCGGCCTGGCCGCGGTGCTGGTGGGCTACGCCAACTACCTGGATGCCCATGCGCTCACTGGCGCGGAGAAGGCCATCCATGAAGTGGAAACCTACCTTGGCATCCTGATCGGCGCGGTCACGTTTACGGGCTCGATCATCGCGTTCCTGAAGCTGCAGGGCACCATGGGCGGCAAGCCGATGCTGCTGCCCGGGCGGCATGCGTTGAATGCCATCGCGCTGCTGGTTTGCGTGTGGCTGGGCTATGCCTTCCTGAGCGCGCCCGGCGCGCAGCAGGGGCTGGTGCCGCTGGCGGCGATGACGGTGATTGCGCTGCTGGTCGGCGCGCACCTGGTGCTGGCCATCGGCGGCGCCGACATGCCGGTGGTGGTGTCGATGCTCAACAGCTACTCCGGCTGGGCCGCGGCGGCCACCGGCTTCATGCTGGGCAACGACCTGCTGATCATCACGGGCGCGCTGGTGGGGTCGAGCGGCGCCATCCTCAGCTACATCATGTGCAAGGCGATGAACCGCAAGTTCCTGTCGGTGATCCTGGGCGGCTTCGGCGCGGTGCAGGCGCAGGGCGCGGCAACCGAGCAGGGCGAGGTGCTGCCGGTGTCCAGCGAGGAAGTCGGCAACCTGCTCAAGGACGCCAGCGACGTGATCATCGTGCCGGGCTACGGCATGGCCGTGGCGCAGGCCCAGGGCACCATCAGCGAGATCGCCCGGCGGCTGCGGGCGCAAGGGGTCAATGTCCGTTTCGGCATCCATCCGGTGGCGGGCCGCCTGCCCGGGCACATGAACGTGCTGCTGGCCGAGGCGCGCGTGCCGTACGACATCGTGCTGGAGATGGAAGAGATCAACGACGACTTCGAGAAGGCCGACGTGGTGCTGGTGGTGGGCGCCAACGACATCGTCAACCCCGGCGCGCTGGAGGATCCCGGCAGCCCCATTGCCGGCATGCCGGTGCTGGAGGTGTGGAAGGCCCGCACCGTGGTGGTGTCCAAGCGCAGCATGGCGGCGGGCTATGCCGGCGTGGACAACCCGCTGTTCTACAAGGACAACACGCGCATGTGGTTCGGCGATGCCAAAGGCAGTGTCGACGCCTTGCTGCGGCAGTTAGAGGAAGCGCCGGCCTGAGTGCGCGTCCGCGGCGCATTTCCCTTGCTTGCGAGCCACTGTCGCCTGCTGCCAGCGGGCGACGGTGGCTTTATTGCAGGCAAGGACCGAAAAGATCTGGTCCGGGTCAGGCGACGATGGACGAGCACAGACGGATGTCCGCGAGTCGATTCATGCGGGTTCCGCTATATATAAATGATCGTTAATAGATACGATAAAAAACTTTAAGACCTATCAAATTAAGCTTCGGGTAGCATCAATCCACGACTTCATGTGCCGCAATGCCAGGCGCCGGTCTAGTTGTGAGAAGGGCAACCCACAAAGCCCTGATGTGCCCGTCGAGGCACAAACAAGCGGTACCAGGAGACAAAACAGATGGCGCAATTTGAAGCATCGGCCCCGGCCGGTCACGGCAACGTGAACGGCCGCGGGCTGCAGAACCGTTGGATCCAGCTTGCAATCGGCGTGGTGTGCATGGGGCTGGTGGCGAATTTGCAGTACGGCTGGACCCTCTTTGTGTCACCGATGGACGCCAAGCATCACTGGGGCGCGTCCGCCATCCAGGTGGCATTTTCCATTTTTATCGTGACGGAAACCTGGCTGGTGCCGCTGGAAGGCTGGCTGGTGGACAAGTTCGGCCCGCGCCCGGTAGTGGCGGGCGGGGCCATCTGCGCGGGACTGGCCTGGGTGATGAATTCCTATGCGACCACCCTGCCGGAGCTGTATGCGGCCGCGGTGATTGCCGGCATCGGCGCGGGCGGCGTCTACGGGACCTGCGTCGGCAACGCGCTGAAGTGGTTCCCGGACAAGCGCGGCCTGGCAGCCGGGCTGACGGCGGCGGGTTTCGGTGCCGGCTCGGCCATCACGGTGATCCCCATCGCCAACATGATCCAGAGCTCGGGCTATGAAAAGGCCTTCCTGACCTTCGGCATCCTGCAGGGCGTGTGCATCTTCGTGCTGGCGCTGCTGCTGGTGAAGCCCAAGGCGCCCAAGGGAGCGGTGGCGGCCAAGGCGGTGCTGACCAATCCGGTCGAGTTCTCGCCGGGGCAAATGGTGAAGACGCCGGTGTTCTGGCTGATCTACGTCTGCTTCGTGGCCGTGGCCGCGGGCGGGATCATGGCGACGGCGCAGCTCGGGCCCATCGCCAAGGACTTCGGCTTCGCCTCGATGCCGGTGACGATGCTGGGCATGACGCTGCCGCTGCTGACGATGACCTTGTCGATCGACAACTTGTGCAATGGCTTTACGCGGCCCTTGTGCGGCTTCCTGTCGGACCGGTTCGGGCGCGAGAACACCATGTTCGTAATCTTCATCGGCGAAGGCCTGGCGCTGCTCGGGTTGATGCAGATGGGGCACAACCCGTACTGGTTCATGTTCTTTGCCGCACTGACCTTCCTGTTCTGGGGCGAGATCTTCTCGATCTTCCCGGCCTTGTGCGCCGATACCTTCGGCAGCAAGTTCGCGGCGGCCAATGCGGGCACCCTGTACACGGCGAAAGGCACGGCGGCGATGGTGGTGCCGCTGGCATCGATCCTGTCGGCCTATGGCGGCTGGGGAGCCGTATTCTCGGTGGCGGCGGTGGTGACGATTGCGGCGGGGATCTCGGCCAAGGTGTTCCTGGCGCCCATGCGCAAGCGCTTTATCACCGGGCATGCCGAGGCGGTGCGTGTGTCCGATGCAGCGTTCCTGGCCGGCCTGGCGCCGCGGCAGGGCGAGTAGCGGGAACACTTCAGGCGCAGACCGGCAAACCGCCCGCGTCTGCGCCCGAAGCCTGCCCGTTGTGCCGGCGAGGCCGGCCGGCATTCAGGATAAGTACCAGGCGTCTTCATCCTTTAGGGCCCGAGTGGCTCTGAAATTTTGGTATGTAATATATCTATGTCGGGTTTTAGCGTCCGATCGACAACGTGTCGAGCGGCAGAGCTGACCTGTGCCGATTGCGCATGAATCGCCTGCATTAGGGATTTACGGTGATTTGGTGCTAGTTAGAGCCCTGATTGCTGCGCTGCACCGACGAAAGTTGACATTCTGCTGGAAATTCCTCTTGCGTCGTTCTGATATATCACATACCGTATGTCATCAAGACCGGTCGAACAAACCGGCACAGGTTTAAGCAAGGGGATGGCCCCCGCGCACCATGAACACGAGTCCAAAGAGGAGACCAAACATGTCCCAAGTCGTAGCGAAGCGGCCCGAGAGCACATCGCGGAAGCCCTGAAACAAAAAAAATTCCAACCCCAGTCAATTTGCATAGAAGGAAGCAACCATGGCAGAAGTCGGAAACGAGCTGCAGCGTCACGCCGCGGAAGAACATCAGGCACAAACCGATGGTTTTCATCTGGTCATCGACGCGCTGAAGCTGAACGGCATCGAAAACATCTACGGCCTGCCCGGCATTCCGGTCACCGATCTGGCTCGTCTGGCGCAGGCCAACGGCATGCGCGTCATCAGCTTTCGTCACGAGCAGAACGCAGGCAACGCCGCAGCGATTGCCGGCTTTCTCACGCAAAAGCCGGGCGTTTGCCTGACTGTGTCTGCGCCAGGCTTCCTGAACGGGCTGACGGCGCTGGCGCATGCGACCACCAACTGCTTCCCGATGATCCTGATCAGCGGCTCGAGCGAGCGCGAGATCGTCGATTTGCAGCAGGGTGACTACGAAGAGATGGACCAGCTGGCCATCGCCCGTCCGCACGCCAAGGCTGCCTTCCGCGTGCTGCACGCTGAAGACATTGGTGTCGGTATCGCGCGTGCCATCCGTGCCGCCGTGTCGGGCCGTCCGGGCGGTGTGTACCTGGACCTGCCGGCCAAGCTGCTGGGCCAGTCGATGGAAGCCGAGAAGGGCCGCAAGTCGCTGATCAAGGTGGTGGATCCGGCCCCGCGCCAACTGCCTGCACCGGACTCGGTCGACCGTGCCGTCGCGCTGCTGAAGAGCGCCAAGCGCCCGCTGATCCTGCTGGGCAAGGGTGCCGCATACGCACGCGCCGAAGCGGATATCCGCACGCTGGTCGAGAAGACGGGTATTCCGTACCTGCCGATGTCGATGGCCAAGGGCCTGCTGCCCGATACGCACCCGCAATCGGCCTCGGCCGCACGCTCGTATGTGCTGGCTGAAGCTGACGTGGTGTTGCTGGTCGGCGCCCGCCTGAACTGGCTGCTGTCGCACGGCAAGGGCAAGACCTGGGGCAAGCCGAAGCAATTCATCCAGATCGACATCGCGGCGACCGAGATGGACAGCAATGTCGCCATCGCCGCGCCGGTAGTGGGTGACATCGGTTCGTGCGTGTCGGCGATCCTCGACAAGGTCGGCAACGACTTTGCCAAGCCGGGCGCTGACTGGCTGAACGCGGTGGCCGACCGCAGGGACACGAACCTGGCAAAGATGGCCGAGACCCTGGCCAAGGCCAAGGATGTCTCGCCGATGAACTTCCACGGCGCGCTGGGCGTGCTGAAGGATGTCGTCAAGGCCAACCCGGGCATCTCGTTTGTCAACGAAGGCGCCAACACGCTGGACTACGCCCGTGCCGTGATCGACATGTACGAGCCGCGCAAGCGCCTGGACGTGGGCACCTGGGGCGTGATGGGCGTGGGCATGGGCTACGCGGTCGCCGCGGCGGTCGAGACCAGCAAGCCCGTGCTGGCGCTGTGCGGTGACAGTGCGTTCGGTTTCTCGGGCATGGAAGTCGAGACGATCTGCCGTTACAACCTGCCCGTCTGCATCGTTATTTTCAACAACAACGGCGTCTACAAGGGGATCGACGTGAATCCGACCGGCGGCAAGGATCCGGCGGTCACGACGTTCGTCCCGGGCGCGCGCTACGACAAGATGATGGAAGCGTTCGGCGGCGTCGGTCACAACGTGACCACGCCGGCGGAACTCGAAGCCGCGGTGAACGAAGCCCTGCGGTCGGGCAAGCCCACGCTGGTCAACGCCGTCATCGACCCGGCTGCCGGCACCGAAAGTGGTCGTCTGACCAACCTGAATCCGCAAAGCTCGGCCAAGAAGTAATCGACCCGAATTTCACCCCCTAATCCAATAGGAGACGAAAGTGAACCTCCCACTCAACGGCATCAAGATCATCGACTTCACGCACGTCCAGGCTGGCCCCGCGTGCACGCAGCTGCTGGCGTGGTTCGGCGCAGACGTCATCAAGGTGGAGCGCCCCGGTTCCGGCGACGTGACGCGTACCCAGTTGCGCGACATCCCGGATGTCGATGCGCTGTACTTCACCATGCTCAACAGCAACAAGCGCAGCCTGACGCTGGATACCAAGAAGCCAGAAGGCAAGAAGATCCTGGAGCAGCTGATTCGTGAATCGGACGTGCTGGTCGAGAACTTCGGCCCGGGCGCGCTGGACCGCATGGGCTTCTCGTGGGAACGCATCAACGAGCTGAACCCCAAGATGATCGTGGCTTCGGTCAAGGGCTTCAGCGACGGCCACCACTACGAAGACCTGAAGGTCTATGAGAACGTGGCCCAGTGCGCCGGCGGCGCGGCTTCGACCACCGGCTTCTGGGATGGCCCGCCGACGGTGTCCGCCGCGGCGCTGGGCGATTCCAACACCGGCATGCACCTGGCCATCGGCATCCTGACCGCGCTGATCGGCCGCGACAAGTCCGGCAAGGGCCAGAAGGTGGCCGTGTCGATGCAGGATGCGGTGCTGAACCTGTGCCGCGTCAAGCTGCGCGACCAGCAGCGCCTGGACCGCCTGGGCTACCTGGAAGAGTACCCGCAGTATCCGCATGGCAGCTTCAGCGACGTGGTGCCGCGCGGCGGCAACGCGGGCGGCGGCGGCCAGCCGGGCTGGGTGCTGAAGTGCAAGGGCTGGGAGACCGATCCCAACGCCTATATCTACTTCACCATCCAGGGCCATGCCTGGGAGCCGATCTGCAAGGCGCTGGGCAAGCCGGAATGGATCGCCGATCCCAACTACGCCACGGCCAAGGCGCGCCAGCCGCATATCTTCGATATCTTCAACACCATCGAGGAATGGCTGGCCGACAAGACCAAGTACGAAGCAGTGGACATCCTGCGCAAGCACGACATTCCGTGCTCGCCGGTACTGTCGATGAAGGAGATTGCCGCCGATCCGTCGCTGCGCGCCAGCGGCAGCATCACCGAGGTGCCGCACAAGGAGCGCGGCACCTACCTGACGGTGGGCAGCCCGATCAAGTTCTCCGACCTGAAGCCGGAGATCACCGGATCGCCGCTGCTGGGCGAGCATAGCGACGAGGTGCTGGCCGGCCTGGGCTACTGTGCGGACGACATCAAGCGCCTGCGCGAGTCCCAGGTGATCTGACGCTGCCCGCCGGCACGTGTGCCGGAGCGTACGCCGGGGTCTCGCGCATAGCGGGCCCCGGCGTTTTTGCTTGCAGCGTGGCCATGTGGCACGCTACCTTGATGGCCATGACAGGCCGGCGCCGACCGGCCCTGGTAATAACGAGGGAATCCCCATGACAGACCAGATCGATTACGCGCAACTGGTGTCCGCCATCGGCGACGCCATCATCATCTCCGACGCCAAGGGCGCCATCACGCTATGGAACCCCGCCGCCGAGCGCATGTTCGGCTTTACCCAGGCCGAGGCCATGGGCCAGTCGCTCGACCTGATCATCCCTGAGCGCCTGCGCGGGCGGCACTGGGAGGGCTACGACAAGACCATGGCGACCGGCATCACGCGCTACGGCCACGACCTGCTCAAGGTGCCCGCGGTCGACAAGGACGGCAAGTCCATGTCGATCGCCTTCACCGTGGCGCTGCTCAAAGATGACGCGGGCGCCATCACCGGCATCGTCGCCTTGATCCGCGACGAGACCGTGCGCTTCCAGGAGGAGCGGGCGCTGAAGAAGCGGCTGGTGGAGCTGGAAAACCAGGTCAAGGAACAGGCCTGAGGCGCGTGTCTTCCCTGTGATCCCGGGCCAGCCGCTCAGCGGCGACCCGGTCGGCATCCCCGACGCCAAGTGGGGCGAAGCGGTCACCGCCGTGGTGGTGGCCCGGCCCGGTGCCGCGCTTACCGAGGCCGATGTGATCGGCCACGTCACGCAGCACAAGGGCGTGGTCAATGCGCCCAAGCAGGTGGTGTTCGTGGATGAGCTGCCGTTGACCGCGCTGGGCAAGATCGACCGCAAGGCCATCCGCGGACGCTACTGGGGCGGCCAGGAGAGGCAGGTGGCCTGAGCACGCCCATCTGCCGGCGCGCGGCTAGGACGTGCGCGCGCCGGTGTCCGGGCGGGACAGCAGGCCGTTGAGGATGATCTCGTAGAACTCGCTGAAGGCATCGCCCATCTTCAGGCCGGTTTCCTTCAGGAACTGCTGGTTGCGCAGCCGGTGCGCGGCGCCCAGGATCGCTTCGGAAACCAGCCGCGGATTGTGCGGCGCCATCAGCCCTTGCCGCATCCCTGCATCGAGCAGGCTCTCCAGCCCGCGCACGCGCGCTAGCTGGTAGGCGTCGAATACCGCCCGGCCGCTGTCGATTGCATCCAGGTCCGCCAGTGCGGCCTTGCTCAGTCCCGATGTGTTCAGCGCGGCATGCAGGTAGGCGGACACTGCCCGCGCCGCATCGCTTTCGCGGCGCGCCGCGGCAAAGCCTCTTTCCAGGTTGTCAGCGAGCACCTCGCGGCAGATGCCGACGAACAGCGCTTCCTTGGTTGGCGCGATTTCGTACAGGCGCCGCCGCGAGCAGCGCATGCGTTGGGCAATCTCGCCGATGGTCAGCGACGACACGCCTTCGGTGCTCAGCAGCCGGGTCAGGTCCTGGATGAAGTCTTCGTCGGTGCGTCGGGTTGGCATGAAACGGGTGGCAAGCCAGGCAAGCGCCGGGCACATGAGTGTAAATGCCGAATCTTACGACGACTGCGCCCGCACCGGCATGGCAATGGATCCATGCCGGCCGGCACATCCCCATCTCCCCCAGGCGCGGAATGAGTAATGGCTCAAAAGCAGCCGCAGACAGGGATCCCAGTGTGCTTCAGGTGATAGAGTCCGTCCCCGGCAACGCAAGCAAGCTTCTAACGCTTGTATAGCGTATCTATACGCTATACACTCTGCTACCTGGACATCGATGATCAAGAGTTTCGCCCATGCGGGCCTCAGACGCTTCTTCGAGACTGGCTCCAAGGCGGGAATCCAGCCGCATCACGCGCAGAGATTGCGCAATCAGCTCGGTGCGCTGGATCACGCCACGAAACCCCAGGACATGGGGGTGCCAGGTTGGAAGCTGCATCAACTGGGCGGCGACATGTCCGGCCACTGGTCCGTCAGCGTTAATGGCAACTGGCGGCTGACATTCATGTTCGACGGCATCGACGTCATCGTCGTCGATTACCAGGACTACCACTGAAGGACCTCATCATGACGCGCATGCACAACCCGCCGCACCCCGGCGCGGTGCTGGCCGATTGGCTCGATGGCATGGACGATATGACCATCACGGCGTTCGCCACGCACATCGGCGTGACGCGCGCAACGCTCTCGCGCATCCTGAATGGTCATTCGTCGATCACGCCGGACATCGCCATTCGCCTGGAAGAAGCCCTGGGCGCGAGCCGCGAGATGTGGAGCGGCATGCAGATGGCCTACGACCTCTGGGTCGCGGCGCAAAGGCCGCGCAAGCGCATCAAGCGGCTGCCCCGCCCTGCAGTCAAGGCAGAGGAGGCGGACCTCGCCTGAGGGACATGCGGGCTAGGCAAAAAAAGCTAGGCCGCTCGCGCGCCTCGCCGTGAACCGACCGGCCCCTCAGTTGAGATGGCCGACCGCGCGCAGGTATTCGTTCTTCTTCTCGAAGATCAGCGCGCTCAGAAAGGCGGCATCATAGGCGGCCAGCAGGTGCGCGTGGTGTTCTTCGATATAGCGGGCCACGCGCGCCTTCTCGCATTCGATGCCGCACAGCCATTCATACATCTGGGCGTCCCAGCGGAAGCGCAGGCCCAGCTCGATAAACGCGGCGTTGTAGGCGGCGAGCTGGGTGTCGCGCGGAATAGGTTGGTTATCGGTGCCGACTGTGACGGCAGCCTGGCGGTTTTCCTGCTGGACCTGGTTCATGCTCGTCTCCTCAGATGCGCTGTAGCGGTTGGGTTGAGACAAGCATAGGGACATCGGATGATTTGCGATAATTAAAGTTTCATAGCAAATTCATAATCAATCGTTTATACATCCTTGGCCGATCAAGTCTCCCACGCCAGTGATGCGCTGGATCAGCCCCGCGCCGTCTTCCATCAGGAACTGCTTGAACGCCAGTGCCACTGGCGGCAGCCGCTTGTTCTTACGGTGCACCACGTACCAGTTGAGCATGACCGGGAAGCCCTCGATGTCCAGCACCGCCAGCTTGCCGGCCTGCAGTTCCAGGCCGACCGTGTGCGCCGACAGGAAGGCGATGCCCATGTTGGCGATCACGGCCTGCTTGATGGTCTCGGTGCTCTTGATCTCCATCGCGATGCGCATATTGGACAGCTTGCCAGCAAAGCCTTCCTGCATCGAGTTCCAGGTATCCGAGCCTTTCTCGCGTGAAACGAAGGCTTCATCCGCCAGTCCTGCTAGCGGGATATTGCGCTGGCCGACCAGCGGGTGGGTGGGCGCGGCCACGATGACATAGGGGTGCGGGGCGAAGACCTCGTTGATGGTGTCCATGCCTTCGGGCGGGCGCACCATCACCGCCAGGTCGGTCAGGTTGCCGGCCAGCTGGTGCAGCAATTCCTCACGGTTATGCACGGCAAGGTTCAGCGTCACGCCTTCATGGCGGTTCATGAACTCGGCCAGCAGGCGCGGAAAGAAATAGTCGCCGGCGCTGATCACCGCCACGTTGAGCCGGCCGCCGGAGATGCCCTTGAGCTGGGACATGGCGTCTTCGGCCTCGCGGAACTGCTGGATGATGCTGCGGCTGTAATGCAGCATCTCGTGGCCCGCCGGCGTCAGGTAGATCTTCTTGCCCAACTGCTCGAACAGGGGCAGCCCCACGTGGTGCTCCAGCTGCCGCACCTGGGTCGATACCGCGGGCTGCGTCAGGTGCAGTTCCTCGGCAGCGCGTGAAAAGCTCATATGGCGGGCAACGGTCTCAAAGACCTTCAGTTGCCGCAGCGTGGCGTTCCTCATGCTCGTCCCGTGCAATATATAAACGATTGACTATATAAACGATAAAAAACTTTATGCAGTACTGATCTTAGATTCAAGTAGCATCAATCGTCGGATTGGCATGCCCCGCCCCCGAATCCGGCTCTCCGGCTTGCGCCAAGGAGCCCGCTAATGGCCACAAGCATGGCCGATAACAACGATGGCTGCCTACAGTCACGACAAAAAAACACAAGGAGACTACCGTGACCGGACTGAACGCAATGGTGCGTGCAACGCGACACCCCGCCATGCCTGACGACAGGCTCCGTCTCAGCCACGCCGGTGCCGGGCAGGGGGGCAGGTCATGAATATCTCGCTCCCCCAACTGAAGGCCTTCGCCGCAGTGGCGCGGCACAAGAGCTTTACGCGTGCCTCGGTTGAGCTGGGCCTGACGCAATCCGCGGTCAGCCGCAGCGTGCGTGAGCTGGAGGAGGAAATCGACCAGCGCCTGTTCGACCGTACCACGCGCCAGGTGGAACTGACCGATGCCGGCCAGCACCTGTCGCAGCGCATCTGCCACCTGATCGAAGAGGTGGAGCAGACCCTGCGCGACAGCCAGAGCGCCAGCCGTCCGTGCCAGGGCCTGGTGCAGATCGCATCGGATCCGGTGCTCAGCTCGATGTCGGTGCCGACGTGGCTGGCCGGCTGCCGGCAAGCGTGGCCGGCAATTGCCATCCACCTGAAGGACCGCTCGCAGGAGTCGGTGCTGCAGAGTGTGCGCAGCGGCGAGGTGGACTTCGGCATTGCCACCGATCCGCAGGCAACCGATGATCTCTATTGTGAACCGCTGTGCGTCGATGCCTACCACGCTGTCCTGCCCGCCCAGCATCCGCTGGCCATGCGCGACGCGGTAGGGTGGGGCGACCTGAGCGATGCCCGCGTGCTGGCCCTGGACCAGCAGTGCGGCATGCAGCCCGCGGTGGAGAAGGCGCTCAGCAGCTATCACGTGCGCGCGGGCTCGCTGCAGTTGCTTGGCCACTTTGCCGCGGTGTTCGGCATGGTGGCGCTGGGCCTTGGTATCGGCGTAGTGCCGTCGCGTGCCCAGGTTGGCGGCATGAATCCGGCGGCGGTGATGCGGCCGCTGCGTCCGCAGGTGACTTCCACGGTGATGCTGGTTCGGCGCAAGAGCCGTTCGCTCAAGCCCAATGCCGCGGCAATCTGGGATGCCTTGCGTGGCCAGGAGTATCAGGAGCCGCCGGTGGCGCGTCGTGAAACGACCACGGTGTGAGGCCATCGGCTCATCTGGAGGCATCGGGGCTGCGTTCGTTGTATTAGTGCAAAACTTCTACTGATATATCACATACAGGATATTTACACATAGTGCAGCGCAGCATATAATGAAAACTCCTGATCACAACGCTATTGGAGTTTTCAAATGGAAGCCGCTCTTCTCTTCGCTCTTGGCCTGGGCCTGATTGCTGTCGGTGTCGGCGTGACCACGTTGCTGGCCACGCGCCTGCCGATGGGCGTGCTGGTGACCGCGCAGGAGCACGGTCGCTTCGCCGGCCTGGGCTCGAACCAGGAAAGCGATGGCGTGGGCCGTGCCAGCCCGTCGCGCATCGTGCCCGCTGCCGGTGAACTGGCTTACGCGTAATGCGCGCCGGCGCCATGCGCCGTTCGCGCTGAACAGCGCATCTGGCAAGGGTTGTAGCGGCCGGCATCCCTTGTGGCAGTACTCGGTTGACTCCTGATCTGCGGCATTCGCCGCGAGCCAGGGCAGGGTTCCGCGCGAACCTGCGGCCGCCGCCATCCTCTTCCCGATCGCTGCCAGCGATCCCCAACCCTTGCTTGCGCCGCCTGCCCCAATCCGGCAGCTCCCTGCCGTGCCTGCAACGCCTCCTCCGGCATCGTTTCCAAGGTCATACACGCGTCGCCAGACATTAATGTATGCATCTAGGGACTTTCCCCAACTCATCGTTTTCCCGGTTTTTCCGAAGCGCGATCCCCGGCATTCTTGCGCTTGCCAGCAGTCGGCTGATTGATGCGCCGTTGCATGGCAACTGCTTGATTTCCAACGACTCCGGATGCTGTCGGACCGACCATTGATGCAGTGTGCGCACCAGTCGCATTGCAGCAACGGCCAGCCAGGTGTCGCTCGCCGCGGGCTCATGCTGCAGAGCCGCGACGAATACGCTTGACTTACCTGATATATCACATACCGTATAGCACTAGAACGGCTCAGCTGTTCTTTGACTGAGAGTCACGCAGAGGCGTCTACAGGCGCCCATCTTCCACCTTGGCGGCAAGCCGCTATAAGGAGACATCATGGAATTGCAGCAGAGGGAGTCCACGTCGCGCTTTGCGTCGCCGTGGGTGCAACTGGTATTCGGCGTGATCTGCATGGCAATGATCGCCAACATGCAATACGGCTGGACGCTGTTCGTCAACCCGATTGACGACAAGTACCACTGGGGCCGCACCGCGATCCAGGTGGCCTTCACCATCTTCGTCGTGACGGAAACCTGGCTGGTCCCGATTGAAGGCTACCTGGTCGACAAATACGGCCCGCGTCCGGTGGTGGTGGGCGGCGGCTTGCTGTGCGCCGTTGCCTGGGCCCTCAACTCGGTGGCGTCCTCGCTGCCCATGCTCTACGTCGCGGCTGCGATCGGTGGCCTGGGCGCGGGCGCGGTGTATGGCACCTGCGTGGGCAACGCGCTGAAGTGGTTCCCCAATCGCCGGGGCCTGGCGGCGGGCATTACAGCGGCCGGCTTCGGCGCGGGCTCCGCGCTGACCGTGGTGCCCATCGCCAACATGATCAAGACGTCAGGCTATGAAGCCGCGTTCCTGTGGTTCGGTCTGGGCCAGGGCCTGATCGTGTTCATCCTGGGCATGGCCCTGTACCCGCCGTCGGCCAAGATCCTGAGCGAGGTCAAGTCCACGCTGAAGGCTGCCGCGACCTACAACGCTTCGCCGCGCGAGGTGCTGAAGTCGCCGATCTTCTGGGTCATGTACGCGATGTTCGTGATGATGGCTGCCGGCGGCCTGATGGCCACCGCCCAGCTCGGCCCGATCGCCAAGGACTTCGGCCTGCACGATGCGCCGATCTCGATCCTTGGCCTGACCTTGCCCGCGCTGACCTTCGCGCTGACCATCGACCGCGTGCTCAATGGCCTGACGCGCCCGTTCTTCGGCTGGATCTCCGATCATATCGGCCGTGAACGCACCATGTTCTTCGCCTTCGGGGTCGAGGCCATCGGTATCCTGCTGCTGTCGAAGTACGGCCACCATCCGGTTGCCTTCGTGGTGCTGACAGGCGTGGTGTTCTTCGCCTGGGGTGAGATCTACAGCCTGTTCCCGGCCACCTGCGGCGACACCTTCGGGCCGAAGTTTGCCGCCACCAACGCGGGCCTGCTGTACACCGCCAAGGGCACGGCCGCGCTGCTGGTACCGTTCTCCAGTGTGATCACGGCCGCCACGGGCAGCTGGCATGCGGTCTTCCTGGTGGCCTCTGGCATGGCGGCATTGACCGCGGTGATGGCGCTGTTCGTGCTCAAGCCGATGCGCGAAGCCCATGCCCGCAAGTATGTCCATGCCAACACCTCGGCACCGATGGGCTACCGCACCGTGCCGGAAGACCTGACCTGATGAAGAAAGCAGTACGGCGCCTCCCGGCGCCGGCAGTACCCCGGACGTGGCGGCTGCGATGCCTGCACAGGCGCCATGTCCGGTAGCACAATACGACAATGACAAAGCGCGACAGGAGGGCGGCCCGACCGGCGCCTTCCTGATCGCACATCGGACACCCACAAACAGAATCCAGGCACGCCATGAACCAGGTTGTCATTCCACTCGAGGCGACGGGGCTCGGCCGGCAGCGCAAGCGCCGCCAGCCCAAGGGCAGGCAGGTAGACGCGGCCGCGCTGGCCGAAGTGCGCGTGGCGCTGGGCGACATGCCCCGCCGGCGCGACCTGCTGATCGAACACCTGCACTGCATCAACGACCGCTACGGCCAGCTGGCGATGCCGCACCTGGTGGCGCTGGCCAGCGAGCTGCGGCTGTCGATGACCGAGGTCTATGAAGTTGCCACCTTCTACCACCACTTCGACGTGGTGCGCGAGGACGCCGACGGCCAGATCGCGCCGCCGCCGGCGCTGACCGTGCGCGTATGCGAAGGCATTGCCTGCGAGCTGGCGGGCGCGCAGGCGCTGATCAGCAAGCTGCCTGCGGTGCTCGGCACTGAAGTGCGCGTGGTGGCCGCGCCCTGCATCGGCCGCTGCGAGAAGGCGCCCGCGGCGCTGGTCGGGCAGAATCCGGTCGACGCTGCCACGGCCGAGGCCATCGACGCCGCCGTGCAGGCAAAGGCCGTGCGCCATGCGCCCGAGCCCTATATTGGCTACGACACTTACCGGAAGGACGGCGGCTATGCCTTGCTGAAGTCCCTCGCCGGCGGCGACCTCGACCCGGCCGCCGTGCTGTGCACGATGGAGGACTCCGGCCTGCGCGGCCTGGGCGGCGCAGGCTTCCCGACCGGGCGCAAGTGGCGCATCGTGCAGAATGAGCCCGCGCCCCGGCTGATGGCCATCAACATCGACGAGGGCGAGCCCGGCACCTTCAAGGACCGCGTCTACCTGGAACGCGATCCGCACCGCTTCCTAGAGGGCATGCTGATCGCGGCGACGGTGGTCAACGTGTCAGCGATCTATATCTACCTGCGCGACGAGTATGCCGGCTGCCGCGCGCTGCTGGCGGAAGAACTGCGGCGGCTGCGGCAAGACCCGCCAATCCCAGGCTTGCCGACGATCGAGCTGCGCCGCGGCGCGGGCGCCTATATCTGCGGCGAAGAGTCGGCCATGATCGAGTCGATCGAAGGCAAGCGCGGCATGCCGCGGCTGCGCCCGCCCTATGTGGCGCAGGTGGGCCTGTTCGGCCGCCCGACGCTGGAGCACAATTTCGAGACCCTGTACTGGGTGCGCGACATCATCGAGAAGGGCGCCGAATGGTTCGCCTCACAGGGGCGCAACGGGCGCAAGGGCCTGCGCTCGTTCTCGGTGTCCGGGCGCGTGAAACGCCCCGGTGTGCACCTGGCGCCGGCCGGCATCACCGTGCGCGAGCTGATCGACGAATACTGCGGCGGCATGCTCGACGGCCACGCCTTCTACGGCTACCTGCCGGGCGGTGCATCGGGCGGGATCCTGCCGGCGTCGATGGGCAATATCCCGCTGGACTTCGACACGCTGCAGCCCTACGGCTGCTTTATCGGCTCGGCCGCGGTGGTGATCCTGTCCGACCACGACAGCGCCACGCAGACGGCGCGCAACCTGATGCACTTCTTCAAGCATGAGTCGTGCGGGCAATGCACGCCGTGCCGCAGCGGCACGGCCAAGACGCTGGACCTGATCCGCCAGCCGGCGTGGGACCTGGCGGCGCTGGAAGACCTGTCCGCGGTGATGCGCGATGCATCGATCTGCGGGCTGGGGCAGGCCGCGCCCAATCCCGTCGACTGCGTGATCAAGTACTTCCCGCACGAACTGGCCTGACCCGAGCCTGAGAGAGAGACATGAACGCACTGACCCGCGCCGAACGCGCGCTTGTCGAATCCGCCGAGCCAGCCGTCACCTTCACGCTCAATGGCCGCGAGGTGAGCGCACAGCCCGGCGAGAGCCTGCTGAAGGTAGCCCGGCGCGAAGGCTTTGACGTCCCGCACCTGTGCTACAAGGACGGCCTGGAGCCGGCCGGCAACTGCCGCGCCTGCATGGTCGAGATCCAGGGCGAGCGCGTGCTGGCCCCGTCCTGCTGCCGCTATCCCGCCGCGGGCATGCAGGTGCAGACCGAATCCGAGCGCGCCCGCCGTGCCCAGCGCACGGTGCTGGAGCTGCTGCAGTCGGACATGCCCGAGACCGACTACACCCGTCACAACGAACTGGACCAGTGGGCCGCGAAGCTGGAGATCGGCAAGCCGCGCTTTGCCCCGCGCGAACGCGTGGCGGCGGATTTGTCGCACCCGGCCATCGCCGTCAACCTCGATGCCTGCATCCAGTGCACCCGCTGCCTGCGCGCCTGCCGCGACGAGCAGGTTAACGACGTGATCGGCCTGGCGCTGCGCGGCGACGACGCCCGCATCGTGTTCGACATGGATGACCCGATGGGCGCGTCGACCTGTGTGGCCTGCGGCGAATGCGTGCAGGCCTGCCCGACCGGCGCGCTGATGCCCGCGCGCGACGCAGCGCTGGCGGTGCCGGACAAGCAGGTGGACTCGGTCTGCCCGTACTGCGGCGTGGGTTGCCAGCTGACCTACAACATCAAGGACAACCGCATCCTGTTCGTGGAAGGGCGCGACGGCCCGGCCAACCACGAGCGGCTGTGCGTGAAAGGCCGCTACGGCTTTGACTACGTGCAGCATCCGCAGCGGCTGACGGTGCCGCTGGTGCGTCGCGAAGGCGTGCCCAAGCAGGGCGATTTCGTCATGGATCCGGACCACGTGATGGATGTGTTCCGCGAGGCCACCTGGGAAGAGGCGCTGGCACTGGCCGGCGGCAAGCTCGCGCAGATCCGCGACACCCACGGCAAGCGCGCGCTGGCAGGGTTTGGCTCGGCCAAGGGCAGCAATGAAGAAGCCTACCTGTTCCAGAAGCTGGTGCGTACCGGGTTTGGCAGCAACAACGTCGACCACTGCACGCGGCTGTGCCATGCCTCGTCGGTGGCGGCGCTGCTGGAGGGGATCGGCTCGGGCGCGGTATCGAACCCGGTGATGGATGTCGACAAGGCCGAAGTGGTGATCGTGATCGGCGCCAACCCGACCGTGAACCACCCGGTGGCGGCGAGCTGGATCAAGAACGCGGTGAAGAACGGCACCAAGCTGATCGTGGCCGATCCGCGCCGCTCGGACCTGGCGCGCTTTGCCCATCGCTTCATGCAGTTCAAGCCCGATGCCGACGTGGCGCTGCTTAACGCGATGATGCATGTCATCGTCGCCGAGGGCCTGGTGGACCAGGACTTCATCGACAGCCGCACCATCGGCTTTGACGAGCTGCAGCGCAATGTCGCGGCGTACAGTCCGGAACTGATGGCGCCGGTGTGCGGCATCGAGGCCGAGGTCATCCGCGAGGTGGCGCGGCTGTATGCGACATCCAGGGCCTCGATGATCCTGTGGGGCATGGGCGTCTCGCAGCACGTGCATGGCACCGACAACGCGCGCTGCCTGATCGCGCTGGCGCTGATGACCGGCCAGATCGGCCGCCCCGGCACAGGCCTGCATCCGCTGCGCGGCCAGAACAACGTGCAGGGCGCGTCCGACGCCGGCCTGATCCCGATGATGTATCCGGATTACCGCCGCGTGGACGACCCGTTGGCGATCGCCAGCTTCGAGGCGCTGTGGGGCATGCCGCTGGACCGCCAGCCCGGCCTGACCGTGGTCGAAGTGATGCAGGCGATCGAGCGCGGCGAGGTGCGCGGCATGTACATCATGGGCGAGAACCCCGCGATGTCCGACCCCGACGCCGAGCACGCGCGCGCGGCGCTGGCCTCGCTCGACCACCTGGTGGTGCAGGACATCTTCCTGACCGAGACCGCCTACCTGGCCGACGTGGTGCTGCCGGCCTCGGCCTTCCCGGAGAAGACCGGCACCTTCACCAACACCGACCGCACCGTTCAGCTCGGCCGCCAGGCGCTGAACCCGCCGGGGCAGGCGCGCCAGGACCTGTGGATCATCCAGCAGATGGCGGCGCAGCTGGGGCTGGACTGGCACTACGACGGCGTGGCCGAGGTTTTCGACGAGATGCGGCAAGCCATGCCCAGCATCGGCGGCGTGACCTGGGAGCGGCTGGAGCGCGAACACGCCGTGACTTATCCGTGCACGGAAGAGGGCGACCCGGGCGAACCGGTGATCTTTATCGACAGCTTCCCGACCGCCACCGGCCGTGGGCGCTTCGTGCCGGCCGACATCATCCCGGCGGCCGAGCGGCCCGATACCGACTACCCGATGGTGCTGATCACCGGCCGCCAGCTCGAGCACTGGCACACCGGCAGCATGACGCGGCGCGCCGGCGTGCTGGATGCGATCGAGCCCGACCCGGTGGCGCTGGTGCACCCGCTGGACCTGGACGCGCTGGGCGGCAAGCCGGGCGACGTGGTCACGCTGGCATCGCGCCGCGGCGAAGTCACGCTGTACGCGCGGGCCGACGCCGGCACGCCGCGCGGGGCGGTGTTCGTGCCGTTCTGCTATTACGAGGCGGCGATCAACAAGCTGACCAACGCGGCGCTGGATCCCTTCGGCAAGATCCCGGAGTTCAAGTACTGCGCGGTGAAGATGGCACTTGGCGGCGAGGCGCCGGAGCAGTCGAGCTACGGCGGCGGGCAGATCCTGGCGGTGTAGGGCCAACGGCAAGCCCTGACGGGGCCGTCTGCGCGGGTAGCGCAGGCGGCCCTTTTTGTTGGGTGATTATCCGTAGTTTCGGGAAATCGGGAAATTGATTGCTGTAGTTTCCAGCTGATCAAATCAATCGTGACAGGCTACGCTTCAGTTCATTCCCCACACAACCCGGAGCCCGCCATGAAAGCCATCGGCCTGACCCAGTACCTGCCCATCTCCGACCCGCGTTCGCTGCAGGACGTGGAGATCGACATGCCCAGCCCCGGCGGCCGCGATCTGCTGGTGAAGGTTGAAGCCGTCTCGGTCAACCCGGTCGACACCAAGATGCGCGCGCCCAAGGCGCAGGTAGAGCCCACGCCGCGCGTGCTGGGCTGGGACGCGGCCGGCACGGTGGCGGCGGTGGGGCCGGAGGTGACCCTGTTCAAGGTTGGCGACCCGGTCTACTACGCGGGCAGCATCACGCGGTCCGGTTCCAACGCTGAATTCCACCTGGTCGATGAGCGCATCGTCGGCCACAAGCCTGCCTCGCTGGATTTCGCCAACGCGGCGGCGCTGCCGCTGACGGCGATCACCGCCTGGGAGGCGCTGTTCGACCGGCTCGGCATTTCACCCAAGGGGGATCACGCCGGCCGCTCGGTGCTGATCATCGGCGGCGCGGGCGGCGTGGGCTCGATCGGCATCCAGCTGGCCAAGGTGCTGGCCGGGCTGACCGTGATCGCCACCGCGTCGCGGTCCGAGTCGCAGGAATGGTGCCGCCGGCTTGGCGCCGACCATACGGTTGACCATCGTGGCGACCTGCCGGCGCAGTTGAAGGCGCTTGGATTTGCCGAGGTCGACTATATCCTCTGCTTCAACGATATCGACGGTCATTTCCCGGCGATGAGCGAACTGGTCGCCCCGCAGGGCAAGATCTGCACGATCGTCTCGAATACGCGGCCGTTGCCGGTGGAGTTGCTCAAGAACAAGAGCGCCACCTTCGTCTGGGAATTCATGTTCACGCGCGCCATGTTCAGCACCGCGGACATGGTTGCGCAGCATCGGCTGCTCAACGAGGTGGCTCGGCTGGTGGATGCCGGCCGGCTGCAGACCACGCTGGGCGAGAACCTGGGGCGCATCAACGCGGAGAACCTGCGGCGCGCGCATGCGACGCTGGAAGGCGGGCAGACCATTGGCAAGCTGGTGCTGGAAGGGTTCTGACACAGACAGCGCGCCGGGTTTTCTCCCCTCTCCCGCGTGCGGGAGAGGGGCCGGGGGAGAGGGCAGGCGCTGGCAAACCACCGGCAGTACTTCGTGGATATTCCGGCCCTCTCCCCGACCCTCTCCCGCAAGCGGGAGAGGGAGCACCCAGCGGGGTATCCGGAATCGCGGCCCTTGGCAAACCTCAGCCCATCTTGCTGAGGATGTCCTGCATTTCGTCGCTATTGAAGGCGCGCAGGGTTTGCGTGCGCACGTTGCCGGCCGCGCCGATGGTCAGCCCGAAGCTGGTCATGGTGGCATCGTCGGGGGCCTCGACGGTGAGCACGATGTCGTATTTGCCCAGCGTCCAGTAGATGTCCTTCATCTGCACGCCCAGGCGCGCACCCATCTCGCGCACGGCGGCGGCGCGCTTGGTGGTGTCCTTGACGGTGCGGATGCCCTGGTCGGTGAAGCTGGCTAGCACAATGTAGCGGGTCATGATGCGTCTCCGGCGAATTGGATCGGGCGCCGTCCGCACATACCTGTGACGCGAGCTGCGACCCGCACCGCGCGGCAATGTACGGAGGGTGGTTCAGGGCCTCGGAGCGGGCCGCCGGCACCGCGGTCGAGGCAATTTGCCTCGCACCGACGGAGTCCTGCGTCCACGAGTCTGAGCAAATTCAGGACCACGCATATTGCGAGCCAATGGCGTTGGCTGGCGCTTGCAGGACGGTTCACGCAGGTTCAGTCCCGGCTCGCGTGGCAAATTGTTTCAAAGCTGATACTGCTTCAGTCCGTGTGGATCTTGTCGTCTATACTTGACATATAGATCGGAGGTCCTGGCCATGAACCCTGCAACGCTCGGAAGTGCAATCCAACGCAAGCGGATCGCCTTAGGCCTGACACAGCAGCAACTGGCCGATATGGCGCAACTCTCGCGCCAGTCGCTCAACGGTATCGAACATGGCACCGTCAATGCCACGCTCGAGACCCTCGGCCGTCTGCTGGACGTGCTCGGCCTGGCGCTCGATGTGACAGATCCTGAAGCCAGCCGCCAAGCCAAGGGATTGCCGACCCGGGCACTCTGGATGGCCGCGAAGGGTGCCAATGTCAGCTATACGGGCGAGCTGACGCCCCAGGAGCTTGAGCGGGCGCTGGCCACGGGCGAGGTGCCGGCCGAGTACCACCCCCAACTCGCACAGGTACTGGATGAAGCGCCCCTGCAGCTAGTCACCAAGGTGGTCGCCGAAGTCGCAGCCAGGCAGCACCGGAAGCCAGCGGAAATCTGGAAGAACCTCAGAACGCTCGCCCGCCCCCTGACTGCGACGCGGGGAGGGCTGTGGGCATGAACGTCGTACTAAAGGGTGCCGTTTGGGAGAGCCTGTTTCCTCACGCTTTCACGCTGATGGACGAGGTCCGGCGCCACGGCGGCATCGAGCCGTTCTGGACCTTCGGGGGAGGGACGGTACTGATGCTCCGGTACAACCATCGCTTCTCGCGCGACATCGACCTTTTTGTGCCGGATCCTCAGTATCTGGGCTTTGTGACCCCGCGCCTGAGCGAGGTTGCCGAGGCCATTTCGGGCGACTACATCGAGCAGGGGAACTTTGTAAAGCTCGTGCTCGAATCCGGCGAAATCGATGTCGTGGCTGCGCCAAACCTGACCGCGAACCCATTCGAAACCTGGACGATCATGGGGCAGGCGGTCAGAGTCGAGACGGCGGCTGAGATCGTGGCCAAGAAGCTCTATCACAGGGGCGACCGTGCAACTGCGCGAGATCTTTTCGATCTGGCTATGGTGGTCGAGCGCGACCCCCAGGCGCTGTCGGCGGCCGCACCATTTTTGCTCCGGCACGCCCACGCATTCCTGGCACAGATAGATGCAGGCGCCCCTATCATGCGTGAGCAGTTTGCCAGGATCCAACGGATCGGGTTCAGCCAGAGTTTTGACGAATGTGTGCTGTTGGCCGGCGATTTTCTCCGTTCTCTGGGGTAAGAAGCCTAATGACTACAGCGGCCCGCCTCGCCCTTAGTCAGGCTCGCCATCGCCTGCACGCCCATCTAGCGCCCGCATGTTGTCCAGCAGCTTGAGCAGGTAGTGCAACGTGTGGGTCAGGTCGTTGGTGGAGAACCCATCCAGCGCCTGCTCATAATAATCACGGATCTTCGGCTGCGCCTGGTGCAGCCAGACCTCCCGTCCCGGCTCGCTTATCCGTACCAGCCTTGAGCGGCGGTCGCGCCCGTCAGGCGCCAGCGTCACGTGGCCATCGCGCTCCATCCGGCCGACCAGCCCAGACAGGTTCTGCCGGGTCACCATCAGGTAGCGGGCCAGATCGCCCACGCTCATGCCCTCGGCCGCTTCGGGACGCGACAGCGCGCCCAGCACAGCCCACTGCTGCGTGGTCAGGCCTTCCGCTTCGACCGCCCGCGACCCTGTTTTATGCAACATGTTTGCGCATTGGTAGAGCCGGAAGAACAGCCGGTTGGCCAGTTCCATGCGCGCATTGGTCGGGAGTTCTCCTCCCGTTTCGGGGTTAACCATAGTCGTTTTCCATAGATGAATGGCTTGCGCGGGCTGCGGCTGCCTCCTATTATAGGTAAACATATTTACCTAATTTGCGGCGCAAGTGCTGGCACATGCCCGGCACGATAGCACCGGAACCCTGAAAGGAGAACGCTGTGCAAGGACTCGAAGGCAAGACGGTCATCGTGACCGGTGGTGGTGGCGGCATCGGCAGCGCAACCTGTTTGCGCTTTGCGCGGGCGGGGGCGGCGGTCGGCGTGCTCGACCTGAACCCGGAGGCCGGCGAACGCGTGGCCGCGCAGATCCGCGAGGCTGGCGGCCGCGCGCTGGCAATGCGTTGCGATATCACCGACCGCCCCAGCGTCGATGCCGCGGTCGCGGCGGTCGAGCGGGAGCTCGGGCCGGTGGACGTGCTGGTCAACAACGCGGGCTGGGATGTGTTCCGGCCTTTTATCAAGACCGAGCCGGCGCAATGGGAGCGGCTGATCGCCATCAACCTGACCGGGGCGCTGCACATGCACCACGCGGTGCTGCCGGGCATGGTCGAGCGCCGGCGCGGGCGCATCGTCAATATCGCCTCGGATGCGGCGCGCGTGGGGTCTTCCGGCGAGGCGGTCTATGCGGCGTGCAAGGGCGGGCTGGTGTCGTTCTCCAAGACCATCGCCCGCGAGCACGCGCGCCACGGCATCACCGTCAATGTGGTGTGCCCGGGGCCGACCGAAACCGCGCTGTTCGAAGACTACAAGCAGGGCGCGGGCAACCCGGAGAAGCTGGTCGAGGCCTTCACGCGCTCGATCCCGCTGGGCCGCATCGGCCAGCCCGACGACCTGCCCGGCGCGGTGCTGTTCTTTGCCGGCGACGACGCCGCCTTTATTACCGGCCAGGTGCTGAGCGTGTCGGGCGGCCTGACCATGAACGGCTGAACCCGCAAGCAACCAGATCACGGAGACCACCATGCAATACGAAGACATCCTGTACGAAGTGCGCAACGGCGCGGCCTGGATCACCATCAACCGCCCGGAAAAAATGAATGCCTTCCGCGGCCGCACCTGTGACGAGCTGATCCATGCCATCAACCGCGCCGGTTATGACCGCGAGATCGGCACCATCGTGCTGGCAGGCGCCGGCGACAAGGCCTTCTGCACTGGCGGCGACCAGTCCGCGCATGAAGGCCAGTACGACGGCCGTGGCACCATCGGCCTGCCGATGGAAGAACTGCACAACGCCATCCGTGACGTGCCCAAGCCGGTGATTGCGCGCGTGCAGGGCTATGCCATCGGCGGCGGCAATGTGCTGTGCACGATCTGCGATTTCACCATTGCATCGGACAAGGCCGTGTTCGGGCAGGTCGGGCCCAAGGTGGGCTCGGTCGACCCGGGCTATGGCACCGCCTTCCTGGCGCGCGTGGTCGGCGAAAAGAAAGCGCGCGAAATCTGGTACCTGTGCCGGCGCTACCCGGCGGCCGAGGCGCTGGCGATGGGGCTGGTGAATGCGGTGGTGCCGCATGAGCAGCTCGACGCCGAAGTGCAGAAGTGGTGCGACGAGATCCAGGACAAGAGCCCCACGGCCATCGCCATCGCCAAGCGCTCGTTCAACATGGACACGGCGCACCAGAGCGGCATTGCCGGCATGGGCATGTATGCGCTGAAGCTCTATTACGACACCGAGGAATCGCGCGAAGGCGTGACGGCCTTCCAGGAAAAGCGCAAGCCCGACTTCCGCAAGTACGCCAAATAAGCTGACAGCCGACCGGGCGGAGACAACCATGAATCCCTATCTTGACGAAGACCTGATGGCGCTGGCGGAACACGCGCGCCGCTTTGCCGACGCGCGCGTGGCGCCCGGCTACCTGGAGCGGGACCAGACCCGCGTGCTGGACCGCGCGCTGATGCGCGAGATGGGCGCAATGGGCTTTATCGGGCCCGAGCTGCCCGAGGCCTGGGGCGGGCAGGGCCTGGGCTCGCTGGCGGCCGGCGTGATCCATGAAGCGGTGGCGCGTGCCGACCTGAGCCTGTCGTATATCAACCTGCTGGCCTCGCTCAATGGCCAGATCCTGGCGCAGCACGCCCGGCCTGAGATCGGCGCGCCCTGGCTGCAGCGCCTGACGCGCGGCGAGGCCCTGCTGGCAATCGCGCTGACCGAGCCGCGCGGCGGCTCCGACGCGGCCAGCCTGCGCCTGCGCATGGAGCGCGATGGCGACGCCTACGTGCTCAACGGCGAGAAGACCTCGATCTCCGCCGCCGACCAGGCCGATGCCGCGGTGGTCTTTGCCCGCAGCGGCACCGTCGAGGCCGGCGCGCGCGGCGTCTCGGCCCTGCTGGTGCCGATGGACCTGCCGGGCATCACCCGCAACCGCTTCGACTGCCATGGCCAGCGCGCCATCGGCCGCGGTTCGATTTTTTTCGAGAATGTGCGCGTGCCGGCCAGCCACCTGCTGGGCCAGGAAGGCGAGGGGTTTGTGCAGGTGATGCAGGGCTTCGACTTCTCGCGCGCGCTGATCGGCCTGCAGGTGCTGGCGGTGGCGCAGGCCGCGCTGGACGAAACCTGGGCCTATGTGGCAGAGCGCCAGGCATTCGGCAAGCCGCTGTCGGCCTTCCAGGGGGTGTCGCACCCGCTGGCGGACTTCCAGACGCAGGTGACCGCGGCCCGGCTGCTGTGCCTGCAGACGCTGTGGCTGAAGGACCATGGCCTGCCGCATACGGCGGAGGCGGCGATGTGCAAGTGGTGGGCGCCCAAGCTGTCCTACGACGTGGTGCACCAGTGCCTGCTGTGCTTCGGCCACGGCGGCTATGACCGCGGCGTGATGGAGCAGCGCCTGCGCGATGTGCTTGGCTTCCAGATCGGCGACGGCACCGCGCAGATCATGAAGACCATCATCGCCCGTGCACGCGCGGGGCGCGAAGCGGTACCGGCCTGAAGCGGCGCGATGTGCGCCGGGACCGCCCGAGCCGACCCATATCAAGGAGACCAGCCATGGATTTCGACGCCGTACTGATCGCGCCGCGCCGTGCCGCCAGCATTGCCGCCGGGCGCTGGCACGACCGCACCGTCAACGACTACCTGAGCGCCTGCGTGCGCGACCTGCCCGACGCCCCCGCACTGACGGCGATGAGCCTCGACAGGGGCAGCGTGACCCGCTTTACCTGGCGCGAGCTGGCCCGGATGGCGGACCGGGTGGCGGTCGGGCTCAGCCGCCTCGGCATCGGCGCGCAGGACGTGGTGTCCTGCCAGCTGCCGAACGGCTGGCACCTGAGCTTGCTGTATCTCGCCTGCGCGCGGCTGGGCGCGGTGCTCAACCCGCTGATGCCGATCTTTCGTGAGCGCGAGCTGTCGTTCATGCTGGCGCATGCGCAATGCAAGGTGGCGGTGGTGCCGCAGGTGTTCCGCGGCTTTGGCCATGCGCAGATGCTGCAGGGTTTGCGCGAGGCCTTGCCGGCACTGCACCACATCGTCGTTGCCGGCGGCGACGGCGCGGACAGCTTCGAGGCGCTGCTGAGCGGGCCGGCATGGGAAGACGAGCCCGATGCCGCCAACATCCTGCTGTGCAGCCAACCGGGCCCGGACGACGTCACCCAGCTCATCTACACCTCCGGCACCACCGGCGAGCCCAAGGGTGTGATGCATAGCGCCAACACGCTGTTCTCCAACATCGTTCCCTATGCCGAACGGCTGCGCCTGTCTGGCAACGATGTGGTGCTGATGGCCTCGCCGATGGCGCACCAGACCGGCTTCATGTACGGGCTCCTGATGCCGGTGATGCTGGGCGCGCAGGCGGTGCTGCAGGATATCTGGGACCCGGCGCGCGCCGCGGCGCTGATCCGCGAGGAAGGGGTGACCTTCACCATGGGCTCGACGCCGTTCCTGACTGACCTGGCGCGCGTGGTGGCGGAGTCCGGCACGCCGGTCCCCAGCCTGCGCACCTTCCTGTGCGCAGGGGCGCCGATCCCCGGCGCGCTGGTCGAGCGCGCGCGCGCGACGCTCGGCGCGAAGATCGTGTCCGCCTGGGGCATGACAGAGAACGGCGCGGTCACCACCACGCTGCCGGATGACGGCGACGAGCGCGCCTCGACCACCGATGGTTGCCCGCTGCCGGGCGTCGAGATACGCGTCGTGGACGGCACCGACGCCGACGTGCCGCCTGGCGAGACCGGCCGCCTGCTGGTGCGGGCGTGCTCCAACTTCGGCGGTTACCTGAAGCGCCCGCAGCTCAACGGCACCGATGCCGACGGCTGGTTCGACACCGGCGATCTCGCACGGCTCGATGCTGGCGGCTACCTGCGCATCGCCGGACGCAGCAAGGACGTGATCATCCGCGGCGGCGAGAACATCCCCGTGCTGGAAGTCGAGACCCTGCTATACCGCCATCCCGCGGTCTCGCAAGTGGCCATCGTGGCCTACTCCGACGAGCGCCTGGGCGAGCGCGCCTGCGCCTTCGTCGTGCCGCGCGCCGGCCAGGCGTTCGACCAGGCGGCGATGGTGGACTGGCTCAAGGCGCAGAAGATGGCGCTGCAGTACATCCCCGAGAAGCTCGTGGTGCAGGACGCACTGCCGGCCACGCCCGCCGGAAAAATCCAGAAGTTCCGGCTGCGCGAGATGCTGCGCAGCGACGCGTCCTGAAGTTGGCGCCGCGGTTGCCCCGGCCACCGCGGCACGGCGCGCAGGCGCTCAGCGGCATTGCGTGTGCGCCGCCCCGACCGCCTCGCCGAACAGCTCCGCCACCAGGTCGATCTCGGCCTCGTCGATCACCAGCGGCGGCAGGAAGCGCACCGTTGCGCCGTGGCGCCCGCCCAGTTCGACGATCAGCCCGCGCTGCAGGCATGCGCGCTGCACGGTGCGCGCAAAGGCGCCATCGGCAGGGTAGGCGCCCACGGCGTCGGCATCGGCACGTTCGTCGACCAGCTCCACGCCGAGCATCAGGCCGCGTCCGCGCACTTCGCCGATGGCGGGGCAGGCGCACCGCGAGGGGCGTGCTGCTCACTCCAAAAGCGCAATTAACCGCCAAGCATTCCACCCACCCAAGTCCGCGCATCCGCGCCAGGGCTGGCAGGGCGAGGGGTGTCCAGCCCCACCTGTCACCGGCCTGCTCCGGTATAGCCTCGCCTATGCGGCGCCAGCAAGCGCCGCAGCCATTGCCGCCAGGCGCCCGCTGCCGGCCTGGTGCCTTCCCGGCAGCGCGTCACGTGCAGCGATGCCGTGGTGACGGCATACAGCTCGATATGGCCGCTGTCGGACAACGTAAAGCTCTCGCTCGCCGTCAGCGCTGTATCCTTCGGGTCGCCGTCGCGGATCAGCCAGAGTTCGCCTTCGGTGCAGCGCACGGCGACGTGTTCGCCGGCGCCCGCCACCAGCCGCAGCGAACTGCGAGCGGGCAGGGTGGCGGTCATGTCATTGCTCACCAGGAACATGATGGTCTCCAGGTTCAGTCGGCGGCCAGGCCGTGCAACGCGGGCGGGATCACCGCGCGCGGGGCTGTGCCGGGCCTGATGAAGTCGGCGATGCGCCGGATCACGGCGGGATCCTGCAGGATGCGCCGATGTCCCAGGCCGCTGGTGGTGGCCAGTTGCGCGCCGGGCCAGGCGCCGGCGATGGCGGCGCCGTCTTCCCAGCGCACTTCCTTGTCATTGCGGTCATGGATTACCAGCGTTGGCGGGACTGGACGGGTTCGGCCGACGTCGGGCACATTGAAAGCCGACCATGGCAGTCCCAGCCAGCGCTCGCTCTGGCGCTGCATGCGCGCCAGCACGCCGGGGGTGAAGCCCATTTGCCAGGCCAGCGACGCACACGCGGCGTGCATGTCGGCCGGCGCTCCGACCAGCACGGCGGCGCGGGCGGGCAGCCCCTCGCGCAGCGCCAGCGCGGTGGCTGCGCCGCCGAGCGAGTGCGCCACCACGGCGTGTACCGGCCCCGCGTGCCAGGCTGCGGCGAGCAGCGAGCGCGACATTTCCAGCACCGAGGTCTGTGCCGCGCCGCGCGCGCCGGCATCGGAGGCGCCGTGCGAGAGCGCATCGAAGGCCACCACCCGCATGCCGGCCGCCAGCAGGCCTTCGACAACCGCATGCCACTGGCCGGCATGGCCGCCCCAGCCGTGCGCGAGCAGCACCACGGGACCGGACGTGCCCCAGCGATAGACGCGCACGCGCCGGCTCGGGCCCTGGCCCGTCACCAGCGCCCAGTCGGCGCGCGCACCGTCCAGCAAGTGCCGCGCAGCCGATGTGGCGGCGGCGCGCGGCGGGTTGAACCAGATGTGCTCCAGCGCCCGCGCTGTCGCGCCGGGCCTGACCATGCTGCCCACCTGCCAGCGCAACCGCTGCCAGCCCTGCAAGGCCCGCTCCACCGCGCCGGACTTGCCGGTGCGCAGCGGCGCATTGCCGGCGCGCGCGGGCAAGGGCGCGCCGGCGGGGGATGAGGAAACGGGGGAAGGAGAAGAGACTGCTTGCGTCACGACCTGCACCTCCAATGGATTCTGGATTGCACGGCATCATCGGCACCGGCCCTACCGGCGGCTTTCCGTGCTGTTATTACGACCGACCAGTCGTGCTTTTTTGATGCAAAAAAAGCCCGCCGGAGCGGTTGCTGCCTGCCGGCGGGGTAGCGCCGGCGCCAATGTGTGGCTTCAGTGGCCGCGGGCGCCTTCGGCGGCACGGGCCACCAGTGCCGCAAATGCGTGTCGCGCCATGGTCTCGGCATCCTCGCGGCCAAGCAGCTTGAACGATTGCTGGAAGGCCATGCCGATACCCGAGAGTTCAAAAGCAAATTGCCGCGGATCGGTGTCCGGCCCGAAATGGCCCTCATCGATGGCGTCGCCCACCACGCGCGCAACCGTGCTGTGCCAGTCCTTCAGCGACTGCACGACCAGGTCGCGGATCGAGCCCGGCCGGTCTCGGTATTCCTGGCCCAGCGCCGTGAACAGGCAACGTCCCTGCGTCACCGTGCCGCCCAGCCATTCCAGGTAACCTTCGAACAGCCCCTGCAGCCGGGGCATCCCGCGCGGCTGGCGCATCGCCGGCCGGATCACGATCTCGCCGAAGCGCTCCACGGCCAGGTCCAGCACGGCCTGCTGCAACACCTCCTTGGATTTGAAGTGCGCATACAGGCCGCTCTTCGACATATTGGTGTCCGCGGCCAGCGTGGCCAGCGACAACTGTTCGAAGCCGACCTTGGCAGCGGTGTCCAGTGCCTGTTGGACGATGGCATTGCGGGTGAGTTGTCCTTTCTGCATGGCGTGAAGAATAGCACGACCGGTCGGTTTGTCAACGAAACCAGATGCATGGTATTTGCCCCGACTTGCGCACTTGTGTCGGGGAGGCCATAACGTCATATGGATAGGCATGTGACGTCAACGCAAACCGCCAAGGCCCGTTAGAGACTGGGCGGTGCAGCGATGCTATGCACGATCCGGCTCTTTGATGGCTGCCAGCCGGCCGATGTCAGGGCGGGATTGCGGACTTCTAAGAAATCTGCACAAAGTGTTTCTGCGGTTACATACGGAACGCTTTGCGTGCTCTATACTCGAATGCACGTCCGCGCACTTTTTTTCACTGGTGACTGGAGACCGACATGAACAGTACAGCCGTGCCAAGAGGCGCTAGCGAACCGTTCCGGCAACTGCGGGCGTTGCGTCGCGCGCGCAAGCTCAAGCAGGAGGACGTCGCCCGTAAAGCGGGGATTTCCCGGGAAGCCTACCTGCGGGCGGAGTCGGGTCAGGCCGATCCCCGCATGTCGACGTTCCTGGCCGCCTGCGAGGCGCTGGGCCTGGAAGTCGTGCTGGCCCCGCAGCATCTTGCCGCAGACGTCAACGCATTTATTGCCAGCCGCAATGGCGGCGTGACGGCAGCTTCCATGGCTGGCCAGCCGGCCGCCGGAAGCACGGCCGCGCCGGCTGCGGCACCGGCTTCCGGAGGCGGTTTCGGCTCCGGTACCGGAGAGGGCCACAAGCCGGTCTGACCAGCCGCTGCCTGGCCGGCCGCGTTCGCAACGCGCCGGCACCGGCAGCTGGCCTCCAGGCCACCCATGACAACCGGCGCGGGGCGTTCCGCACCGCGCCGGTTGCCATTGTCCTGAGCGCCGTTCACGATGCCCGGCGCGATCACGCCGCAGGCCCGGCTGCCTGCTTCGGCGTTTTCTGCCTTTCCCGTTTTTTTCCTTTCCGCTGCGTGAGCGATTGCCGCCACGCAGGCGTCAACGCGCGTCCCAGCGCCTGGCGGGTTTCTTCCCGCTTTTCCCGTTTCCCGCCTACAACTGCAATGCAAGCGGCGTCCGACGCATGCGCAGGCGATGCCATTTGACACGTCCGGTACTCGATATTACGATATGGTAAATGCATTACGCATTCCGTAATTCTTGCCATGTGCACACGCAAAGGCTGAATACGGACCGGCAGGCACTCCCAGCAAGAGGCCGCCAGGCGCCAGCGCAGCGCCAAATGGACCGAGACCCAGGAACGCTGACGACACCATGACACTCACGCACACCCAGCTTGCCGAGCACGGCTATATGTCCGGCTTCGCCAATGAATTCGCCACCGAGGCGCTGCCCGGTGCGCTGCCTGTGGGCCGGAACTCGCCGCAGCGCGCGCCCTACGGCCTGTACGCCGAGCAGCTGTCCGGCACGGCCTTTACCGCGCCGCGCGCACACAACCGGCGCTCGTGGCTGTACCGCATCCGCCCGGCCGCGATGCATACGCCGTTCACGCAGATCGAGCAGTCGCGTTTCCTGAGCCGTTTCGACCAGGTGCCGCCGTCGCCCAACCAGATGCGCTGGAGCCCGCCGGCAATGCCGTCGGTGCCGACCGACTTTGTCGACGGCATTGTCACCATGGCCGGCAACGGCGGCCCCGAGGCCATGACCGGCTGCGGCATCCACCTGTACCTGGCCAACCAGTCGATGCAGGACCGCTTCTTCTACAACGCCGATGGCGAGATGCTGATCGTGCCGCAGCAGGGCCGCCTGCTGATGGTGACCGAGCTGGGCCGCCTGGAAGTGGAGCCGCAGGAGATCGTGGTGATCCCGCGCGGCGTGCGCTTCCGCGTGGAGCTGCCCGACGGCGAGTCGCGCGGCTATATCTGCGAGAACTACGGCGCGTTGTTCCAGCTGCCCGACCTGGGCGTGATCGGCTCCAACGGCCTGGCCAACCCGCGCGACTTCCTGTCGCCGGTGGCCAGCTATGAAGACCGCGAGGGTGATTTCGAACTGGTGGCCAAGTTCCAGGGCAACCTGTGGCGCGCCGGCATCGGCCACTCGCCGCTGGACGTGGTGGCCTGGCATGGCAACTACACCCCGTACAAGTACGACCTGCGCCGCTTCAATACCATCGGCTCGATCAGCTTCGACCACCCGGATCCGTCGATCTTCCTGGTGCTGCAGTCGCCGTCGGCCACGCCGGGCGTGGACACCATCGACTTCGTCATCTTCGGGCCGCGCTGGCTGGCGATGCAGGACACGTTCCGCCCGCCCTGGTTCCACCGCAATATCGCCAGCGAATTCATGGGGCTGATCGCGGGCGTCTACGACGCCAAGGCCGAAGGCTTTGCCCCGGGCGGCGCCAGCCTGCACAACTGCATGAGCGGCCACGGCCCGGATACGGAAACCTTCGAGAAGGCCAGCGCCGCCGATACCTCGCAGCCGCACCGCATCGAGGACACCATGGCCTTCATGTTCGAGACCCCGGGCGTGATCCGCCCGACGCCGTATGCCGCGCAGTCGGCCTCGCTGCAGCAGGACTACTACACGTGCTGGCAAGGCCTGAAGAAACACTTTAACCCGAACACCCGCTAACCCCGGGCGCCTGGCCGCCCGCCCGGTTTTCTCCCCTCGCCCGCTTGCGGAAGAGGGGCCGGGGGAGAGGGCAGGCGCTCGTCAAGCATGACGCGTCACCGCACGCGACAAGTGCCACCAAATTTTCGGAGTATCCCAATGACCGCCCCCAAGACCAGCTGGATCGCTTCCGCCAACGACGGCCAATCCCACTTCCCGCTGCAGAACCTGCCGTATGGCGTGTTTTCGACCAAGGGCCAGGCTCCGCGCGTCGGCGTTGCCATCGGCGACCAGGTGCTGGACCTCGCCGCGCTGGATGAGGCCGGCCTGCTGCCGGCCATTGCCAAAGGCACGTTTGCCGCAGCCAGCCTGAACCGCTTTATCGCGCTGGGCAAGCCGGTCTGGAGCGAAACCCGCAAGCGTCTGACGGCGCTGCTGTCCGGTGATGACGCCGCGCTGCGCGACAACGCCGCCCTGCGCGACAAGGCACTGGTGCCGATGTCGGCCGCGACGCTGCACCTGCCGGTGGAGATCCCGGGCTACACGGACTTCTATTCGTCCAGGGAGCACGCCACCAACGTCGGCCGCATGTTCCGCGACCCGGACAATGCGTTGCTGCCGAACTGGCTGGAGATCCCTATCGGCTACAACGGCCGTGCCAGCTCGGTGGTGGTGAGCGGCACGCCGCTGCATCGCCCCAACGGCCAGATCAAGCTGCCGAACGAGGCGCGCCCGGTGTTCAGCCCCTGCCGCAAGCTGGACTTCGAACTGGAGGTGGGTTTTATCGTCGGCAAGGAGACCGCGCTGGGCGAGCCGGTCAGCACCGCTGCCGCGCCAGAGCATATGTTTGGCATGGTGCTGCTCAACGACTGGAGTGCGCGCGATATCCAGCAATGGGAATATGTGCCGCTGGGACCGTTCAACAGCAAGAGCTTCGGTACCTCGATCTCGCCTTGGGTGGTGACGATGGAAGCGCTCGAGCCGTTCCGCCGCGACAATCCCGAGCAATCGCCGCAGCCGCTGCCGTACCTGCAGCAGCAGGGCAAGAATGCCTACGACATCGCCCTGGAAGTCGCGTTGCAGCCGCAGGGCGCAGCGGCACCCAGCACCATCTGCCGCACCAACTTCAAGGCGATGTACTGGACCATGGCGCAGCAGCTGGCCCATCACACGGTGTCGGGCTGCAATGTGCGCGTGGGTGACCTGATGGGCTCGGGCACGATCAGCGGCACCACGCCGGATTCCTACGGCAGCCTGCTGGAGCTGACCCGCAACGGCGCCGAGCCGGCGACGCTGGCCGACGGCAGCCGCCGCGGCTTCCTGGAGGATGGCGACGAAGTGACCATGACCGGCTACTGCCAGGGCGAAGGCTATCGCGTTGGCTTCGGCGTGGTGTCGGGCAAGATCCTGCCGGCGCGCTGAAGCGTTTCAGCCGGCGCTGCGGTCGGCGCTTTGGCCGACTGCGGCGGCATCCAGGATGACCGCCGCGCGGCCTGACAGCAGCGCCCGGCCCGCGGCGCTGACGGTGAATGCATACAGCACGCTGCTGCCTTCACCGCTGATGCGCTGCGCCTCCACCTGCAGCGGCGCCTCGATATCGTCTAGCCGCTCCACGTGCAGCACCAGCTTGCGCACGCTGGCCAGGTAGCCCGAGCGCGGGCGCTGCGCGTCCTTGCCGGGTTCCGCCTGCGCCAGCAATGCGCCGTGCACGGCCATTGCCTGTGCCGCATATTCAATCCCGCTGACCGCGGCCAGCCGGCCCTGCGCGCGCAGCGGGTTGTCCGCGCGCGTATGCGTGGAGGAAGTGCAGCGAACCGATGCCGCATCCCAGGCCAGCACGCCGTCGAGCAGGCACATCGTGCCCTGGTGCGGAATGCGTGCCGCGATCCAGTCGCGGTCTTTCAACAGCTCAGCCATCCGCCTGGTAGCAGAGGCTTTCCACCTCGGCTTCAAGCTGCAGCGTGTCCAGATAATCGAGCACCACGGTGGTGGTCTTGCCGCGGGCGATGGCCGCCAGCAGCGGCAGCATGCGTGCGGCCGGCGCCGAGGTACGCAGCGCTTCCAGCGCGGCGTCCGGCATCACCGTGGCCGGTGCCTGCTTCAGCGCCACGGCGATGCGCGCGAGCGAACGCGCCGTCTGCCGCGGCGTGACCAGCAGGGCTACGCCGAAGGGATCGGGGATAGGGCGGTGGCTGTGCAGCGGCTCGGGATAGCCGGTGTCATAGGCGATCAGCAGGCAGGGCTCGGCATCGGCGGCGGCCTGGAGCACGCATTCGAGCAAGCCCGCGCTGCCACTGCCATCCATGGCGCAGAGCACATTGGAGGTGCGCATCGCGCCCGCGGCGATCGACCAGTAGCCGGCGGTCGCGTTATGCACGGAGTTGTGGAAGCGCGTGGGCGACATCAGCGGCTCGGGCTCGGCCAGCGCTTCGCAGATGGCATGGAAGTTCTGGCCGTCGCTGCTGGACGAGGCAAAGATCGTCGGCAGTTGCGCGGCATCGAGGCCGCTGGCGGCGACGGCCTGCTGGCCCACCCCCAGCGCCAGCCGTACGGTCGGGCCGGTGCGGCGGCGCTCGGCCGGCGGCAGGCCCGCGGGTGGCGGCAGTTCGGTGGCCGCGTGCGCGTACGGCACGCGGCCGGCAAGGACTTCGGTGGCCTGCTGCCAGCCGGTCAGGCCGGGGCCGAGCAGGCCGATGCTTTCGATATAGACGTGCTGCGGCATGGCGATGCTCAATGGGAAGCTGCGTCCGCGCGAGCGAACAGCAGGCTGCAGTTGGATCCGCCGAAGCCGAAGGCATTGGTCATCGCATAGCGCAGCGGTGCTTCGCGGTTGGCGAGCTGGTAGTTCACGTCCAGCGCCGGATCCACCTGCGTGGTGTTGATGCCGCCGGGCAGCAGGCCGTGGCGCAGCGCCAGCGCGCAAATGACGGCTTCGAGCGCGCCGGCGGCACCCAGCGCATGCCCGGTAGCGCCCTTGGTGGAGCTGCACGGCGTGCCGGGCAGCGCCGCGGCCATGGCCATCGCCTCGGCCGCGTCGTTGCTGCGCGTGGCGGTGCCATGGAGGTTGACGTAGCCGACCTGTGCCGGCGCGACCCCCGCGCTGGCCAGTGCCTGCTCCAGTGCCAGGCGCGCGCCCAGCCCGTCGGGGTGCGGGGTCGACATATGGTGCGCATCGCTCGATTCGCCGATGCCGGCCAGCAGGATGGCATCGCCTGGCGGGGTGCCGGCCACGCGCTCGAGCAGGCCGAATGCCGCCCCCTCGCCGATCGAGATGCCGTTGCGCGCAACGTCATAGGGCCGGCACGGCTGGTCGGACAACAGCTCCAGCGAATTGAAGCCGTACAGCGTGGTGTGGCACAGCGAATCGACACCGCCGACCACGGCTACATCGATCAGCCCTGCCTCCAGCATGCGCCGTGCCGAGCTGAACACCTTGGCGCCGGATGAACAGGCCGAGGACACCGCAGCCGCCGGGCCGGCCAGCCCCAGGTATTGGCGCAGGAAGGCAGGCAGCGAGTAGGGGTTGTGGGTGGTGGCGTAGTGGAAGCCCGGCGGCAGCGCGCCGCTGGCAGGATCCCGCTGGCGATAGGCCAGTTCCGTCTGCAGCACGCCCGCGGTGCTGGTGCCCAGGAAGACGCCGACCCGGTGGGCGCCGTAGCGCGCCGCCGCTTCGCGCACACGCGCGGCAAAGTCGTCCTGCTCCAGCGCCAGTTGCGCCAGCCGGTTGTTGCGGCAGTCGAATTCGGCCAGTGCAGGCGGCAGTGCCACGGCGTCCAGGCCGGGGACTTCGCCGACGAAGGTATCGAGCTCGACGCCGCCAAAGCGGCAGGGCGCCAGGCCGCCGCGCTGCGCACGCAGGGCCGACAGGGTGGCGTCTACACCGGCGCCAAGGCAGCTGGTGGCCGTGAAATGCGAGAACAGGAGCGGGGACACGGCTTAGGGGGAGCGAATTGAAGGAATCTCGGAAGGCTGTGCCAATTGTAACAAGCCGCCGCTCACTCAGGCTGGCGGCACGGCCGCGCGCAGCGTGACGCAGCGCAGGCCGGCTTGTTCGATGGCGGCGAGCAGGCCCGGCAGCACCGTGGCGCAGTGTGCATTGCCGGCGGCATCGGTGCCGGGGTTGCCGTCGTGCAGCAACAGGATGTCGCGCCCGGCGAGCTTGCCGCCGAGGCGCTGCGCCACGCGCGCCGCATGGTCGCCACAACGGGTATCGAAGCCGCGCCGGGTCCAGGCGGCAAGCTGAAGCCCGAGCCGGCACAGCACCGGCTCAAGGAAGGGATTGCGCAGCCCCGCGGGCGCGCGGAAGAAGCGCGGCGCCTGGCCGGTGAGGTCGGTCAGCACCTGCTGCGCGGCACGGATGTCGCGCAGCATGCGCCCGGGACCGAAGACCGAGAAGTGCAGCCGGTGGTACATGCTGTGGTTTTCCACGGCGTGGCCGCGGCGGACGATCTCGCGCACCAGTTCCGGATGCGCCGCGGCGCGCGCGCCGACGCAGAAGAAGGTCGCGCGCGCGCCGTGCTGGTCCAGCATGTCTAGCACGCGCGGCGTCAGCGCCGGGTTGGGGCCGTCGTCGAACGTCAGTGCCACGCAGTCACTGGCCGAGGGCGGCAGGCGCAGCAGGTTGGGGCCAAGCCAGCGGCTGCGCGGCCACAGGCCGGTGGCGCACATTGCCGCATGGGCGGCGCCAACGCCGGCCAGCGCCATGCCGATGGACTCAGGGTGCGCCAGCATCGCGCCGGCGGCACCCAGGTGCACGGCGGCGGCGCCGCAAAGCAGCGGGGTGGGGCGCCAGGTGCGGCTGTTGGAGGTGCCGCGCAAGGCAATGCGCGGTGCGGGATACGAATTCATCTTGCACTCCCGGCTGTGTCCGGCGCTGCCGGGCGCGCCAGGATCGCCGAAAACCACAGGGCCAGCACGGCACCGGGACCTACCGTCAGGCCGAAGGCCTTGAGCAGCGGCAGGCTCGACAGCGCCAGCAGGCCGAAAGCGGCCACTGTGGTGAGGTTGGCCAGCAGCAGCGACACCAGTGTATGCGGTGAAGCGCCCGCCACCTGGCTGCCCGCCGCGGGGCCGTTGAAGAATAGCGCGTAATTGGAACCCACGGCCATCAGCAGCAGCAGGCCCACCAGGTGCAGCAGCGTCAGCGGCTGGCCGAGCGCTGCCAGCCCTCCCAGCACCACCAGCGCCGCCGCGGCCAGCGGCAGCACCGTGGCCACAACCCGCCGTGCCGAGCGCAGCGCCACGGCCAGCAGCACGATGATCGCCAGCAGGCCGGCCAGCGACAGCAGCAAGGCCTCGCGCAGGTAGCCGGTGTAGAGGCGGTCGGATTCGCCCTTGAGGTCGACGAACAGCGTGTCAGGGACGCCAGCCCGCGCGACCGCGGCCCGCACCGCGCTGGTGTCGACGCCGTCGGCTGCGCCGGCGCCTTGCTGGGTGTGGGCCGGTGCGCGCAGCGGCAGCGTGGCGCTCCAGCGCCCGTCGCGCTGCGCCAGCAACGCATCGACAGCCAGCGCCATCGATGTGCCGCGCAAGTCCTCGCGCCGCAGCAGCGCACCGGTGCGCGTCGCCTCGGCCTGCGCCAGGAACGGCGCGAACAGTGACGCGCGCACCGGCTGCGTGGCGATGGCAGCGCGCAGGCGCTGCGCCAGCACGTCGGGCGGCGGCAGGCTGGCCTGGCGCTCGCGCTGGGTCGCCGCGCTGGGCAGGTAGCGCGCCGGGCTCTCGTAGCCGCCAATGAAATTCTGTGCCACCAGCGGGTCCAGTTCACGTGCCACGCGCTCCGCGCCCTGCAGCACGGATTCCTGGTCCGGCCCGGACAGCACCACCAGGTAGCGCACGTCGGGCGCGCCAAGATCCTCGCGCAAGCGGGTGTCGAGGGCCTGGTCGCCGGCCGACACCGGGCTCAGCGCCTGCAGCTCGCGGCCCCACAGCGTGCCGCGGTGCATGGCCAGCACCGTGCCGGCTGCCACCACCAGCACCAGCACCAGCCAACGCAGCCGGTGCGCGCGCGCCGCCAGCCACTGCAGCCGGCGGCCCAGGGGCGCCACGTCGCGCAGGTGCAGCGTGGCCGGCACCAGCTGCGGCAGCACGAAGCGCGTCACCAGCGCCGCGGCCGTCAGCCCGGCAATCGAATACAGCCCCAGCTGCGCCAGCCCCGGAAAGCCCGACAGCAGCAGCGAGGCAAAGCCGCAGACCGAGGTCAGCACGCCAAGGCGCACCGTTGGCCAGAAGCCGCCCAGCCAGGCGTGCTCGTCGCGCCGGCCATCGCGCGTGTACTGCGCGGACTGCACGAACAGGTAGATCGAATAGTCGACCGCCTCGCCGATCAGCGTGGTGCCAAAGCCCAGCGTCAGTCCGTGCACCGAGCCGCCGAAGCCCAGGCTGACCGCGGCAATGCCCGCCAGCGCGCCGCTCAGTACCGGCACCAGCCCCAGCACCAGCAGCGGCACCGAGCGGTAGACCAGCAGCAGCAGCGTGACGATGATGGCCACGCCGATGGTCGACAGGCGCTCCACATCATGGCGGATGGTGTCGCGTGCATTGACGGAAAACACGCCCGGCCCGGTCATCACCAGCTGGTACTGGCCGGCCGCTGCGGCCCTGCCAAACGCCTCGCGCACGGCCCCGATGGCTTGGGCCTGCGCATCCGTGTCAGACCCCGCGGCGGCCGTCTGCGCCAGCAGCACCGCACGCTTGCCGTCGCGCGACGCCCAGGCGCCGGCGTGCATGGGCACGCGCTGCCCGGCATCCAGCTGTGCCAGCATCGCGGCCACTTCGCCGGTGGGATCGCGCGGCAGCAGCGACTTGGTGAAGAGCCCGGCGGACGAGGCCAGCAGCTCGAACGATTCATTCAGTGCCTGCGCCAGGCCGCGTTCACTGAAGCGCTCCGGCGTGACCGCGGGGCTGAGCAGGTAGCGGTGCGCAAACACGTACTGGCGGTCTGCGGCCTGGTTGACCGGCTCGCCGTTCTGGATCGCGGTGAAGCGCGGATCGCCGCGCAGCTGCGCCGCCATGGCACGCGATACCGCGGCCCGGCCATCGGCATCGCCGCCCTCGATCCCGACCAGGACCAGGCGCGACACCAGTCCGTCGCGCAGCTGGTTCACCAGCAATTGCTGCTCGGCGCTGGGCAGGCGCGGCAGGAAGGCCGAGAGGTCGGCCGTGAATGTGGTGCGGCTGATGACAGCCGCGCAGGCGAGCATGGCGAAGAGCCACAGTGCCAGGGCGAGCCGGCGCGTCACTGGGCGCGTCGTTGCGGGCGGCGCTGCGCTCATGGGCGGGCGGCAGGACGGATCTTCAGCACCGAGCGGTCGCCGTCGGCCTGCCGGATCTCGACGCGGTCGAGCGCATCCTGGCTGCCGTCGATGCGCACCTGGCTGACAACCGCGGCCATGCGCGAGTCCGCCGGTGTCAGCGTCAGCGTCCAGCGGCTGGCACGGCCTTCCAGTCCGAGCTTGTAGTAGCGCTCCAGCGTCTGGCGGTTGCCTGCCAGCGTGCCGCGGATGCTTTCGACAAAGGCGGCCAGCTCGGGGTAGTTCTGCAGCGGCATGGTGTAGCGCTTGCCGTCGCGCTCGACCGTCAGCATGTCGCCGTCAAGCACCATGTTCTCGGTCTTGGGCGACAGTGTGCGCTTCTCCAGGTGGTCGGGCGCCGCGAACAGCAGTTCGCCGGACGACTGCACCGGCTTGTCGAGTATCGCCAGGTACTTGGTCTCGGTGAACAGCACGCGCCCCGACTTGCGCTGCGCCAGGGTGGACATCAGCTGGTCGACGCCGAACGTGGCGGCACCGGACGGTGTGGCCAGCGCAAGCATGGCGCCGGCCAGCAGCATCGACAGCAGAAAGCGGAAAGGGATTTTGGAAAGCGACATCAGGGGCTGCTCACGGCTCGCGGGTCATGGCTCGTTGCCCGGCGGCGGCTGTTCAGACAGCGGCGGGCCGGCGTGCCAGAAATCGTAGAAGTTGAACCAGTTGTACGGCGCGCTGCGGCAGAACTGCTCCAGCAGGCGCACGTATTCCGCCAGCGCGGTCTGCACGGCTGCCTCGCGCTGGCCGCGTGCGGTGCCGGTGAAGTCCGCCAGCGGCACGAAGTGCACATCGTAGCGGTTGCCGCCGCGGTACAGGCCGGTGATGAAGAACACCGGCCGGCGCAGCATCGCCGCCATGCGCAGCGGGCCGGTCGGAAGGCCCGTCGGCGTGCCGAGGAAGCTGCACTGCTGCACCGGGTCGGTGGCGCGCTGCGACAGCGTGCGGTCGGCCAGCATGCCGATCATGTAGCCGCGGTCCAGGTAGTCGCGCACCCGCAGCATGGTGTCGAAGCGGCCCAGCGCGATCACGTCCTGGCGCATCGCCGGGTTGATCGACTGCAGTACATCGTTGAGCTTGTACGCGTTTTCCTCGTACATGGTGATCGCGACTTCCATCTCCGGGTGCCGCCGCCCGAGCGCGCGCACCACCTCGAAGCTGCCCAGGTGCGCACCCAGCAGGATTGCGCCGCGGCCGCGCGCCATCGCGGCTTCCAGCTGCGCCTCTCCGTGCAGGCGGATATCGAACAGGTCGAAGCGGCCGTTGAGCAGGTAGATGCGGTCATGGATGGTCGAGGCAAAGGTGAACACATGCCGGTAGCCATCGACCCAGTTGGCCTCGCGCCCGAGGGCGCGGTCCATATAGGCGCGCGAGGCATGGCGTGCCGCCGGCGCGAACAGCATGAAGTACGCCGCAATCCCCCGCAGCACCACGCGTCCGACGGGGCGGCCGAGCGCCAGCGAGATCCACGTCATGACGCGCAGCAGCGTGATGCTGCCGCGCTCCTCGCGGCGCGACCATTCGGATTCCAGCGGCGGCTGCCGCTTCCACAGCCAGCTCAGCATGCCGATGCCCCCGCTGGCGGCGCGGCGCTGCGCACCTGCAGCGTGCCGCTGGCGACATCGCGTCCGGCGCTGCGCAGCGTGAAGCGGATACTCTCGCCGCCATCGGCCGCTGTGTCAGCCTGGTGAAGGATCTCCACGCGCTCGCCCGGGGTCACCGGGCTCAGGAACTTGATGGCGCCGGCCTGGGTGACGGCGAGGCGGCGGCCCAGCGCCGCGCCGAGTGCCAGCACCGCGTGGTCCAGCAGCACCACCCCCGGCACGATCGGATGGCCGGGGAAGTGGCCGGCGATGGCCGGGTGAGCGGCGCCGATGACGAAGGCGGGCCTTGCTACGCTATCGCCGCGGTGCGCCCCGGCAAGCCTGGCGACCAGCGCCGCCAGGGCTTCGCGCGGCAGCTTGCCGGCGGCATTGCGCGGCAGGCTGTCGGCAAGGAGCAGCGGGCGCGGCAGGAAGGCCGGGTCGATGCGCGCGCGCAGCGCCTGCTGGAGCTGCGCCAGGGTGACGCCTGGCGCTACCGCCACCGCCACCAGCCGCACCACGTGGCCATGCGTGTCGCCTTCGTGCGCATCATCAGGCATGAAGAACGCGCCGTCGCGCACGCCGTCGATGGCCGTGAGCTGGTGGTTCAGATAACCCAGCGAGGTGCGCTTGCCGGCGATATTCAGCATGTCGGCCTTGCGGCCATGGAGCAGGAAGTGGCCGGCATCCAGCGGTGCGATGGCGTCGCCCAGCGGCACCGGCTGTTCGATATGGCCGCCTTCGGCCCAGGTCTCGGTGCCGCCGCCGGCGCCCTGGCGTGCTTCCAGCCGCACGCCCGGCACCAGTGTCCAGGCATCGGCCTGCGCGGTGCGGCGCGTGGCGATCTGGCCGGTCTCGGTGCTGCCGTAGATCTCGCACAGGGGAGCGCCGAACAGGGTCTCGGTCTCGCCCGCCAGCTGGCGGCCAAGCGGGGCGGTCGCGCACAGCACCAGGTCTGCCGGCGGCATCGCCATGCCTGACTGCAACAGCGTGCGCAGGTGCACGGGCGAGCTGACCAGCGCACGCGGCGCCGGCACCGAGGCGAGTGCATCGCGCACGTCGGCCGGATAGAAAGCCGGGGCCGCCACCAGTGCCGCGCGGCCCTGCAGCACCAGCATGACCGTGGCTTCCAGCCCGAACATATGCTGCGGCGGCACCGTGCCCACCAGGGTCCAGGCACGCCCGTCCAGCAGGCCCAGCCGCTGTGCCGCCACACGCGCGCATCGGGCCATCGCGCCCCAGGTCTTGCGGTGCGGCACCGGCGTGCCGGTCGAGCCTGACGTGAACACATACGCCATGACCTGGGCCGCGGGAATCTGCGGGATTTCGACCGGCCCGTCCGTGGCCGCGCCGCGCAGGCCGTCGTGATAGTGGACCGCCGGCATGGCGCACGCCGCGTCAGGCTGGTCATGCAGGCAGAAGGCATCCGGGGCAAAGTCGGCCAGCTGGCGCACCATCTCCGGCGTATGCGACGGCGGCAGCAGGGTGGTCTTGCCCGCCAGCAGCGCGGCGCACAGGCCGACGGTGAAGCGGTAGCGGTCGGTGCAGGCGTTGAATACGTGCCCGCCTGCCGGCAGCGCAGTGGCCAGGGTGGACGCATCGGCCAGGAACTGGCGCACGCTGACAGGCCGTCCGTGCGCCCAGGCGATGATGTCTTCGGGCGAGGCATGCGCGACGATCGGGAGCATGGTCATGGGGCGGAGCCTGTGCCTGTTGCCAGTGTAGGGGCCGGGGCGCGGCGCGTCAGCGCGGCAAACCGGGCCGGCGCGCACGGGCAGCCATGACTGCGCGATAGCCATGCACCGCGTCCAGCAGGCCGCCATGGGCCATGCCCGGGAAGGCGATGCGGCGGCACACGGCTTCGCCCACGAACATCAGCGCGATCAGCAGCGGCGTGGCCAGGTTGGCGAAGCTGGACCAGGTCGCCACCGGCGCGAGCACGAACAGCAGCGTCGATATACCCACCATCGCGGCGAAGAACAGCGTCCAGGCCTGGGTCACGCGCAGTGTGTAGCGCAGGTGCGCGGGGGGCAGCTGGCCATGGATTGCCGTCGCGATCTGCGTGCACAGTGGCGTGTGGCCGGAGCGCAGGCTCAGCGCGAACATCACGCCCAGTGCGGCGTTGATGCCGGCGTGTTGCAGGAAATAGGTCCAGCCGAAATGCGTGGCCAGCGGCAAGCGCCAGATCCACAGGGCGGCGCAGGCTGCCAGCAAGCCCGCCAGTGCAGGCAGGCGCCCTCCGGCGCGGCGGCAGGCAAGGAAGCCGATCAGCAGGAACGGCGCCGCTCCGAGCCATAAGGCGGCGACTTCGGCACCCGGCTGGTGTGCCGCATGGTGCAGGGCGGATTCGTAAGCGATAAAGGCGGCCACCGCGGCAATCCAGCCATGGCGACGGCCTGCCGGCACGGCATTCCGCCGCACAGGCATGGCCGGCGTGGCGGGTGGAGAGGGGCGCTCGAAGGGCTGGCTCGATGGCATCTGCGAGGGTATATTGTGTGTAGCGTAAGTCGCTTGGCGCACTGCGTGGCCGGAAATGACGCCGCATGGTGCGCGAAGCGAACGCTTTATACCCCAAAAGACCCGCCCGACGTGGTGATGATTCCCAAAAGGGCCGCGTTTGTTGTTACTAAACTTCTCTCAACTGGCTGGGATTTGCCCCTTTTGATAGCATCGGTTGCCCTGCCGTACGGACTGGACAATCTTGCCCGGACCCATGCCGCAGCGGCATTCCAGCCACCTAGCGACATGACCGAACTCGAAACCGAACTTGCCCGCCTCATCATCGACGAACTCGACATTGCCGAGTTGCGGCTGGAAGACATCAATGCCGCCACGCCGCTCTATGGCGAAGGCTTCGGGCTGGATTCCATCGATATCCTTGAGATAGCGCTGCTGGTGTCGCGCAAGTACGGGGTCGAACTGCGTTCGGACAACCCCGACAACAAGACCATCTTTGCCTCGCTGGGCAGCCTCGCCACTTACCTGGCGGAACACCGCATGCGCTAGCCCGGCTCGCCGCACCCAACCTTTTTCCTTTTCCCAAAGCCAGGACCGGAGCACGACATGCCGCAGCAAGCCATGCCCGGGCCCGCGCTGGTGGCCGGCGGCAGCGCCTGCCCCATGGGCGGCGCCGAGCCGTCTGCCACGCACCTGGTGCTGATCCCCAGCTATAACCCCGGCGTGCGCCTCTTTGAGGTGCTGCGCGCGGCGCGCGCCGCCTGGACGCCGGTCTGGGTGGTCGTGGACGGCAGCACCGATGGCAGCGACCAGTGGCTGCTGGCGCAGGCGGCCACCGATCCGGGGCTACGCGTACTGGTGCTGCCGCGCAACCAGGGCAAGGGCACCGCGGTGCTGCATGGTATCGACGCGGCCGCCGCGGCTGGCTTTACGCATGTTCTCGTGATGGATTCGGACGGGCAGCATCCTGCACATTTGATTCCGCAGTTCATGGCGATATCGCAGCGCCACCCAGGCGCCATGGTGCTGGGCCGGCCCGTCTTCGACGCCAGCGCGCCGCGTGAGCGGGTCTACTGGCGGCGCATGTCCAACTTCTGGGCGGATGTCGAGACGCTGTGGGCAGGCATCGGGGATTCCCTGTACGGCTTTCGCGTCTACCCGATCGCGCCGCTGCGCGCCGTCATGCGCGAGAGCCGCTGGATGCGGCGCTTCGACTTCGACCCGGAAGTGGCGGTGCGCCTGTGCTGGCGCGGCGTGCGCCCCATCAACGCCGATGCGCCGGTGCGCTACTTCGGCCAGCGCGAGGGAGGGGTATCGCACTTCCGCTATCTGCGCGACAACCTGTTGCTGACTGGCATGCACCTGCGGCTGCTGGCCGGCTTCGTGCTGCGGCTGCCGGTACTGGTGTGGCAGCGGCTGCGGCGCCAGGCTGGCGCCGCATCATCCAATCACACGGCCTGACCGGCCCCTGCCTGCATCTCCTTGCGGAACCCTGATCTGCCGCAAAGCTATTCCTGATATTCCTCAAGAAACGTACAGCTGTGTCGTTATAGCTACGCAGTAATTGCGAACGTGGCGCATGTTCCATAGAATCGGCCAACTTGCAATTTGTAACGATTTGTAATTGGAGGAAGGATGGGAATCAGCAGGATGTTGGCCGCGGGCATTTGCCTGGGGCTGGGCGCTTGTGCCACGGTCACCACGCCGCCCAAGGTGGTGGAGGCGCCCGCGCCGCGCCAGCAGCAGGTCGCCGCGCAGGAAGCCGTGTCGCTGCCGCCGGTGCGCCAGCTGAAGCGCAAGATCGCCATTGGCCGCTTCTCGAATGAAACGCGATATGGGCGCACCTTCTTCACGGACCAGAACCTGGATCCCCTGGGCAAGCAGGCCAGCGATATCCTGGCCAGCCGCCTGGTGGCTTCCAGGCGCTTCCTGGTATTTGAGCGGCCGGACCTCGGCAAGGTCCAGGCCGAGCAGAGCCTGACCAGGGACAGCCAGCTGGTGGGGGTCGATACGCTGATCATCGGCTCGGTGACCGAGTTTGGACGTGCCACCACCGGCAAGGCGGGCTTCCTCAGCTCGACCAAGGTCCAGACGGCCCATGCCAAGGTGGAAATCCGCCTGGTCGACGTCAAGACCGGCCATGCCTTCTTCTCCGCCAGCGGCGCCGGTGAAGCCTCGACGGAATCCGGCGAGGTGGCTGGCTTCGGCAGCAAGGCCGACTACGACGGCACGCTCAACGACAAGGCCATTGCCGCCGCCATCTCGGATGTGCTGGGCCGCCTGATGGGCAAGCTCGAAGAGCGCCAGTGGAAGACTGACATCCTCAAGGCCGAAGGCCGCACGGTGTACATCTCGGGCGGCAGCCGCCAGGGCATTCGTACCGGTGACACGCTGCAGGTCTATGCGGAAGGCGAACAGGTCAAGAGTGGCCAGAGCGGCTTCCAGATTGCGCTGCCGGCGCGGCCGGTTGCCCAGGTGCGCGTGCAGTCGTCCTTCGGCGACAGCGAGACCAATGAGGGGTCGGTGACGGAGCTGGTGTCCGGCACGCTGCCCAGAGGCACCGCCAACCTCTTCGTCGCGCAATAAGGAAGCCCGAGATGAAACAACTCTTCTGCGCCGCGCTCGCGGCGCTGGCCATGTACGGCTGCGCCATGCCGAACACTACCGTGCAGAGCGGACAGGGCCGCCCGACGCTTCGCGTGGTCGGCGCACCGCCGCAGTCCGTGCTGGTGGTCGATGGCATCCAGATGGGCCAGGCAGCCGCCTTCGACGGCGCGCAGTCCGTGCTCAAGATTGAAGAAGGTCCCCACCAGGTCGAGATCCGCCAGGGCAGCCGTGCGTTGCTGACGCGCAGTATCTTTGCCGCAGGCGGCGAGTCCGTCAGCATCGAAGTCTCCGCGGAGCAGCCACAATGAAACGGATCCAGACCACGGGCGTGCTGCTTGCCGCCGCCCTCCTCAGCGCCTGCGCGCCGCAGCAGAAATATGCATGGGGCTCGTACGAGCCAGCGCTCTACACGTACTACAAGACGCCGGCTGCGTCGGAGGCATTCGCCGAGCAGCTCAACAAGACCATCACGACCGCTGAAAGCAGCGGCACCAAGGTCCCGCCTGGCCTGTATGCCGAGTATGGCAACGTGCTGCTGGAGCAGGGCAAGGGGAAGGAGGCGGTAGTCTGGTTCGAGAAGGAAAAGGCTGCCTGGCCGGAGTCCGCCGTGCTGATGACACGCATGGTGCAGATCGCCAGCGGGCCGCGCGCTGACAAGCCCAAGGCGAAGGACGCCACCCCCGGCAGCGCCCAGGCCGCGGCCGCGGCACCGGGCCAGACCACCAAGCAATAAGAGGACCCATGCGACTGATCCGCTCACTCCGCACGCTTGCGCTGCTGGCGCTGGCTGGCAGCCTTGCCGCCTGCGCGCCCATGGCCAAGCGCTCTGACTACACCGCCTTCCGCGCCGACCAGCCGCGCTCCATCGTCGTCGTGCCGGTGGTCAACCGCAGCGTCGACGTCGATGCGCCCGACTATTTCCTGTCGACCATCGCACGGCCCGTCGCCGAGCGTGGCTACTACGTCTTTCCGGTGCACCTGACCAAGCGCCTGATGGAAGACGAAGGGCTGTCCGATGCCGACCTGGTGCATAACAACGATCCGGCCGTCATTGCCAGGATGTTCGGTGCCGATGCCGTCATGTACGTGCGCATCGAGCGCTGGGATTCCAAGTACATGGTGCTGCAGACGACCACCACCGTGGAGATGGACTACACGCTCAAGAGCGGCAAGGACGGCAAGACGTTGTGGTCGCGCCATCAGCAGCTGGCCTACACGCCCAATAACAGTGGGGGCGGCGGCCTCGCTGGCCTGATCGGGGCGGCGATTGCCGCGGCGGTCGAGAAGGCCAAGCCGAACTACGTGCCGCTGGCCCAGCAGGCCAATGCCTCCGCTGTCGGGCTGGTGGGCGTCGGGCTGCCGGCTGGCCCATATGATCCGAAGTTCAAGGCCGACAACGCCGAGTTCTGAGCGATCAGCCGAAAGAGCAAACAGAAAGGCCGCATCATGCGGCCTTTCTGCCTGGTTGGCCCAGGGGCCAGGGTTTGCTTACTTGCCCAGTTCGTGACCGATCACGCCGCCTACCACGGCACCGCCGATGGTCCCGGCAGTGCTGCCGTCAGTCAGCTCGTGCCCGGCCACGCCGCCGGCCACCGCGCCCGCCGCAGTGCAGCCGGCCAGCGCCATGCTTGCACTTACCAGAAGCGCGCCTGCGAGTTTCCACATGATGGTCTCCTGCATCGTTGCCGGGCCAGTTGCAGGCAACCGGCCCCATGTGTCCAGCTTAGGCCCGTGCCGGGCAGGGCCCTCTCCGAGACACGCCGATTGCGTTGTAGGAATCGGACGACGGCAGGTGGCGCAGCGGTGGCGTCAGGCGTCCCTGGCGTGCTGGCGCAGGCGCTTGACCAGCGCGGAGGTGTCGGCGCGGCCGCAGCCCATCTGCTGCAGGTCGGCATAGAACTGGTCGACCAGCGCCGTCACCGGGAGGCCGGCGCCGTTGCGGCGCGCCTCGTCCAGGCACAGGCCCAGGTCCTTGCGCATCCAGTCCACCGCGAAGCCGAAGTCGAACTTGTTGGCGATCATGGTGGGGCCGCGGTTCTCGAGCTGCCATGAGCCGGCCGCGCCCTTGCTGATGACGTCCAGCACCAGGCGCATGTCCAGCCCGGCGCGCTCGCCAAAGGCGATGGCCTCGGACAGGCCCTGGATCAGCCCGGCGATGCTGATCTGGTTGACCATCTTGGCCAGTTGCCCGGCACCGGATTCGCCGATGCGCGTGACGGCGCGTGCGTAGGCGGCAATGACCGGCTCTGCGCGCGCATAGGCGTCGGCATCGCCGCCGCACATGATGGTCAGGATGCCCTTCTCCGCGCCGACTTCGCCGCCGGAAACCGGGCCGTCTACAAAGTGCAGGCCGTGCTCGCGCGCGGCGGCGTAGAGTTCGCGCGCCACGTTGGCGCTGGCGGTGGTGTGGTCCACGAAGATGCAGCCGCTGGGCGCGCTGAAGAAGGCGCCGTCATGCCCGGCCAGCACCGCGCGCAGGTCATCGTCATTGCCCACGCAGGAGCAGACCACCTGCGCATCGCGCACGGCCTGTGCCGGCGTGGGCGCCGCTTTGCCGCCGAACTTCTCGACCCAGGCCTGCGCCTTGGCGGCGGTGCGGTTGTATACGGTGACCTCGTGGCCCTTGGTGGCGAGGTGGCCGGCCATGTGGAAACCCATGACGCCCAGTCCGAGAAATGCGACACGCATGCTGCTGCTCCGTTGCTTGTATGTTTGGGATCGGTGAGGCGCGGCCCCGTTTGCGTGATGCCACGCCTGGACGCTGCGCCGGCGGGGCGGCTGGGCCGCCTCCGGCCCCAGAGTATACGAGGGCGCCGGGCCGGGGGACAGATACAGAGCCTGGCGCGATGCTGCGCTACAGGATGCCGCTTCGGGCACATATAGTCATGGCATCGTTAAAAACAAAATACCTATTAAATGGGTATTTGAAAAATACCCATGTTGTCGCTAAAATAAAAATACCTATCATATTGGTATTTCCTCCGACGCGATGAAGCAAATCGTCTCTACTCCCTGGCAGCTTGGCCAGATCCTGCAGGCAGCGCGCAAGGCGGCCGGCCTGAATCAGACCGAGGCTGCCGCGCGGCTGAATATCAGCCAGAGCCGGATGTCGCACATGGAACTGAACCCCGACAGCATCAGTGTCGACCAGCTGCTGGCGCTGGTCGGCGCGCTCGGGCTGGAGTTGGTGGTCCAGGACCGGGCCACCGGAGCCGCCGAGGTGTCCGAAGTGGCGTGGTAATCATGGCGGCACGCAGGTCACGTACGCCGGCGTTGTCGGTCTGGGCCAACGGGCAGCGCGTGGGCGCCTGGCGCCAGCCGTCCGCCACCGGGATGGAACTGGAATACGACGAGGATTGGATCCGCTCTGAAGCCGGGCGGCCCCTGTCTCTGTCGCTCGGGTATGGCCTGGGCAACCGGCGCGTGGTGCGTGGCGATGCCGTGCGCAACTACTTCGACAACCTGTTGCCGGACAGCGATGCCATCCGGCGCAGGTTGGCGCTGCGCTTCCGGACCGGCTCGGTAGAAGCCTTCACGTTGCTCGCCGCCATCGGCCGCGATTGCGTGGGCGCGGTGCAGATCCTGGGCGAAGACGAAGTGCCTGCGGGCATCGACCGGATCGAAGGCGAACCGCTATCGGACGAGCAGATCGAGCGCTGGCTGGAGGATATCGTCGCCACCCCCGCGCCTGGGCGGCATGAGCACGACGACGACTTCCGCATCTCCATCGCCGGCGCGCAGGAGAAGACGGCGCTGCTGCGCCATGACGGCAAATGGCTGCGGCCGGACGGCGCCACCCCGACCACGCATATCTTCAAGCTGCCGCTGGGCCTGGTCGGCAACCGCAGGGCCGACCTGAGCACGTCGGTGGAAAACGAATGGCTGTGCCTGAAGATCCTTGCCGCCTATGGCTTGCCGGTGGCCGATTGCGAGATGCTGAGGTTCGGCCGCCGCAAGGTGCTGAGTGTCACGCGTTTCGACCGCCAGCCTCATCCGTCAGGGAGTTGGCTGCTGCGGCTGCTGCAGGAAGATTTCTGCCAGGTGTTCGGCCTCAGCCCGCTGCAGAAATATGAGGCCGATGGCGGGCCCGGCGTGATCGAGATCGCCAAGGTGCTGCGCAACTCAGTGGCCCAGGCCGATGATCTGCAGACGCTGCTGGGCGCGCAGCTGCTGTTCTGGCTGCTGGCCGCACCGGACGGGCACGCCAAGAACTTCAGCATCCGCCTGCTGGCCGGCGGGCGCTACCGCATGACGCCGCTGTACGACGTGATGTCGATCTGGCCGGTGGTGGGCCAGGGCGCCAACCAGTTCTCCTGGCACAAGGCCAAGCTGGCCATGGCGGTCGCCGGCCGCAGCCGGCACTACGGCCTGCGCGATATCCAGCGCCGCCATTTCAATGCGATGGCACCGCGCTGTTTTCTGGGTGCCGATGCCGAGGCGCTGATCGGGCGCATCATCGCGCGGACCCCGGCGGTGATTGCCGAGGTCGGCGCGGCATTGCCCGCGGGTTTTCCGCAAAAGGTGGCAGACACGATCCTGGAGGGATTGCGAACGTCGGTGCAACGGCTGGCGGAGATGCCAGCGCTGGCAGAGGGGTGAGGCCGGCAAAGCGATGCCGCGGAGCGGTCCGCCTTGCACCTCACATCAAGGTCAGAACCCGCCTACGCCAGCATCCGCCCTTGTCCTATCCCTTGCGCATCGCAACTGCCTACATTGAACCTAGGTGGCACCACCGCAAGGAGCCGACTCATGTCATTCGCGCTATACATCATCGGCCTGCTGGTTCTAGTGGGCGGCATTGCCTGGGGCTTGTCAACGGCTGGCCTCGCGCCCGTCTATATCGGCATTGCCTGCCTGATCGTGCTCGGCCTCGGCATCATGATGGCCGTCTCGCGCACCCGTACCAAGGACCCCTCGTGAGGGCTGCGGGCCCGGCGCAGTGCCGGGCCCGCGCTTGTTTTCCGTGACGCCGCGCAGCGGCGGGCGCACCAGGCTGGCTTGCCAGGACTGCTGGATCACCTGGGCGATCTGGTTGAACGCTTCCTTGGAAATCACGGCTTCCTCGCGCATGGTTTCCAGTGACCGCCGGCCCTTGCGCAACGCGAACAGCATCAGCAGCCGCCGTTCCAGCGCCACGGTCTAGTCGCCGAACTTGGCACGCATCTCGGCCAGGCCCGCTTCGGCCGCCTTGAAGCGGTCTTCGACGCATGATGCTCATGCGCCGGCCTCCGTGTCCGCCGTGTCATGGACGGGCGGACTCGCCAGCTGCGCGCGCACCGCCGCCGTCAGTTCGGCAGCCGCCGGCGACAGGCTGCGGTTGCGCGAGGCCATCATGCGATTGATCTGATTTGTGGATCATTCTATCCATATGATTTTTGTTCTATCTCCTGCCTCCGGGTGCCTCCGGGAAATCGACGTTTAAGCCTTATAGAATGGGCTTCTCCGATCCCGATGCCTCCAATAGCCTCCAGTGGGAAACGGTAAAAAGTGACGGTAGTTTTGACGGTAAAGCCAGCGAGACGTATCATCGAGCACTGGAATTTACCGTCAACGGCAGGGGTGGGGGATCATGCTGACCGACACGAAACTGAAGAATCTCAAGGGCGGGGAGCGGCTGTACAAGGTGGCTGACCGCGACGGGCTGTACGTTGCGGTATCGCCGCAGGGCCTGGTGACGTTCCGCCTGGATTACCGTCTCAACGGCCGGCGGGAGACGCTGACCATCGGACGGTATGGGCCGACGGGCATCTCCCTGGCCGAGGCGCGTGAGCAGTGCCTGCAGGCGAAGCGGGCGATTTCCGAGGGGCGCTCGCCATCCCGGGAGAAGCAGCGAAGCAAGAAGCAGATTCAGGGCGAAAAGACGTTCGGGGTCATGGCGCTGGACTGGATCGAGAACGCCACGATGGCCAAGACCACGCGGGGCACGCGGAGGCATATCCTCGACAAGGATCTGCTGCCCGAGTTTCAGAACCGGCTGCTCTCCGAGATCTCAGGCGACGACGTCCGGCACGTCTGCGACAAGATGAAGGCGCGCGGGGCGCCCAGTTCGGCCGTCCATGCCCACGGCATAATTGCGCAGATTTATGGCTATGCGGCCGACCGCGGCCACAAGGTGCCGAACCCAGCCGCCGAGGTGCGGGCCTCTGCCATCGCCACGCTGAAGGGCCGGACGCGCGTCCTAACCCCGAAGGAAATCCAGTCCTTCTTTGTCGCGCTGCCTGCCACGGGCACCACGCCAAGCCTACGCATCGCGCTCGAGTTGCTGCTGCTGACGATGGTGCGGAAGTCGGAATTGACCGAAGCGACCTGGTCCGAGCTAGATCTTGAGCAAGCGGAGTGGAGTATCCCGGCGGAGCGCATGAAGGGGCGGCGACCGCACAACGTCTACCTGTCCAAGCAGGCCGTGAAGCTGTTCCAGACGCTCAAGGTATGCGCCGGCTCATCCGATTACGTGCTGCCGAGCTTCTTCGGGAGAAACAAGCCGATCTCCAAGAGTTCGCTGAATAGCTCAATTGACGGGGTGGTGCTGCGCGCCTCAGAAATCGGGCAGCAGCTTGGCGCCTTCGGCCCGCACGACCTGCGGCGCACCGGCTCCACGATCTTGCACGAAGCCGGTTTCAATTCGGACTGGATTGAGAAATGCCTGGCGCATGAGCAGAAGGGCGTTCGCGCCATTTACAACAAGGCGGAGTACGCGGAACAGCGCCGGCACATGATGGAGGAGTGGGCGAACATGCTGGACGCCATGAAGGCTGGGCGGCCCTATAAGCCGGCCCTCGTCCCGCCCGAGGTTACGCCGGCATAGCTTCGAGCGCGCGTTTGCGCTTGGGCTTCGGCGGCGTGACAGCCTGCACAGCAACCTCACCTGTCCGGCGGGCCTCCACCCACTGCAGCACCTCGTCCAGGTACCAGACGACGCAGCGCGGCGTCAGGGCAAAGCGCTTGGGGAATTTCCCCTTGGCCTCCATCTCGTAGACGGTGGAGTCCGAGAGCGGGACAATCTGACGCAGTTCCTCGCGCCGGATCGTCCGCCTGATTTGAGGGTCAGTCATGGTGTTTCGCCGCTTGATGAATGAAGCGATTAAACACCAAAAACTTATCAGCAGCAAGGAAAACTTATCACCATTCACCCATGAGGCCGCCAATTCCCTCAAGGGCCCAGGCGGCAAGATTGAGGTACGCGCGCCGATCCTCCGCTTCAATCAGGTCGCCAAACTCATCGGCCATCGCAATCGACTCAATTCGCTCCAACAGAGACCGACGCCCACTCTCGCGCTTGCTTTGCAATGCAGCATCTCGATAGCGCGCCGCTTCCGTCTCGCTTGGCGTCAAGCAAACATCAAGTGGGAGAACGCCTTCGGCCCAGTCACGATAGCGCTCGTGAATCTCCTCGCTGCGCCATCCAGCGGCCATGTGCTGAAAGTAGAAATCCGAGCGCACGGAGTCATGCTTGCGCGGCAAGTCGGCGCCGCGTGAGGCGAACGCTTGGGGCTCGAACCTGCGTTCGGCGTTAGTTGTCGACATCGGTCGCGCGCCTCCCGCTCTCATTCCTGGGTGACTTCATCGAATGCGTCCTTGAAGTCCTGCCGGGCCGCCGCATTCACCATGCGCCGCGCCTCATTGACGTCGATGACGCGGCGCTCGCGGCGGCGGATGCCCAGCAGGCCAAAGACGCGATACCGGGCTTGCACCTCGGACGTCACCAGTTCCTCGAATGGCTTTCCGACTTGCCACCAGACCTCGATGGACCACGCCGTGCGGTTGAACTCAGTCAGGAAGACCAGCCGGCGAGCCGGCGGTGCGTGGGTGATGCCACGGAACAGGTAGATCGTCATAGGTCAGAAACCTCCTTGCCAAATCGACTTGACACATACGCCCGCATGCCGGCAATGAGCGCAGTCTCCCCGGCTCCATTCGGGTCCATCTCTCCGCTGGACCATGCCGCCCACTCGCCATTGCGAGGCATCACGCCGATCCGCTCGCGATCGAGGATCGGGCCGCCCACGGCCCAGTCCAGCGACGGCTGGTAGGCTACCCAGTCCCGGCACAGCGCCCCATCGGATTCCGTCTCGCGCGGCACGAGCACGCACCCCGGAGCCATTGCACGAAGGTACGGCGGATGCTCGATTCCCTCGGCCCGCGCCACCCAGTAGTCGAGTAGTGCGCCCTCCAGATCAGACGCCAGCATCGAGCACCTCCTTGCCAAACACATGCGCCACGACGGCTCGGCAGACGGCGATTTGCACCGTCTCGCCCAATGCCTCAGCTTTGCCCTCTGGCCCAAAATGCAAGCACCTGCCTTCGGTGTACGCATCCCAAGATCCATCACGGTTACGCATGACGGCGACGTGATACTTGTCAATCAGCGGCCCCGCATCAGCCCACGAGATCGACGGCATGAAATGCCGCCACTGCCCATCATCGTCCGGGATTTCGTGGTGCAGGTAGACGACCACAGCCTCGTCCCCTTCGCCGTGGATCTCGGGGAATTCCAGGCCTTCGGCCTTGGCTACATACAGGTCCAGCAGGGCGCCGGAGAGGTCAGATACCGCTGTCATTGAGGATTCCTTTCTTCGTCATAGGTGTGGCCCACCGGGTGAGGCACGCTGTCATGGACAATCACGCCCTCGGGTGAGCGCGGCAGCACGCGGGCGCAGAAGACGCAGGCGTAGCCGTCGCGCTCCTCGGTGGCGGTAGCGGAGGCGAAGCCGGTCACGGGATTCCACGCCGCCATATCCCTCCGGATAGTTGCGTCGGCGATCATTGCCGTCGATATGAGGGGAAGCGACGGCCGCAGTGCCGCGTAGTTGGCGAGCGCCTTGTAAAAGGGCGCCATCCGCTGGCGGTGCGCACGTTCTTCCTCTACCACCAGGCGGCGCAATCCGTCTTCGTCGTACCTCGACTCCGGCGGCGCGATTGCCGGCTCAGCGTAGGTAAGCTCCGGGCCGACCTTCACCTGATGCAGGGGGATGCCTCTGAACTCTGCAGAGTTCCAGTGGTTGCGCTGGCGCTGGGCCGGAACCCACTTGGCATCGTCACCCCAACATTCGTACAGCACCCAATACCAACTTCCATCGGCGGGTTCAGCCATTACTCACCTCCTTGGCGGCATCGATTGCTTGGCGCACGGACAGCGCCGGCAAGTTGTGATCCATCAGCGCTGCGCGGTTGTGGTTGATATCGAACCTCCAGCCGTAGGTGGTGTCATTGCGCTCATTCGTTGCGCGATTCACTTGGTCAAGCCAGTCGAGGCGCTCGGCGTCCTTCGACAGCCGCTCGTTCTCCGCTGTCAGGATCGCATTGGCAGAGCGCTGCGATTCCAGTTCCGCGAAAGAGGTTTGCGCAGCGAGGCGGCCTGCTTCGTCTAGCGCCTGCGCGCCGAGCCGGTAGTACACGGCTGCCGCGGCCTTGGCCGCGTCCATGCCCAAGCGAGCGGACGCGGCCTGTCGCTTTAGGGCAGCGTCCTGCTCGCGGATGCAGGCGATCAGGGCGAGCGTCGTCTCGGGCGACATGGCGCGCACATAAGGTGACTCAGGGTTGCTATCCGCGATCCAGATGTCCCCGTCACCAGCCGGATACCACTCAGGCTCGCCGATGTTCTCGCCATGCTGATGGGCGGCGCTCGCCAACTTCTCCAGCGCCTCCAGGTCAAGCTTCTCAGCCATTGTCGCTCTCCTTGCTGGCGCGCAGGGCGGCGTCGATAGCGGCGCGCTGAGTTGAGAACCAGCCCCGCAGGGGAGCGCCTTCTCCGCAGACTGTCCACTTCAGCGGAGGCCCAACCTCGCAAGCGCAACTGATCAATTGCCAGCCGCGATCAATCAGATTCCTCAGTCGCTGGGCATCCTGCTGCGCCTCTCTTGATTTATCCAACTCAGCATGGAGCCATTCGATGTATTCCAACTGACTCATCGTCACGCCATCGACGGTGAAGGTCAGTGGCTCGCACGCATCGTCTGCGCTGGCAGCGGGCGGCGTGGGTGCGGCGGCGAGCATACGCTGATACTTGCCAACAGCGCACTCAATTTCGCAGACCGGCGAGATAGCGCGGGGGTCGTTATCCCTGTCGGGGAGAGGGATGCTGTACTGCATCTGCTGCCGCTTGCCGGCCTCCGAATCGGCAGGCCACTCGCTCCGGGCGAGCGCCACCATCATGGCGTTCGTCGGCACCACCGGCACCAGCTTCCACCCCTCCGGGACATGGCATTGCGTCTCGGCCTCATCCTCCAGCTCAACCACCTGGAATCCGTGCTCCTGGAGCGTGCAGTTCAGCGCTTCCAGCAACATATCCACGTCGCGCGGGTGCGCCTCGGAGGCGTGGCACTTCTTGAACTCGGCGCCGATCAGTTCCACGGGGTTGATGTCTTCGCTGGCTGCGGTCGGGGTGGCAAGCAGGGCGCGGGCTTGCCATGCGAGCCAAGGGCCGTACAGTTCAAAATCAATATCAGCGCCATTGTCGTGGTGTTTATTCCGCCACGCCTCAAATGCCTCGCGCTCTGCCTGCAATTCATTGTTCTCAGTCACGTCTCATCCCCTCCGAATATCACCAGACATCGAGCTAACCGAGCCCGCTACAGCACCGCAGGTCACGTCGCCCGACATCGACTGCACCGAGCCGCTAACGTCGCCGCAGCGAATGTCGCCAGACATGGTCTTCACAGAGCCCGCAGAGCCGGTCACCGCGATGCGATCGCAGGCGTCTGCGTTGATCGAATCGATGTTCCCTTGGACCTCAATGGAGATGGCCTTGCCGTCAGGCGTTACGTCCTTGCCGTCCACGGTGACGCGACCGTTGGTGATGGTGATGCTGCGGCCGGAGACGATATTGCCATTGATGTTGATGCTTGCCACGATTGCCTCTTAACGAAGTCGGAGATTGTTGAAAGCCGGTGCGATCGCATTTGCAATCTTCGTGGCCACCGCGTCGCGGATGCCGATGGCGATCTGCTCGCGGGTATCCATGCGCTCGCCTCGGTACTCTGCCGTCATGCGGACGCCGTTCAGCATGAACACAGCGCCGTAGCGGGTGCGGTCATTGATGAAGTCCGGCATCTCGTGAATGACGCATTCGAATTGCTGGTCCTTGACGCGGACCGAGTCTGTGATGCGCTTCTCGGCGGTCTGCTCCATCTCACGCAGCAGGCGCACCGATTCATCGGTCGGCGCACGGCGCTCCGTGACGTTGACGGATACGTGCGATGGCGATTCGTTGATGTGGTATCGATCGAACACCTTATTTCATCTCCACGTCCGGCAGGATGGTCGATGGCTTGAACACCACGCGGTAGCGGTAGACGTTGGCCGGGGCCGCATCCAACTGCTCCACGAAGTAGGTCACATTGTCCGACAGGCCCAGCAGGTGACGCTTGAACGTGTTCGGGCCGGTCTTGCAGGTGATCGACAGCTTGCGGCTTTCGCTGGTGTCATCCTTTGAGCACAGCCCCTCAATGGTGAGGATGTAGTCGGCGGTGATGCCGTTGTAGAACACGATGCGGCGGTTCAGTTCGAAGTTGTCGGCGGCCGTGGCCAGGCTCTGGCTGGCGACGCGTGAGTCGGTCTGGCCGCAGGCCGCGAGCAAGAGTGAGAAGGCGAGGATGAGGAGCTTTTTCATGGCTCAGCCCTGAGTGGAGGAGGTCGCTTCGGTTTCAGTGGTCTGGACTACCATCCCCATAGTCCCGACATAGCCATTGCCGCCGGGCGCGCCTTCCACGGGGATGCCTACACTGCGCGTGATGCTGTTGTGGACAGCCATGTTGCGGAACACCAGGTCCGTCACTTCGCGGTAGCCCTTCAGTTCCGCCTGGGCCACGGCAACGGCATTGGCCGCGGTGTCATGCGCCAGCTTCAGTTCGCGCGCTGCAAGCTCCTCACGCTGCTTTCTGATGTCCTCGCGCTCGCCGTCCAGGTTGCGGCGCAGTTCGACTGCCCGGCGGAGTTGCTTGTTTTCGTCTTGCAGGTAGTCATAGTCCTTCTGCAGCTTCTCGTGAGCGGCCTTCGTTTGTTCGGCCTGCTCAAGGAACGTCTTCAGTTCGCCGGCCATTGCGCCGGTAAGGTTCTCTGTGATGGCCTTCTCGATGGCCTGCTTCATTTCGATGTTCATGTTGGGCTCGGGTGTGGAGGAGGAGGCTGCCCGGTGCGCCCGGGCTGGCGGTTCGATTCGGGTGTAGCCAGATTCAAAGGCAGCGCCTGGTGAGTAGCTGCTATAGCCGTCCTCGTAAACCACAAAGAAACCGCCCACCTCCGGACGATGCTTTCGCATGTATTCGGCACTCACACGGAAAGGCGCATATCCAGCATCCTCCGGGGTGATCGTTGCGCCCGGCTCTTCGCGGTCACCGGCGTCGTAGTCGCCATCGGGAAACTTATCGTCGTGCGTGATGGCGGCAATCTTCAGTGCCCAAACTTCCTTGTGGCACTTGTATTTCGGCATTGGGATTAATCCTTCGTTGCTCATGGCTTTCCTGTGACGATTGGTGGAGGGCGCCCGGTACGCCCGGGCGGGCGCGGCTGACCGTTAGACTTCCAGGCGGTTGAGGACGTCTTGCAGTCGCTCGCGCGCGTCGCGCGTCCGGTTGCCGATCGTCAGCAGTTGCTCGCCAAGCGGCGTCAGAGACGGCGCAGCAGTGGCAGCCACATCGGGACTCTCCTTAGGCGGCTGCAACACAGCATCAAGCCGGCCAACGAGCATGTCGATCGTGCCGTGCAAGAACGAGACTTCGTCGTAAGCCTCGGAGATGCGCGCCGGGATTTCAGCATCGCGGGCATCAGTGGTTTGGGGGACTTTGGTTGCGGCGTTGACGTAGTTCATGGTGCTTCTCCTACATGGTGATGGCGCCTCACTGGCGCCGGGGTGATTAATTCAGGTAGATGTCGACAGGGCCTAGCTCCAGCACGGCGCGGCCGCGGGGCGCACGCCAGAAGCCAAAGCCCCAGCGGAGCGGGTTGAGCCCGCGGAACTTGAGGCGCATGGTCAGTCGTGGTCGTATTCTTCGACCTCAACGCCATCGGGCGTCACGACCACCTCTACGTGATCGCCGAAGATGGATTCCAACTCGCTCCCCACGCTGTTCAGTTGCTTCTCCAGCGCGACGCAGTTGTCCCATGTCTCTCGTGAGCAGGCCTCGCGCTTCTCGAACTTGTCATACCCCTGCCAGGTCGACAGCTCGAACTCATAGCGGCTTTCGCTCAGATCATCGCCTTCGAAGTAGAAGCCGAAGCTGTGCAGTCCGAACGTGCAGGTATCCCCGTCATTGAAGTAGGGTGTGTACTGCGCCCACTTGATCTGCTTAACTTCGGGGTTCTGCTTGATGAAGTCCTGCAAGAGCGGCTTGATTAGCGCGGCGCTCTCCTCGCGCAGCTTTGCGATCTGCTCATTGTTGCGGGCGGCCACGGCCTTGAATTGCTCGACTACGTTGCTCATTTCTCAATCCTCCAGGTCAAAGTCAAAGACGCGGCGCTTTTTACGGGTGCCGCTCATCCAGCCCTCAATGGGCATCTTGGAAAGCCAGTCCTGCATCGTTGGGATAAAGCCGAGGTCTTGCAGGACATGCTCCTCGGCAATGTCACGGACGGAGAGTTTCTTGCCGTCCGAGTTGGTCATGATTTCGCCGAACACTTGGCCGACGAGGTAGATACCCCAGGCCGAGTGCAGCATCGCGCGGTGGCGCACGTCCGCGACGCTCGATTTGGAGTGGTCGATGAACTCGTGGATCGGCAGGTAGTCCTCGATCTTCCCGCCGTGAGTCTTGACGCTGATTTGCGCGTGGATCAGCGGCTTCATTCCACTCGCTCCTCGCGGGTCAGGCGGATCGGAACATGAACCATCGGCTTGCCGCTCCCAATGCTCGGGCGGGCCAGTTCTGGGTTCTTGCGCATCCATTCCTGGGTCATCCACAGCTGCCCGCAGCCGCCACCTATGGTGTCTTGGCCGGCGGGATCGAACATGCGGGTGTCATAGCCGCGCTCGACCATCTTCGATGCGAAGTGGGAGGCGAGGTTGCGCTGATGATCGTTGGACTTCGGCAGCCATTCCTGGCGCTCGCAGATCACGCTGACGGTCGCGCACCAGATGCGGGGATCGAACAGAGAAAAGATGCGATCAGCATCGTCCGGCGACGAGTTGCCATCGTGGGCGCAGTAGTTGAAGAACGGCTTGCGACCGGTTGCGGCGTGCCAGCGCTCACCCTGCGCGGCAATCTCCGTCAGCGACAGCTTTGCCTTGAACGGGATCAGTGCGTCGCGCGCGGCATCCGTGGACTCGTGCACCGAGAATTGCAGACCGACCGTCGGCACGTCAACGCTCACGTCGATCACGGACTGATAGTCGACCCTCGGCGCCGAGGTGGAGATCAGGAGGGCAGCGTTCGGATACAACTCATGCAGGCGGCGGATGGCGGGCGCCAGCGCCTTCATGTTCAGCATCGGCTCGCCCATGCTCATGAACATGATCTGCAGGCGGCCCATGGTGGCGGGGTCGACGCCCGTATCCTCTAAGCAGCGCACCGGCTGCGCGACGATCTCCTCCGCGGTCAGCGAGCGCACGAAGTAATCGCCGGAGCCGCAGAAGCGGCAGCCGATCGGGCAGCCGGATTGCGTCGAGCAGCAGATAACAGTGCGCGTCTCGTAATTGGGGTAGCGGTACAGCACGGCCTCGACCACGCTATCGGCCTTCTCGAAGACGTACTTCGAGACGTTGCTGGCGTCGTCAGCGATGCGGCGGACGTTGCTCCAAACAGGTTCCAATCTTTGCTCCTTAGTGGCTCAGTGCGCGCTCAAGCCGCGCGATGTTCTTTTGCAAATCCACCAGCTTTGCTGTCACGCTGACGTACTCTTGGCGCATCTCGGCATAAAGTCCGGTGGCGTCTATGGTGGGTAGCAATTCCTGCCAGGCATGAAGCCACTTCGATTGCTCTCGCAGCATGGCGAGACGAATGCGGATCAAAACTCGCTTCATGGCATGGCTCCTTGCTTTGGCTACACGATCTGCGTCAGTTCGCAGGCGTATGGCAGCATCAGCGGGTGGGCCGGAGTGCCGTCGTCCAGCACGCGCAGGGCGTATGCCGGGATTCCGTGACCGCTCAGCACACCACGCACAAGGACCGGAGCGCCGAGACCGCGGGCATTGGCGCCCCAGGCCAGCACGACCTTGCCGCCGGCTTCGTGGGTGGTTCGCGCTACGTAGGTAATGGCGCCCAGGTTCTCAGGGCCAGTCGGCCAGCCCGCCGCCTTCAGGTCCGCAGGCTTCGTCGCGCGGAAGGCAAACAGGTTGACCACTTCGATTGCGCTGTGCCCGGTGCGCTGCGCGAAGCCGATGCACTTGCGAATCGTCGGGTCGTCCTGATAGGCGTCTGCCGTGCTCGGATTGAGCATCACGAACGCTAGGGTCGGCCCATCCGCCCAGCGGCGGCCCAAGCGGTAGCGGAATGTTCCGCAGTCGGAAATCGTGGCGGTGCGTTGCATGTCAGCTCCTGCTGATAGGTGTCATCTCGCCGCAGTGCCGGCACTTCGTCTTGCTGCGCTCGGCGAGGCGCTTCATCTCGTCCTGGTACGTCTCGCGGAAGCGGTGCCAGCGCGTCTCGACGCTTGCGAGTTGGCGCAGCACCCACATGGGGCTCAGCTTCTCGTTGCAGCCCTTGCAGATCACCGCGTCAAGCTTGTCGTCCAGAACGAACCCGGCACGGTGCTGGCACTCTCCGAACCGGTGGCCCACGTCTTGCAGATAGGGGCCTTCCTCGGCCGGCTGCTTCTTCGTGCCGGGGAACGACAGAACCGTGGGCTTCACTTCTTCGTCTAGGTTGATCGGCGGGAGGATCATGCCCAGCTCCCGTCGCGCACCACACGCAGGGCGCTACCCACGCGCCGCAGCAGCCATGCCGCGGTATCCACAGGGATCAGCACCAGGCTGACGACAGCCCAGCGCAGAATGAAGCCGGTAACGCATAGGGCGAGGAGGGTGCGTTTCATGCTGCTTCTCCAAACAGATCGGCCTGGCGCGAGGCCTCCGCGACCGCGGTTTCGATGACGCTCAATTCGTGAGCGATGCGCGCGCGGGCGATCTCCACGTACTCGGGCGTCATGTCGATGCCTACGAAGCGGAATCCCTCGCGCATGGCAGCCTTGCCCGTGCTGCCGCTACCCATGAATGGGTCCAGCACCAGGCCGCCGGGCGGCGTCACCAGACGGCACAGGTAGGCCATCAGGTCGGTGGGCTTTACCGTTGGATGGTTGTTCTTCACGGGCTCCGGCTGCCAGCCGTCGCGACGCGTGATGTGCTGGCCGCTGGTGTTACTGTTCATGCCGCCGGCGCGATCCGGAAGGGAATCGCAGCCCTCGTTGCGTTCGACGCGGCTCGCCTTGGCGCAATAGAAGAAACGCGCGGCGGTCTTGTCGACCTCAATTCGTGCGGCGTGCGGACGTGCAGCCGGCATGTCGCCAAAGATACCCTTCGACTTTCGCCCCTTGGATTGGCCATTCAAGTCGCCCTGCTGTCCCATTGCCTCCGGGAAAGCCTGTAGCACCTCGTCGCTGCCGTCATGGATGACATTGGCGGGCCACCGCCCGGACGGATCGCCGCCGCGCGGGCCGGGCTTCATGGCGAAATCAGTGCCGCCATCGGCCGTGTAACGTCGTTCTGCGCTAGCCTCCCCATCCCGGCCGTTGGGGTATTGCTTACCGTCACGCACATGCGACAGTAAGCCGCCGGCGCCGGCGCGCAGCGTCTCATCTGTCCCAATGCGGCACCCGTCGATGTTCAGTGCTCCGGTGCCATGTTCCGCCACATTCGCTGCCACGGTGCCGGCCAGCGGCTTGCGCGCGACACAGATCGGCTCGTGCGCCGGCTTCAGCGCGGTGCCAAGTCCCTCGGGAACCACCGGCAGACCGCACCTTCCACAAATCGGCCATGCTCTGCCAGCTTGTGGCTGCGATTGTCCGGCCACAATTCCAGATTGCTGCGCGCGTTGTTCAGTGGGTCGTGATCCACGTGATGCACCACTTCCGTCCGCGTCAGCAGATACCCGCACCACTTCGCCATGACCAGGCGATGCTCCATTACGTACCCATCCTTCCGGGCCATTGGCAGCATCCAATCCGGTGCGCGCAGATACCGAATGTCCTTGTAGTTGCCCTTTTTCTTGAACATCGTCACCCCACCCTTCCAGGCTGGGTTGTTTGCGCCCCTCAACGGGGTGAACGTCTTGCGAGCCAACACCCCTTTGTGGCCGTGCTTCGCCCACTCTGCGCCGCGAATCTTCCCATTGCACTGCCGACTGCAACTCGGCGTTGTTACCCGGGCAATCCGAGATGGCGCCAAGTGAAACAGCTTCCCGCATACCGTGCACGTCAGCGACGGAACCGATCGCTTGAGCGTGCGCCGATCTATCTTCGCATCCACAGAAAGCGCTCCCCCTTAGTTTGTTCAAGTTGTGACTTTTCGGAAATCCGCTCGCGTACAACCAAAAAATCTGGTCACGGATTTCAAAGCCCGCATCCTCGATTGCGCACACCATGCGGTGATACGTGCGCGAGCCGGAGAACGCCAGTAGATGGCCGCCCGGCTTCAGGACGCGCAGGGCTTCGGCCCATGTCTCAACGCGATTGGCTACATCGCCGCCATCCCACGTCATGCCCATGAATCCGGTCGTCGTGGCGCCTGCCCGCGAGCGCGAGTACGGGTTATCGTTTCCCTTGGTCGGGCCGCCCCCGTTGTTTGTCAGGTGGTACGGCGGATCGGTGACGATGGAATCGACTGAGCAATCAGCCATGCCGCGCATCTCCTCAACGCAGTCGCCCAGGTGGAGGGTGTACCGATCGCTCATGCAGCCCCCAAGAGCGGCGGGAGATGCGAGACCAGCAGCGCCTGCGTTTCCGCGACAAGCTCGGCCTCGTCAAATCCATAGACGGCAGCGAAGCGCTTGACACCAAGGCCATGCACGCCCGTATTGCCGCGGTGGTGTTCGGGGCAGAGAGGAATGCCATCACGATGGGCAGCACGCTGGCCCATGCCGGTGCCCTTGCGGGGGTGATGGACCTCTGCGGGGGTAGGGCCAAAGCCGAGCCGGCGGCAGACCGCGCAACCGAGCGAGGCCACAGCGCCGAGATACTGAGACTCGGCCACAGTCGGCTTCTTCTTGTTCTTGCGCTTGATCGGCGAGCGCCTCAGATCCGCTCGCGGCATTTCCTTGGCTTCGTCCGCTCGCGCTTGGATCGAAACGCGGCGATCGAGAGAGGAGGTGCGCTGGATCGGCGTGCGCTTCATCGTCTTGGCCGATGCCCTCATGGGGGTACGTCTAGTCAGCATGGCAGGCACTCAACTGCGACTTCGATGCGTCGATTGGTAAGCCAAGGCTGTCACGCTTGACCTTCTTGGCCCTTTCTTCGGCCGCTCGGAGCTTCTCGGCATCCTTGTCGTCAGCACGCTTGCGGAGGGCATCTCGCAACGCGATTTCGAAGGGAAATAGAGCCATCACAGCGAAACCCTCCGCGCACCAACTTCCCGATTCGGCTCAGACGCCACCCGATAGACGTGCTCCAGCGCCTCGGCCAGCTTCACGCGCGGTGTCTGCTTCTGGAGTTCATCGGTTGCATTCAGGCCAGCGCCGATCAGGCGGTATTCATCGCCAGACAGACCCCACACACCGGTGTCGTCCCCGCGCTTCCTGACAGAGCGCAGCGCTTCGAGGGCGCGATCTGCGACAGTCTGGTCCTCGTTGCAGTAGTACCAGTAGGCGAGGGTGCAGCCGAGATTCACGCGGGCCGTGATGGTGTGCCAACTGTTCTCATTGCCGTCGCGCTTGAGCAACTTGTCCAACTCGACGTGCGGAATCAGTTGGAGCTTCGTCTCATCGGAAGCGGGGAAGCGGTAGATCTTGGGAGTTGCCTTGGGGCCGCGCTGCTGGTTGTAGCGCGCCAAGGCTTGGATGTGGCGGCGGCTCATTGCTGAACCACCTGGTGTGCTTCGCGAAGCTGGATCTGCGCGTATTCAACAGCAGCCAAACCATCGATATCACCCCAGTTGACACGCTTTGCAGCGGCCGAGAGATAGCCGGTCAGGAGGAGGATAGATTCTTCACGCTTGCGCAGTCGGTCGATGAAGGCCATCTCCCGTGCTGTGCCGTAGGCGTATGCCGCAATTGGTGCGCTCATGTTCCCGCTTAGATTCGTCGTGGACAACGACAAATCTAAGCGAAAAACTTATACAGCGCAAGGAAAACTTATTGGAACTTACTCGATGTATTGGGGTGCCACCGGCCGGAGGGGTATGGTGAAGGTGATGGGGCTCACGTTGCGGGGTGCTGGGGCTCGGGATAGCGCGACAATGGCCAGCTCGATGCTCTGGAAGTCCTCGCCGTAGATGTCCCAAAAGAACCCTTGAGCCGGCCCCTTGCTGTAGCGCAGGAATGGCGGATGCTCCTTCCCGTTGTTGAATCGGATCTGGACTTCTGGCTTGGTTTCCGGGCTGGGGTAGCGGGGCATATAGTGCGGGATGATTTCGCACTGGGCGTGCCACGGCTGGTCTAGCAGCATCTCCGCCAGATTCGCGCCGCGAACCGGCACCTTCAGGTAGGAATCCGGCGGGCGGTGCGTTGCGTCGTGGGCCGCGCGCGCCTCGGCGTCCAGGCGGTCGAAGTGATGGAGAAGCTCGCGCAGATCCAGTCGGCGCACGAGGGTATTGTCCCTGCCTGAGCGGGGATCGGAGAGGGCCGCGCGTAGGCGGCCGAGGGCTTCTGCGAAGTTCATGCTGCTAGTTCCTCGAACAGATCTCGGGTGAATGGGTCGCGCTCCGGCGGGATTGGCTGGCCCGCCTGCACAAAAGCCGTACAGCACGGTTGCCCGTCCTTGCCGTAGATCCATTCCTTGGGGTATTCGTCATCCTCGGGCTTGTGGGCCATCGTGTTCGCGATGATCCCGCAGACCTCGTTGTCGTCGCATTCATCGAAGTCGTCACCCTCGCGCATGGAGCGATCGCGCGCGCACTGGCGGCACCAGGCCTCGAAGAAGCATTCGCCTTCGGTGCCGTTGCTCGGCTGGTACTTCTGGCCGGCGCGCTCCAGAAGCATCTTGGCGAACGAGTCGGGGTAGATGGCTTGGGTGTTCATGCTGTCGGGCTCCAGCCTGGCACATTCAACCGCACCACAGTCCGCAGGCAATCCACCGCGACCGGCAGCGATTCGTGCAGCATCGTGACATTCCCGGCGTAGGCGTGGCCGGCATGGAAGCGGATTTCCTCCATTCCCGCCACGTCGATGTGACTGCAGTCTCCGCCTTCCGCCGGCATGCCCTCGAACTCACCGACCATGGCGCGGCAGGCGGACACGTCGGAGGCGAGGATGATGGCTTCGGACGGCCAGTGAACGCCCTCACGGCTGGTGGTCCATTTGAATCCATGGTCCCCGCCGGAGGAGTGGATATGCCTCGGGGGTCGCACGCTGTGATGAGGTGTGTCAGGCCGATGCGGCCCATGCGCGTGCACACCGGGGTTCCAGTAGCCATCGATGTGCAGGCCAGGCCGGCGGTGCGGATTGCCAGCGCGCACGGCGCCTTGGTCGACCATGAGATAGATCGGACCATCGGTGTCAACGCCGTCCAGCATGGCGTCTACGGTCGACTGCCAGCGGCTCAAGTCTGCCGGCAACCCATCGGCCTTGCGGAATTCGCGCATGTAGACGCGCTCGCCGATGTGGGCGGGGAAGGGCACGCGGCCGCGCTGTTGGGCAATGCTCTGGATCACGAATTTCTCCTTAATGTGCCTGCCGCCACGCCTCGACATCCGAGGCACTGGCAACAGCGTTCTGCATCGGGTGCGTGCAATCGCCCAGCCAAAACCACACCCCATCCGAATAGCCGCGGCGGGCGTGGCCTCGGATGATTGCCTCAACGGCTATGCCGAAGGGCGGCTTGCCTGGCTCCCAGTCTTCTTGGCGGGGGTCGGTGGTCATGCGGTGAACAGGTCAGGCTGCTCGTGTGGCTGCTGCTGTGCCGGCTTGTCGGCCAGCGCCTCAATGGCAAACTCCGTAGCCAGCCACCAGAAGCGGTGCGGGCCGATCGTGCCGTTCTTCAGCAGCTCGCAGGCCTTGGCGAAGGCGTCGTCCTCGCCGGCGAGGTGCAGCTTCAGTTCGGGCCCGGTCATGAAGTGCGCGGTCACAGGGCGCCTCCAGTCACGTCGATGGCGAACACCTGCACCGGGTCCGGCCCGAAGTGCTCATGGGTGATGGTCTCCAGCTCGTAGCCGCGCCACGGAACCACTAGTCGGCGCTCCGCGTCGTCGGCTTTGGGATAGCCGCGCGTCAGCACGATCCGGTCATAGGTCCGGCCTTCCAGGCGCTTGCGCCAGTAGGCCGTCACCAGGCGGTACTCGCGCGGCTTGGTGCCAGCCTTGATCTGGTCGAAGTAGATGCCCTTCACGGGAATTGTCAGCGTCTGCATCACACCTCCCTATCCCCATCCCCGCTACCCGAGAGTGCGCAGGGCGGGGCGGCGAGATAGAACTTTGTTCCCACCGGATATTTCGATGGGGACTCGCGCCAAACTACGTGCTTATTTCCGCGCTCCTCCTGAATCCACGCGATAGGCTCAACTTGGCATGTTGTAGATTTCTTTCCCTTGCATGCCAAGCAAGGAATCAGCGCGCCATCACGGCCATCTGACGTTCCAGTCCCGTTGCACTCTCTACATTTCTCGCGCTCTGCTGAATTCGTGCGCAATGCATTAAGCGCAATGCAGCGGGCCTCATACATCGCACTAGACATTTCACCAACAGTTGCCTCGTAGCTATACAAATCAGCAATAGTTTCCAGCGCATCTTTCAGCTTGATCAGTGGCGCCGCTGCGGGCTGGGGTGCGGCGCGATTCTCCATCCAGTCTGCGACCAGTTCGGGCAGGGCGTCATCGGCGGTCTGGCTAATGCCAAGGATGTCGCGCACCGCAACATCGACATTCGTCAGCGTGCTTGCCAGCGAGTCGCAGGCGCTCTCCAGTTCGCGGATGCGGGCGATCAGGGCGAGTAGCTGCGTGGCGTGAACCGGCAGGCAGATATTGCCGACGCCCTTCAGAGATGCCTCCAGCGTATCCAGATCCAGCTTGTCAGTCGTGGTCATTTCCCGAATCCTTTTCGTGCATTCCGCCATTTCCTAACGAGAACAGCGGTGCGAATCCATCTATCGCCCCACACACTGCCTCGCACGCCGAATGTGAGTGTCCATTCCCACGTGTGCCGGCGCTTACGCATCCGCATTGCTCTCTCCCTCCTTGGCGCGCAGGGCGGCGTCGATGGCCGCGCACATGTCTTCGGTAAACGGTGCTCGCCCGTTGTGCGGGTAGCGGGTGCGGTCGCCGCAATGCATGCATCGATAGATGCCATCAAAGTGCACGCATTCGTACTGATGATCGCAGTAGCTCGGATCTGTTCTCATGCATCCCTCGCATCGTCTGCGCCGGTAGCGGGCGGCGTGGCGACGAGACCGCGCACGATGGCTGCAATCTGCTCAACTCGCGTATCGTCTTCCGCTGACACGTCCAATCGACCAAGTAGAAGCAACGCATTGTTTGCCTCCGCACTCGCCGTCCACCCCTTCTGCACATGGCATTGCGGGGCGGCGGTGTAGAGAGGCACCGTGAAATATTGGTCGGCATCGCGGCAAGCTGGCACGCTTTTCATGCGTTCAGCCAGATGCCGAGCATTGGCATATGCCACCGGCTCGCTCGCCCCTGCCGTGTCACCCTGTAAGGATTCCGCGAGGGGTGCGGCGAGGGCACGAATCTCATCGGCAAGTTCTAGAAGATGCCAGTGGTAGATTTGCATGTCTTCATTGCCGAATGAGAGCGATCCCATATCGTCTTTCCCAAACTCCCGTGCATAGTCATCGGCTTTTTTCTGTATAAACTCTGCCGCTTGCTTCAGCCCCACCATCTCGCGCGCTTGCTCCTGGCCGGCGGCGATGGGGGCGGCGAGGATGGCTTTCAGCGTATTGACAACGATAGGCCAGCCAGGGGGCTGACTTTTAAGCACACAGTCAATCGCTGTTTGCACACAGCCCTTTTCCATGTCGCTCATCGCCCCCGCTTCCCCGCTGGCTGGTGCTGCGCGACCGCCGGTGGGGTCGGTCGGGTCGATGGGGTAGAAGCCTTCCTCGAGATACTCGGCAAGAGATACCGCCAGAACGTGACGCGCGTTCAGCTTCTTGTTGTGGTCCTCGAAGGTGCCAGGCGCGCGCACTTCCAGAACCAGTTCGTCGTCATAGCCCATGGACTCAGCAGCACGTACCAGTTCGTTCGCCAAGGAGCTAAGCACCTTCCCCGTCACGGGCCAAAGGATGCGCTTGGGCTCGCTCGCTGGTGCGGCGACAGGTGCCGCAGGGGCGGCGCCGAGGCCGATACGCAAGTCGTGCGCGATGTTCTGGGCTTTCTCCTCCGTCACGCCGTCGAAGTATTGGCGCAGAACGTAATGCACCGCCTCATCTGACAGTTGGGAGAGGGCGGCGGCCGGCGCCGGCATTGCTGCCGCAATCGCCCGGCACAGCTTTTCGGCCGCAGTTGGGTGTGGCGTGACGTCGAATAGCTGCACGCACAGTCGGATGGCGATGTCGCGCATCTTCGGAGTGATTTGTGGCACTTGCTCGTTCATTGCAGGCTCCCGCGCAGTGCCTTGATCCAGGCGTTCCGCTTCTCCGTGCGCTCCACTTCTGCGGCGTGCTCGCGGTCGTGGTAGGCGATGCTGCGCCCGGCTTTCTCGATCTGCGCCGCGAGCCATTGCTCGCCGTCTACGCGCTGGGGTTCGTCAATGCAGTCCATGCAATCCCACTTGATGGATTCATTGATCTGCGTGCTCATGAACTCAGCGAATCCCGTGTGGTCGGGAGTGGGAGGCTCCCAGGCGTTCACCTGGTCCAGCATGGCCTGATACTTGGCGCGGAGATCCTCGTTCTCTTGAAGATGCTTGGCGCGTCGGGCGAGTTCAGCCAAATAAGCGGCCTCATTCTCCTTCTCAGCCTCGTCCAGCGACAGCGCGCGAAGCCTGGCAAGATCCTGCCGCGCCTCCTCGGCCCGCTTAAGGTGGTAGTCGGACGGTTCGAAGCGTTCCGGAATCGGCGCGTCGAAGGGCTCATCCCGCATCAGGACCAGCGCGCCCATGGCCCGCGCGCAGCGAAGGGCAAACTGTTGGAAGGTGATGCCATCCTTGATGGAGGCTGTGTATCCGCTTGGCATATGGTTCCTCGGTATAAAAAGGCAGCGCGCTGGCCGGGTGGTAGCGCGCCGCAAAACTTGTCAGGGTCGCCGCATCAACCTCTTCGCAAACCGGTAGTTGGCATAGGCGCCAACAGCCATGGCGGCAAAGAAGCCGGCGAGGGTGATGAGTGGGGCGATGCAAGTCATGCCGCCTTCCTCAACGCGTCGCCGCGCCTGGCCTGCTGATGCGCCTTGAGCGCTGCCTTGTAACTCGCCTTGGCTTCCTTCTTTGTTGGCGCCCAATCGCCTTGCACGTCCCTGCCGCCGGGGATGCCGTAGTACGAATCCCATCCAGCGCAGCGGAACATGCGGTACTCGTAGCACTCGTATCCCCACCGGCCGCGCGGTCTGTTGTGAGCGCGCCGAGACTCGAACTCCGGCAGGCGGATGCCGCACAAGAACTCGCCGAACGAGTCGCCCGCGCACCCGTCGGCGCGCAGGTATTCCTCGTAGCGCGTCGGCTTCTTCGGCTCCGGCAGGGAGGCGATCGCCAACGCGCGGCCGGCTTCCGTGACCATGAACACCACGCTATCGGCGGGGATGAAGCTCGGCGTGCGACCGCGCCCCATCAGGCCGGCGGCCTCCAGTTGCTCAAGGTCTTTCTGGTCATGGTGGCCCGGGCCGGCGACGAAGTGATTGCGATGCGGCTCGCGCTGCCACTCGGACACGCCGATGGTGTGCTGCAGCAGTCCGATCTGCTTTGAGGTCGGCGTCATCACGCGGGGCTCCCAAGGTGCTCGACGGCCATGGCGTAGATGGCCTTGATCGTGGTCCAGCTCACAGGAATGCGGATCTCGACCGTGCCGCTGCCTTCGCAAACACCGCAGTCATCCTCCTCAACATCGCCACCGCAAGCCGGGCAGGCCGAGCTAAACGTCTCGTGGAACTCGCCGCTCAGCAGGGCCTTGGCGCCGTTCTCTGCGGTGAGGGCGGAGGGCATCAGGACTTTCTGTTCTGACATGGTGGCCCCTTAGCGCGCGACGCGTAGCGTCGCCCCAGTCCTCGACTCGATCTTCTTTTGTGAGTGCGCTACGAGTGCATAACCATATCCGTCACCGCGCTGAAGGATAGAACAGTACTTATGTGAGATGCCTTGCACGGCTCCCCCTATGGTTTGGATGTTGAATTTGCCGGTGGCCCGGATCGCAACCCTACCGACGTGTGTGCCGGCCCTCTTTCCCGCCGGGACTTCGGCCTTAACCATGTCGCCCGTCTGGAACCCGAACGCGCGTTTGCTGCGCATCAGGTAGCCGCGAGGGAACCCGTTTGCGGTCAGCCGGGTGCGCTGGTAACTGCCGCGCCCCGTGCATTTGATGCAGAGCGTAGGGCGTTGCCAGCCCAAGATTGCCTGCACCTCTCCAACGCACGCCGCGTCAAGCGCGTGGGCCTTCGGGATGTCAAGACGTCGGCGGTTGTACTTTGTTTGGGCGCCGGAACCGGTCTCGACTGGGAGGCTCGTGGCTTTAAGCGCATCAAGCAAGGCGAAGCGGGTGACATTGACTGCGGCAGCATCGCGCAGTGGTGCCTTCATGTGCGCCCGGATTCGCCTGACCCTCTGCGGGTCATTGTGTAGGAATACCTCGAGTGGCAAAGCGCCTTTCTTTTGGTTGCAGGGCCGGCAGGCCAGCGTCAGATTCGAGACCCGGTTGGACCCGTTGTTGGCGCGGGCGTCGATGTGCTCGATTTCGAGCGGTCGGTCCTTCGCGTCACAATATGCACAGATTCGCCCGAATTTTTCGAGAAGGTACTCGCGCAGTTCGTAGCCCTGAAGCGTCCCCTGCTGATATTGGATCCCTGAGATTTCCGGATGCTGCATCGCCTGCATGTCGAAGCGCACCAACTCCGTGCTGAGGGCCGTGATTGGCGCTAGCGCGCGAAAGCGGGAAACCCACGACACGGTGGTCTCGACGCGGTGGCGCAGGCTGGGCGCCAGCCACCCCTTGGGCTTGCGGCGATTGTGAAACCGAGATGCGCGGTAGCGCGTCTTTCGCCCGCGACGGGCCTGGCGCATCGAGCGTCGTGCGAGCAATGCCTCGCTGATCTGCCGGCCACGGTGAAGGATCTCGGCCAGCGACAGCACGATGGCGTGCCGGATGCCATTCACGTCAGTTGTCTCACGAACGAGGGCGACGCCCGTTCCCTTACTCCCCGGATCCAGCTTGAGACGCAACGGCTGGAACTCGCTGTCAGCCACGCGTCCATCAATCAGCCGAATGGCGAACGGCATCAGGCGGTGCACCCGTGCGCGCCCGCGCTCGAGCAACAACCGCGCTCGCTTCTCGGTGCAAGGCATTAACGGCTTGCCGTGCTTGTCCAACACAAAGACTGCCATGGCAATCTCTCCAAAATAGGCGCCCTTACGGGCCTGGTTACGCGCCCCTTGCGGGGCGTCTCCCTTCGGCAATGTTGCGAACCGGCGATCTGCCCCGATCCGTTTCGTGCTTACCCTGTCGCTTGTCTGCAACCGGGGCTTCGAGAGGTTGGGACTAAGGAAGCATCCCAACGTCGGTCTTGCACCTATTCGCAACGTAGCGGGCTGTTTACCGCTCTGCCTGGTCAACCCGAGCTTGTTGGTTGCCCTTCAAGCTCCAACCTTCAGGCGGGGGTAGTTGACGCTCGGATCTCGGTGTTGGTGGTCTGGCGCGGAATCCAGAACGCGGCGACGTCCGGGGCGCTACGTCGGTACACCGCCCGGCGGCGGGCGTTATCCGCGTTGCGCGCAGCCTCTGCGTGCTTCTTGCGCCAGTAGGCGTATTGCTTCTCAGTGCCGCGCGGCATGGCCTTCGGTGCAGGCCCAAGGGCGTAGAGGAACTTCGGGTATCCGTCGCGAATCTCCCGCTCGGAAACATGGATCCGGTCCGCGTCGATGAGGTGGTCCAGACGCAGCTTTACGTTGTGCGGATGGATGCCGGTCACATTCGAAATCTCGGCCACCTCGCGCTCGCCATCGACCAGCGCAGCGAGGACCGGCGTCAGCGACAGCTCTTGGAAGTTGCGGGTCGCGCCCACTGCCTCGCCGCGGGCGCGGGTGAATTGGGCGCCGTAGTTGTGGGGCACGCCCTCTGGTGGTGGGCCATAGGCGAAAACGACGCGCGGACTGGGGCTGGCAGCCTCCCGGCGGATCACGGCGCGGCAAATGTGAGCTTTGCCCTGGGCGATCAATACTTTCACATAGCGAGAGCGGACGTGCTCGGGGATGATGCAAACGTGGTCGGCGATTTCATAGATGGTTCGATCGCCCGTGCGTAGCAGCGCGAGAATGGCATCCATGCGCCGCAATGTGAGTTGTCTGCTAGGAGGGTTCATGTCAGCTAATCCCCATCTTTCTGGACTCCATGCAGCGGTGCCAGTGCGTAAAGGTGTCCGGCTTCCACTCCGTCCCGCACCAGTCGGGCTGGTAGGGTGATTTGACCGGCTCCGGCTTGCGTTCGACTGCGCGGTACTTGTCGTCCACGCGCTCGACGTCGCCGCGCAGGACCAGGGCATCAAGCGCCGCCAGCAGGTCCTCCGCGTAGAAACCGGAGAGCCTCATCAGCTCGGGGCGCCGGACAGGCTTGCCGAGTTCGCGGAGCAGGTCGAGGAGGTGTTGTTCGTTCATGTGGTCTCCACGGGCGCCAGAGGTGGAGGGTTCCGGCGCCCCATGGCTCTATCGACGGTTGGCCTTCTTGCGAGCCCAGGGCTTTCCTTGGCGCTTCGGCTGGGAGGGGGCCGAAGGCTGGAAGTCCACGGGATCGCCGTAGGGATCGCCTGCGCGACGGCACTGGCCCGGTGCTGCGTAGGCCGGCGACGTAAGCGACGCGGCGAATGCCATCGCGGCGGTGAGGAGGGTGAGCTTTCTCACGCTGTGGCTCATGCTGCGACCGAGGCGTTCTCAACGATGATCCGGCGCTCCGCGCTGCGCTCGGGCTCGGTGAGGCCCTTGTAGATCTGCTTCGTTTGCGCATAGACGTGTTTAGCCGCCTGCGACAGTGGCTTGGCCCCGTCCGTGCCCTCGCGCGCCAGAGCGCGGAGCTGCTTCGCTTTCTTTCCGTTCATGGGTTCTCCGACAAAGGCGCCGAGGGAGTTCGGCGCGTGGCTGAATTTCTGAAAAACGACTCAGCCAGTTTAAGAAACAAAGTTATACAGCGCAAGCAAAACTTATTCACCGGCTCAAAAAAATGAGCCGGCGGCTCTCGCTGCTGGTCGCTGGCGCCCTTCGTCTAAAAAGGGATTTGGTCGTCGTCCATGCCCTCGAACCCGTTGTCCTGCGGCGGGGCTTGTCGACGCTGGCCACCTTGCGGTGCCTGCTGGCGCTGCTGGCCGGCGGCTTGACGCTGCTGGCCCTGCTGCTGCGGTCGCTGTTGCTGCCCGCCGGATCCGCCGTCATCATCGCCGCCCTGGCGCGAGCCCAGCATCTTCATGACATCGGCGCGGATCTCGGTGCTGTACTTATCCTGGCCGTTCTGATCCTGCCACTTGCGCGTCCGGATGGACCCTTCGACGTAGACCTGCGAACCCTTCTTCAGGTATTGGCCGGCGATCTCAGCCAGTTTTCCAAAGAAGTTCACGCGGATCCATTCGGTATGTTCGCGCGCCTCACCGGTCTGCTTGTCCTTGTAGCGATCGGTCATCGCCAGGCTAACGTTGGTCACGGCGTCACCGCTGGGCAAGTACCGAGTTTCAGGGTCGGCACCGCAATTTCCTACGAGGATGCATTTGTTTACTGATGCCACTTTCACTTCTCCTTTCTAACGAAACCTTGCTCGCGCATAAAATCGTCCAACTGCATGTCGCGGAGCTTGGCAAGCGTGAACAGGGGAATGCATCCATAGGCCAGCTCGACCAAGAGCGTCACGTCCTTCGTCATCTCGGCTCCGGTCTCGTAGCGGCTGCCTCGCTGCTGGCTAACGCCGATGCGTCCCCAAAACAATGTCTGCGATAGTTCTGCCTTGTGGCGCAGCCTACGCAGACGCTGCGCCCCCGGTGCGGTGCCCATGGTCAGGCCCTTAGCCGAAGCGGCGAGCCGAGACCGTGCCGGCATCCCACACGCGGATACCCGGGATGTTGGTCGCTTCCTTCATGGCCTTGACGACCTGGCCAATCTTCTTCTCGTCCACCATCAGGAACTCGCGCGGGATCAGGCTCGGGTCCGTCACTTCGAATTGCCAGTTGGCCTTGATGCTCACGCCCTTGACCTTGGCGGCTTCGATGCGGACCACGGGCGCGACGGTGGTGGCGGCGAGCTCGCGCAGATCCTCAGCCTTCTCGACCTTGCCGGAGGCCTCGGCCCGCTCGGCGCGCTGCTGGATCTTGGCGCGCTCCGCGGCGGCAGCGGCATCGGCCTTGCGCTGGGCCTCGGCAGCTTCAGCCTGCTTCTTGCGGGTGTAGACCAGCATGCCGTTGTTGATGAAGACCTTGCCCTCGGTGAGGCGCTCGATTGCCGGGCTGAACAGAGCCATCACGGCCTTCTTGGCGGCGTCCATCGGGCGGGTGATGGCCATGCGCTTTTCTTCGAGCGCCGAGATCTTGGTGCTGATGTCCTGCAGTTCCTTGCCGGCGAACTCGAACATCTCATCGCTGTCAATCACCATGGCATGCGCGATTTCGTGCGAGGCATTGGCATCGGCCAGCAGATCGTCAGCCTTCGGGGCGGTCAGGGTGGCGAGGGATTTAAGCAGTTCCATGATTTTTCTTCCAGTTGTGGAGGTTCAGTAGGGCGACGAAGGTGTTCCAGTCGCTTTCTTCCTTGAACGGCACGAGACGGTAGGTGCCGTTGTTCTTCAGTTGCACAACCCCGCGGTGAACCTTGCGGGCGCTCTTGTAAATCTCGTCGTTCTCGCGGGCCGCCTTCTCGTAGGCTGCGAGCTGGACCCCAGCCGCATGAGACACGACGCTGGTGGTCTTGATGTCGATCAGCCAGCGCTTGCCGCTCATCACGCCGCCGCGGTCGATGGTCCCGGCGTAGTGCAGGGTGGGGTGGAAGACCTTGCGCTCGATGAAGTCGATCTCGAACCCCGATTCCGCGCGAAACTTCTTCCACGCATCGAGGTACGGCACCCACTCCGGCTCCAGGCTGCTTTCGTCCAGGTCGTTCTGGTCGTACAGCTCGGTAGCCAGGTGAACCGCAGTGCCGCGATCCGCCGCCGCTTGCAGCAAGTCCTCCGGGACCATGGCGAAGTTGTAGAGCGCAGTGTCCAGCAGTTGCGTGACGCTCGGCACTTCCTTGCCTTGGAACCGATAGGTATGCGTCGGCTCATCGAACGTGAGGCCCGGATAGATCACGCTTCCTCCTCCAGCCGCTCGTGGGCGTGCTTGCTGCGGATCTCGCGGGCGAAGAAGGAGCCCTTCGACTCCGCCTCGTGGAAGCCCTTCATGGTCTTTGCCGACACGCCCGAGTAGGCGTAGTGCGTGCCGCTGGAGAACTTCACCGTGAACACCTGCTTGGCGGGGTCATAGTGGTAGCCGGCCAGGTTGGAGGACGAGACGGGCGTGATGGTCGGGATCTTGGTCTTGCTGGTGGTCATGGCATTACTCCTGCGGGTTGGCGATCCATGCGAGCAGGCCGTTCACCTGCACGATGGTCAGTCTCTCGAAGGCGTCGACGCCGGCGCGCTTCATGAGATCGGCTTCGGTGAGGTTGCCCTGCTTGGCCTTCACCCGGAGCAGGCCCAGCATGCCGGCCGTGGCCACCGGGCTTGCGTCGGCGGACTTCTCCGGCGCGGGCTGACGGCGCGCGGGCTGGGCGGTGGGCTTCGCCTCGGCCTGCGGTTGCGATTCCGTGAAGGGCACGTCGGTGACTTCGTGCTTCGGCTCCGGGTCCATCTGCAGTTCGGCCTGCTGAACTTCCGACTTACGACGGGGCAGCGGCTTGCTGGCGCGCGGCTCGTCACCGGCTTCGTGCTCGCCGTCGCCACGGCCGCTCATCGCCTGATAGGAATCCAGGTCGATAACGCGACCTTCCATTTCCTCGGCGGTGGGCAGGGCACCCACTTCGGGAAAGGCCTTGCGCAACGCCTGGCTCTCGGCGACCTTGGCGAGCTGCCCGCGCACCCGCTTGCGCCACATCTCGTTCGGTGCATCCGTGTCGCGGCCGGAGGTGGCGTAGTTCTCCAGCCAGTACTCCACCGCCGTGAAGTCGCAGATGACGCCGGCCACGATCTTGCGGACGGTGATCTTGCACCAGGCGGGGTAGGTGAGTTCCTCATCAACCCAGCGGGAGCTGCTCTTGCCCGTGGTGGGGTTTTCCTCCCACACCTTGCGGCGGTACCCAAGGATCTCGTTCGGCCCGAACTCCGGCTCGGTCATGCCCGCATAGCAGCCGGTGCGCGCAGCCATCGTGCGGTACAAGCCAATGCCCGGCAGGATCACGTCGCGCTTGTCGTACGAATCGCGCCCCCGGGCATCCTTCGCGCCCTTCACGGACACCTGCATGATGTGGACCGGCTTGAGGAGCGGGTCGAGCCCTTGGGCCTGGCAGTACTCGTAGGCCATGACGACGCTTTCCGGCTTGGCGCCCGGATAGAGCGAGTCGCCCATGACCTTGAGCGCGAGGGCACGGCGCTCCTCGGCGGGCAGGGCCAGCGCACCGGTGGCGGCGCTGATCGGCGTGACGTTGCCGAGTGTTTGTGTTGCGGTAGCTGCTTGCATGATTGCCTCAGTGGATTCTGACCATCTCAGGCTCGCCATTCGCAAGCCAGTGGCCGGTGAGTCGGTATCCCTGCGCCTTCAACTGGCGCACCCAATCGTCAAAGTAGGGGTCTTCTGTCACATGCTTCGCGCCAGGCTGGCGGCCTCCCGTTCGCTTCGTTCATCCAGGTGCTGGGCCAGAAGGGCGGCGGCGATGATGAAGACGATGACGCCGACTACCTTGAGGGTTTCGATCAGGCGGGGCATGAGTTCTTCTCCCCTTGATTCCGCCGGCTTGCGCAGGCCTCTACCACTCTCTGGCACTGGTCGACATCGAACCATCCGATGTGGCACTCACCGACGTTGACAATGCCCAGCGCCTGGGCGAGCCACGCATAGGCTTCGCTGCGCGTCATGGCCTTGGCTTGCCAAAGCGGGTTGAATGCCGCCTTGGCACGCTTGCGGGCCTCGCGCGTCGGGCCATCGGCCAGCGTGCCCAGCGGGATGCCGGTTAACGGGTGCATGCCCACGTAGGAATCGCAGAACTTCCCCGTGCACATGAACGCCCAAGGCCACTCGCCATACTCCCGCCCGTAGATCAGCGCATTGCTGACGATCTCCACGGAAGCACCGCAGTGCGGGCAGGTGACGGGCGCCGGCAATGGGTTCTTGACGCGAGCAATGGCGCTGCGCGAGGGGTTCCACGGCGTCTTCGCACCGCTGGCCTTGTCGAAGGCATCGGCAATGGCGTGATTCATGCCGACACCTCCGCAGGCGTGCATTCGATGGCAGTGAGGCGCGACACCTCCTCCCGGATTTCCGCGACACGTCTCGCCAGGTGCGCACGTATCGTGATCTCCTCCTTCTCGAGCGCAGCAATGCGCGCAGTGCGATAGTCCAGTGCGGTGTCGGGGATCTCCACCGCGAACGTCACTGGCTTGACCATGACGTAGGTAGTGTTCTTGCTATTCAGGCCCGACATGTCTTCGCTGCTGAAGAACTCGTATTGCGGCGCCTCGGGCTTCCACGAACTGATACGTGCGTGGATGAAGCCCTTGATTTCAATGGTCTTGGGCATGGCATCAGTCCTCGTAAGCCATTTCGCGGCGCTCGTTCAGCGCTTCACGCTCGGCATCGGAATCCGGTTCCGCAGCTCCATCGTCATAGGCCTCTTCAGCCTTGGTCTTGCAGTAGGCAAGCCAGTAGTTCGAAACGGCGGCGCGAACTGCCGTGCCGAGTGCCGCGTTATCGCTGCCAGCGAAGGCCGCCAGCACCGCGGCGCGATCCGGTGATTTCGGCGAGTTCATGACCTCGCTCAAGGCCTCATCGATGGCGTCCGGATTGAGCGGCTGCATTTGAGTCAGCATCGATTCGGCTTCCTTCTCGGCCCATGTCGTGCGGCGATATTCCTTGCCCTCCTCCCGGAGGTAGGCAGCTAAGTACTGCGAATTTGCGCAGGGCGCAGTGTTCAGATGCATGGCGATCTCCAGTCCTTCGCGTGCCGTTCGGGCTGCACGCTTACCCGTTACGAGTATCTTATTCAAAATAAGTTACGCATGCAAGGAAAACTTATTCGAGAAATGCGGGCGGCTGCGTGCGATAGCGCACGGATGGGCGCGCTCGGCGCCCGGCGGTCAATCAGTGGAGGAGGTCAGTGCTTGCGGATCCGCCCAGCAGGCGTTGCAGCCAGGCGCGGTCGAACTCGTTGCGCGCGCGGATATAGGGCCGCACGCTGGTCTGGAGGTCGGAGAGGATCTGCTGCGCATCATCGAGCCGGTCGGCGGGCAGGTTGCGGATCGTCACGCGCACGCCGAGCTGCTCGCGCAGGTGAGCCCAAATGGCGCGGCTGGTGGATTCTTTCCTGCCGAAGTAGCCCGCGAGGAGATGGACGCGCCCTTCAAGATTCTTGTAGTCGGACGGCTTGATGGGGTGGGCCGGTTGGGGCTCGGGGTGGGTGATGCGGGGAAGTTGGGAGGGCAGGGTGTAGCTGCCGGTCTTGCGGATGGAGGGGATGACTTCGGAGGTCACCCACTTACGGAAGCGCCTCGCTTCTGGCTTGCGGCTGCGAATGACGAGGGCATAGAGGCCTGACTCGTTTATGATGGACAGTACTTGCTCGCCACCAAGGGTGCTCAGAATGTGAGTACCCTTTTCATCCTCGTCCAGGAGACGCGTCGCATTGAAGGCGTCGCGGTACCCGAGGATCCTGCAAACGTCGGTTGCAGCAAACCACGGCTCGCCATCAACGATGACAACGCGGACTGAATTAGATTCTTGGAAATTGAACGACAGGAGGGACGGTGCCGGCATGATGGGCTCCAACTAAGCGGTTTTGATTCCGCCGCCCCGCGACCAAACGGGGTGGTGGACCGAAACGGGGTTGGTCGACCGGTAGTTGGCACCGGCACACCCTTGCGGGTGTCCCCGCCCGGCCCACCATAGGAGATGATGCCAAGCGATCGCAAACAAAAAAGCCGCATGCAATTTCGGCGCGGCTTTGTTAGTTGCGCCAACTGTTCCGGACGACCAAGCCCGTATCACCTTTGTCTCAGTGATGATGGGAATCTTAGACCCGCCGGAACACACTGTCAATGATGCGTGAATATCTTACTCAGTACAAGTAAAACTTACGATCCACCAAGCAAAACTTGGTTGCAAATTCCACCCAGTCGGAGGGATTTACCGCTCGGACGTGGGATATATGATTCAGCGCACGAGCCAACAACAGGGAGCGAACAATGGCCGCGAGATGGATTGCCGGCGCGCTGGCCGCGCTGATTGCGAGCTGTGCCGCGGCGGCCGGGCCGACAGAGGATGCCCAGTTCGGCCTGGCGTTTGCCAAGCAGACGAAGACCCAGCGGGTGCGCGCAACGGGAGAGCAGATTGATCGCTTCTGCAATCCCTACATTCAGATGCCGGCCCGGCTCGCCGCCGTCTGCTCTGTCTATGCGGTTGAGCGATCCGGCGACGACCCGGCGGTGTACGTGAATATCACCAACCTCGCTCTCAAGTCGCTGTGGCAGGTTACCGAGGCACTGGATCGCAAGGCGATTTCAGAAGACCGCGCCAAGGACGCCATCATTGCCATTCTTGATCGTCGAGACGAGGCGAGGATGAGGGTAGAGGTGTCGCGCTCCAGCTCGGGCCCAGCATGGCCGATGCCCTATGACAGTTCGCCATCTGGCTGGATGCCATCCCGGGCGCACGCCGCGCCCAGCGCCCCGGTGCGCACCAGGTGCGATCGCGTGCCGTTCTCGGTGACGGGCACGGTCAATTGCGTGACGGAATAGGGTAGAGGGGCCGGCACTGATCCCCGGCATACCAGAAGGCCAACAAGCCGCACGCGACTTTCCCATCTGGATTGGGTGTTGGCCATATAGCGCATCAGCACTGCGCATTCCCTCGTGTTTGGCGGCTGGCGGTTTTACGGCCGACTCCGGCAACGGCTGCGCTGCAGGCGCACCAGTCGCCAAACATGAAGGGCCTGGGCGTCCCCAGGCTTACCGCTACTCTCGGCCTCTCTTTGCTATCCAACTCCGGGTTGGCCTCTTGTGGAGGGGCGCGCGGTTTTTTCACGAGATTTACCGCGCCTTTCCTAGATCACCCGAGGCTCACACCGTCATGTGAGCGGCAGGCAATGTGGTGGGTGCTGCAGGATTCCCACCCGCGGCTGCGACCAAGGTTTAAGGGCGCGGCCCTGCTTTCGCACCTTGATCGCTGCTGTCGTAACGCACCCTCACGTCATGGCGACTGGTGCCACTTTAACTACAGTGCCCGGGGTGCGCTGATCTGCACCAATCGCCATGCGTGAAGGTGCCGGTACTGTTCCCGGCTGTCAGCATCAAGCGTTGGCGCGCTCTCCGCATTCCGCCAGACACGTACGGCTTGCGGAGTCGCCGTCTAACCTCCCATCACTTTGCCCGGTGATGGCCTGCCGTATCCTTGCAGGTTGGAGCGGGTGCGATTATTGAGGGAATCCGCTCTCGCGGCGGCAGTAAGCACGGCTTCTGTCCGGCATCCCATGCCGGCGCCGCATTAGCTTTTGGCCCACGGCGTTGTGCGCGCTTCCTGGCTGTCACCCTCAAGCATGGATGCTGGGCGCTACTCCAGCTGTCCGAGCATTCCGGCGGTGATCAGCCGCCCGCTATCCATGTTTCAGGGTGCCGGTCTCTCCCGGCTGTCACGGCATCTGCCTTCCGTCCTCGGCGCCTCATCGTTTTTGCGATCCCATCGTTTGTTCGCGGCATTTGGTGCTCCTCCCCGCGCTACTCCTGTCCATCGCGCAACGTCTATCGGCTCGTCACTACTGCAATGCTGGCGGGATGTGCGGGACTCGAACCCGCGGCCTCCGGCGTGACAGGCCGGCGATCTAACCAACTGAGCTAACACCCCAAAAACTGGTAGAGCGACGGGGAATCGAACCCCGCTTACCGGGATGAAAACCCGGTGTCCTGACCGATAGACGATCGCTCCATATGCCCGTCTCTCCAGGCTGTCACCATCATTCAGGCCGGAACGTGAGCGTTGACGTAGTCGATCGCTTGTTGGACCGTTTCAATCTTGTCGGCTTCGTCGTCGGAGATCTCGCCGCCAAATTCGTCTTCCAGAGCCATGACGAGCTCGACTGCATCCAGGGAATCGGCGCCGAAGTCGTCAACGAAATTCGAATCGTTCTTGACGCATGCCAGAGCCACGCCAAATTGCTCCGCCACCACGCGCTTGATGCGCTCCTCCACGTTTGATGCCATGCTTTCACTCCTGTTAAGCACATCGAAAAGCCCGCGGCGCAGGATCTTCGATGTGCGGCCCGAGCGCGAGCCGGCACAGAGGTCTAGCGCGTTACCCTACCTCGTTGGGCTGTCCAGGCAGTATCAAACCTGGGGGAGATCCCGGCATCTGCCGGCCGCACGCGCAATACGGAGGTCTTCTGGCTGGTGGCTGAGCGCAACCGCCATTCAAAAGGCCTCCCGGTCTCTCCCCGGGAAAGTCACGTTGCTTACTCTGCCGAATCCCAACCCAGTCCGGCGCCGGAGGTTGGCTGCATTTCACGGCACGGCGATCAACGTTTCGCTGGTATCGCTTGGGGTAGGCACAAAAGAAAACCCCGCACAAGGCGGGGCGGCATGATGCTTGGCACCATGCGCTACCGCATGGATGCCATTAAACTAAAGAAACTTATCGTGCGCAAGTAAAACTTTGCGGTAGCTGAATTTTTTGTCTCACTCTCACCTCTTCGTTACCCTCCTGCGAGCCGGGTCGCCATCCCCAAGGCTGCCTCCACGCCAGCCTCGGGGCATTCGACAAAAGCCCCGGATGCTGCGCGCATCTGGCGCCCCCCTGTGATGGCCAATGCCATCAAGAGGCCATCTACCTCCCCGGCGCGCGCAAGTGCGAGCGCTTGCTCAAGTTGCTCAATGATGACGAACTGTTGTCGCCTTTTTTCGAGGCGCACTACGTTGTCGCTCAACCCCGAGTGATTCACTACCGTCTTCTGTTGCATGAACGATTTTCCGCCCTTGTTGAGTTGGTCTTCGGGGCGTCTCGTTCTCCACCATCTCGGTGAACGGTTTCACTGCGTCACCCGCGGGCACACCACCCGGCGCGCTGGCCTCCACCAGCGTCTGGATGGCAAGCCGTTGGGCTGCCGGCAGCCGCGAGATGGCAACGGCAAGTTGCACGTCCTGCGGAGACACGCCGGGAAAAGCTGCTGATTGACCCTCAGCGAGCTCAGTCCCGGTAGCGTTGAACTTGGTTTCCAGGATGGTTTCGATCTTCCGCAGCATGGGAAGGCGAGGGGCGTGTTTGCCCTCTTCCCACCACACCACGGAAGTTTTCGAGACCCCTAAATGCTCTGCGAGATCGTCGCGGGATAGTCCCCGCGCCTCCCTCGCAATCCCGATCTGCTCGTTCAGCTTCATGTCTGTTTGGGCCTCCACCCAACGATTTCATCGTTCATCACCGACCAGAAAAGAGCCTCCCAGCCTATCCGGCCGAGCTTCCACTTGCGCAGAAGCAACGACGAAATGATGATACGTGCCAAGTTAAACTTGGCAAGAGTAAGTTTTATTTGATAACCTTAGGCGCGGCGCCAGCTTTGCGCATCGGCCAAAAGGCTGAGTCCACGCAGCGGTGCCAACGGTTCCCAGTCGGGCAGGCAGGCCAGCCCAGTCGCTTTCTTCCCGTGCAAAGCGGCGCGCCCGACACCCCATTTCCAGCACGGGATGCGCAGTTTCGCGCACGGGGCGCCATCCATGAGCGTAAGTTTAAGCAAGAAACACTTATTCCAGAGTGCTTTTCCGGTAACGGGTTGTAACGGGTCGGCCGCATGAGCTTCAAAGCCGTGGCCTGGGCCTGGGATCAAAGCCCGGGCGGCCCTCCCGGAAGAAAGTGGGTGCTGACAGGCATTGCTCAGTACGCAGACGAGAACGGCTTTTGCTTTCCGTCGCAACCAAAACTCGCAGGCCGCGTGGGTATGAGCCTGCGCGCTCTGCGCGATCACCTGGATGACCTGGAGAGCGGCGGCTACATCCAACGCAAGCGCCGGTTCCGCCCGGATGGCACGCGCACGACCGATGCCATGTGGCTGAACCTCAGCATGCCCCCAGCGACTTTCCCACTTGAGGAAACGTCTTGCGGCCCTTCGATTTATGAGGGATTCGGCGATGACGACTGCGACGATCAACCGGCAATTTCTGCCTCAGGCAAAAAACAACCACCGGCAATTTCTGCCTCAGGCAAAAAAGGTGCGTTACCACCGGCAGAAAATGCCGGGCATGAACCTGTCATAGAACCTATCAAGAACAAGAAGAAGGTAAACGCGCGAGCCTCGGCTTTGGGCTTCAACCTGGAAACGGGAAAGTTCTCTGGCATCACGCCGCAACTGACGCAGCTATGGTCCGACGCCTATCCGGCGCTCGATCTGCTTCGCGAGATCAACCGGGCAGGGGCATGGCTGGTTGCCAACCCGGCTAACGCCAAATCCAACTACAAGCGATTTCTCACCAACTGGTTCGCTCGGGCACAGGACCGCGCTCCGCGCGCAGCCGGCCATGGCAGCGGGCCACGCTCCACTGACTGGGCGCAAGAGCGCGCCGACACTATCGCCGGGCTGACCGGCAGGAAGCCGACCTATGAACGCACCGATGACGCATTCGACGTTGAAGCCCGCCTCGTCGATTGATTGGCCGGCTGACGCCGTGCCGGAAACTTGGGTGAACAGTCTGTTCGAGAAGATGTCCGCGATGTACGGCTCAAAGTTTGCTGACATGTGGCGCGGAACGGATCTCACGACGGTTCGCCGGTTGTGGGGCGTGGAGTTGGCGCAGTTGTCGCGCGAGGAATTGAGGCAGGGCGTCGCTGCGCTGAAATCGGTCGACGCGCCGCCGACGCTCCCGCGGTTCTTGAAAATCTGCCGCCCTCAGGTCGACTACGACTCGGCACTCTACGAAGCCGCGCAGCAACTGCGCCTCCGCGCCGAAGGTAGGGACGAGTGGACCAACCCCGCCTTCTACTGGGCCGCGATCAAGGTTGGCGAGTTCGAGATGCTCAACTCTTCGCGCGACTCGCTCATCAAGCGCTTCACCGCCGCGCTGGATTCGGTGCTGGCGGGCGGAGTCCAGCCTGTGCCGCCGCGCCTCGTGGCCCTGCCGGCTCCCGGGCAGACCCGCGCGGACCCCGAGCGGGTGAAGGCTGCCGTAGAACAAGTGCGTGCCACCACCAGGGTGCCGGGCAACAAGTTGTGGGCGCAGCGGATTCTGGATCGCCAGAAAGCCGGTGAGAAGCTGGCCTTCATGACGGCGAAGATGGCGCGCAGCGCGCTCGGCATGGCGGACCCGGCTCACGCATGACAGTCACCTGCATCTCCTGCCAGCACTTCACCCTAAAGCCCCGCACGGCCGAGGGTGAGGCGCACTACCGAGCGAGCGACGTAGCCCACGCGCGCATCGGCATGGGGAGGTGCGCGAAGGAAACCCTGGCGCTGCACTGGGAGCCGGCGGAACAGGCGCGCAACTGCGACAAGCACGCGCCGATCGCCGCGGACCAAGCGGCGGCCCGGCGGGATTGGATAAGGAGCAACGCGACATGAACTGTAACGGGATTCAGGTGGGCAAGCTCTATGGCCGTCTGGAGGTAACTGAAATCGAGGGCAAGTATGCGGTCTGCCGGTGTTCGTGCGGGACGCTCAAGCGCATCCTCCAAAGATCAGTTGCGTCCGGAAACACCAAAAGTTGCGGTTGTTTGAAGAGGGAAAAAGCCACTCGAAATGGCGCTCGTAACGCAACTCACTACATGACCGGAACTGCCACATATAAGTCCTGGCAGGGTGCCAAAAGGCGGTGCACCTGCCAAGTCGATAAGAGTTACACCGAGTATGGCGGCCGCGGCATCACGATGTGCGATCGGTGGATGAATTCCTTCGAGAACTTCCTTGCTGATATGGGCGAAAAGCCATCGGGGCTTACGCTTGAGCGTCGTGAGGTGAATGGCCCCTACTCCCCGGAAAACTGCGAGTGGGCTACCCCGACCACGCAGACGCGGAACCGCCGAAACACGATCAGCGTTACCTACATGGGAAGGACAAGGCTGCTCGTGGAGTGGTGCGAGGAGTTGGGATTGGATTACTACAGCGCGCACCGGCGATTGCGACGAGAGGGTAGAAGTCCTGAGGAGGCGTTTAGGCTCGCTCGCTCCTCAGGCTGCGCGCCAGTCCACAACGAACAGCACGAGGAGGTAACCGCATGACCTTGCTGCAGACATTGGCAGTGCTTTCCTTGCTGCTGCCGGCGGGCATGAGCTTCGCCGCGGCGCTGTGGTTCTGGCGCCAGTGGCGCGCGGCGGTGGGTCGGCGGGTGCGGCGCGCGAAGAGGGCGCGGGGATGAGCGAGCCACAGGTTTTGGTGAAGTTCCGTCCTGGCCCCGGCGGCCCGGTAGCGGCGATCGGCTTTAAGGGCAGGGATGCATTTACGCTCGCCTGCAAGACCGGGATCGCCTTTTGCCCGTACTCGGACGGCGGCAATCATCACCGCAACTGGCTGTTCGGCTACGTCAGGGAGTGGGACAAGTGGCCGTGGACGGCGGGAGCGATGGCATGAACAAGCAACTCTTCCGCTTGGTCCACCCGCAGGCCCGCGCCGGCGCAGTGCAGGCCGTCAAGGCTGCGCCTGAGGGCTATGTCGTGACCGTCGCCGAGCCGACGCGCAGCTTAGACCAGAACGCCAAGTTTCATGCGATCTGCTCCGACTTGGGGAAATCTGATGTTGAGTGGGCGGGAAGGCGGAGAAATGCTGCGCAATGGAAGGTGCTCCTTGTGTCGGGCCACGCAATCGCGACAAAGGAGCAAGCGGAAATAGTCCCAGGGTTAGAAGGGGAGTTTGTAAATATCCGGGAAAGTACCGCACTGATGAGCAAAAAGCGCGGGGCAAGTCTTATAGAGTACTCGTTAGTCTTTTGCGTAGATAAAGGGGTTCCTCTTCATGCCTACACCAAAAATATTCTCTGAAGAAGAGTTGCGGGCGAGAAAGAACGCGCGCTCGCGGCAGCGTTATCTTGAAAACAAGGAGAGGCTGCTCGCGCAACAAGCAGAGGCATATAAAAGAAAGTCCTCGGATCCTGAGTTTTTGCGGATAAAGGCCCAGCGTTCGGCGGATTATCGTGCGAGGAACCCCGGGAAAGCAAAGGAGCAGAACGCGAGACGGAGGGCGGCGAACCCGGATTTGGCGAGAGAGCAGTCTCGCGCATGGTTCGCAGCGAACCCAGACAAGAGGGCAGAGTACGAGCACAACAGAAGGGCAAGGAAGCGGCAGAACGGCGGGAAGCTATCTCCCGGAATTAAGAAAAAGCTGTTTGATCTGCAAGGTGGTCATTGCGCATGCTGTCGGGAGAAGTTCAAGATTTCAGATATGCATCTCGACCACATAATCCCTCTCGCGCTAGGGGGTGAAAATTCTGACGATAACGCGCAACTGTTGTGTAAGCCATGCAATCAATCGAAGTATGCGAAACACCCGATCGATTTCATGCAAGAGCGGGGGTTTCTGCTTTGAGTGTGCGCGAACTCATCTTCGCCTTTGGCGCTGAACGCGGGGTCCGGTGGAGCGCGCCGGCCCGCAAAGATTAATTTTCGAGAGGCAGTAGGAGCACTATGCAGCGCAATGACTGGATTGAACGCATCGCCGAGCGCACTGGCGTAACCAAGACCGTGGCCAAGCGCATGCTGACCGCCTACGTCGACGTGGCGGAGGAAGAGATCGCCAACAACGGCCAGGTCCGGCTCTACGCCATGGGCGTGCTGGAGGTGGTCGAGCGCAAGCCGCGCGTGGGGCACAACCCCAAGACGATGGAGCGCATCGAGATCGCGGCCCGCAAGGTGGTGAAGTTCTCGCCGGGCAAGCGCGTGCGCGAGTTCGTGGGGTTCGCCCTGCGCAAGTCCAAGGCGGAGGGCTGAGCCATGACGACAGCGAGCGCAGCCAATCGGGAATGGGCGCGGGTGGATGAGGAATTCCGGCGCAGCACGCGCGCGGCCGAGGAGGCGGCGCTCCTGCCAGTTCTCGATGGCGCGGAGAAGGCCCTCCAGAGCGCCGGCTTCACCGTGGCCGAGCCCGGCGCCACCAAGGACACCAACCCGAAGGACGCCATCGGCGACAAGAAGGTGCCGCTGTGGCTGCTCTCGCCGATCGCCAAGGCCCATTGGGCGCTGGCCCAGTTCGCCGGCATGTGCAAGTACCAAGCCTGGAACTGGCGCGCGGCCGGCGTGCGCAACTCGGTCTATCTGTCGGCCATGCAGCGCCACCTGGACGCCTACATGAGCGGCGAGGAAACGGATCCAGTGGACGGCACGCACCATCTCGGCAACATCATGGCCTGCGCGGCGATCCTGCTGGATGCCAAGGCCGCCGGCAAGCTCACCGACGACCGCCCGCCAATCGTTGGGGTGCGTGACACCTATGAGTTCGTCCAGGCGACGATGGCGGATCTGCGCGAGAAGTACAAGCACATCGCGCAGCGGCCCCACACCATCGCGGACGGTCGCGCGGAGGGCCAGTGATGACGCAGACCCGCCTTGGCTCGCTCTATGAGGCCGTCATCAACGTCGTGATTGGTTTCGGCGTCAATTTCACGGCCAATTTTCTGATTTTCCCGTTGTTTGGCATGCATATATCGCCGGGTGCGAACTTCCTGATGGGGCTGATTTACACGGCCATCTCGATCACGCGCTCCTACGTGATTCGCCGCTGGTTCAATGCCCGGCTGCAGGCCGCAGCGCAGCGCCTGGCCGCGATGTCCGGGGATCAAGCCTGATGGCGCGCTGGAGCCGCAAACAAGCCGCCGAAATCGCCCAGCGCCTGCAGCAGGTCGACGGCGCCTCGGTGGTGCGCGAGCGCCGGAACAAATACGGCGCCAAGAAGACCGCCGTGGATGGGCGCACCTTTGACAGCCAGGGCGAGGCCGCGCGCTACGTTGAGTTGCGCCACCTGGAGCGGGCCGGGCTCATCGAGAACCTGCGCTGCCAAGTGCCATTCGAGCTGCTGCCGGGTACGACCATCAATGGAAAGACGATCCGCCCTTGCTTCTACGTCGCGGATTTCGTCTATCTGGAGGCCGGCGCGGAGGTCATTGAAGACTTTAAGGGCTTCGTGACGGAAGGGTACCGCCAGAAGCGCCACATGATGAAAGTCTTGCGCGGCATCGAGATCCGGGAAACCGGGAAGCGAGTTGCCCGATGAGGTGCCCAGCCTGCGGCGGCGAAACTCGCGTCGTCAACTCCCGCCCGCATCCAGTGAAGAACCGCATCATCCGGCGCCGCGAGTGCTGCAGTTGCCAAGCGCGCTACACCACGGCCGAGGGCCGAATTTCCGAAGTCACCAAGCCAAAGACGAAAAAGGCATGATCGACGCTCCCAATACCCTTGAACGACTGGCCACGGCCATGGGCTCGCGCGACCTGAGCATCAAGCGCGGGACAAGCGATGTCGACTACATCATCGCCCTTGGAATGACTGCGAGGGCCAACTCCGCGGCGAGCGCCATGGTGAACCTGCACCTGGCGCAGAACCCAGCGGCGTACAAGGAAGCCGAGCGCGCCGCTGTGGCGGTCGCCCGGCACCTGAATCTGAAGCGCAGGTGGAAGCTGAAGGTCCGCGACCTGATCCGGATCTCGGGCACGGCCCTGAAATACTACATCTGCCCGGTGTGCCCGCACTGCTTCGGGCGGAAGTTTGACTTATTCCCCGGCACCCAGCGCCTGTCGGACAAGATCTGCCGGCCCTGCCACGGCACCGGGAAGCGCCCCTTGCCCCTCCAGCACGGCCGAGAAATCGCGGAGATCATCGGCGCGCTGGAGAACATCGAGAGGGTGGCGGAGGATGCCGTCCGGACTAAGGTGCGGGGGCGGGTAAGTTAAAAAATACTTACCACGCATAAGTATTTCTTGCATCGATGCCAAATGCTGGCTACGATTCCCCTGTCACAACGCAACACGCAAAGGGGATAGAGAAATGGCGCAACTTCTGGCAACAGTAAAGCAAGTGCACGCGCGTCGTGCCGAATCGATCAAGGGTACTGGCTATGCTGCAAATCGCCTTCGCCACCTTGACGAAACGTTCGTCGACGAGGGTTCCCATTTCTTCAGCATGGGCGGTCCGCTTGACGCTCCGGAACATGTGCCGGCAGGCGGCATCGCCGCGCACCTCATGCGCAACGAATGGCGCGACACGTGGAATGTCCCGGTGCAAATCCTCACTGCTCGCGCCTAACCACAACGCAACACGCACGGGGGATTGAGAAATGAGCAAAGTACTAGCCAAGCGTTACAGCATGTTGCTGGCACGTCGGGGTTCGCTGGACCCGGTAACGAAAGCCATGTATCGCCGTTGCTATGAAATGTACGGCGCAGTTTTTGACGAACTGGCGCGCGGCTTTAGCTTTCTCGTCTGACCACAACCCGCTCGCTCCGGCGGGCAGAAACCCAGGGACAGCCATGCTAGAACTCTACAAACAATGGCGGGCGGCAATGGCTGCACTGAATGTCGAAATTCACGAAACGTGGAATGGCCCCATCAACCTGTTCGCTGACATCGGCAAGGTTGACGGCATCCCGGCTATTGGAGGAGTGTGAAATGGAAAAACAGAAGACTGAGCTCGAGGCGTTTGATGCGTGGTCAGATCGGTGGGTCTGGTTTAGCAAGCAGAGCAAGGATGCGGCCCGAGATGCTTGGATCGCCCGCGCCGCGCTCGCACCGGCTGCGGGAGCACTAGACGAACTGGAGAAAGGCGCCATACAGGACGCGATTGACTCCGTACTGAAAACTCAGCCGCCCGGATGGCCTGTGGTTGTCAACACATTGAAAGCCATCCTCGCCGCCCCGATCGCCGCCGACCAGATGGACTACGCCAACGCGGATGAGTCGCATGGCAAAGCATGGTGGGCCGGCTTCAATGCGGCACGTCTCGATGCGCCATCGCAGGCGCAAGCGCGCGGGATGGTGGGGCAGCCGCGCGAGGATTTGATTTTCGCGTGGGCGGTGTTCGATGGTGAGGGCAGCTACGATCTTCGGCTGTTTGAAGGCAATGAATCATTCCGCCGCGACTACATCAATCGGAATGGCGCCAAATACGCGGACTGGGTGATCCCGCTTGCGCCGTGTGGTGCGAGCGCCTCCATCGCCGCCGACCATATCGAGGCAAACATCGAGGCTGAAATCGCCGCCCAAAGTTCTCGGCGCGCGATCAGGATACCTGCCGACGAACCAAAGGAGGATTGATGATCCTAGAACGAAACCCCATCGACGCCTCCCTGCGCGCAAGCAAGGAGGGCGCGTGATGGCCGTCTATGTGGACGACATGGAAGCCAGCTACGGCCGCATGGTGATGTGCCTACGCGAAAACAAGGAGGGAGCGTGAAGCGCGTCTATGAGGGGGATCGAAAAGAAGCTCGCAGGCAGGCGACACGAAAGTATCGTGAATCCGATCCTGAGCGATCGCGCGCGCAGTGGCGCGAGTACCGAGAGAGAAAGTTGCTCGAGGCGACTGGCGGCCGCGAGAAGCCGGTGCTGATCATGTTCAACAACGGCGACGTGCGCATCGGCGAGCTGCGGTGGGAGCGGCCGACCCACGAGGAATCCCACCAGGCGTTCCGCTACTGGGACGACCCGCACAACGACGGGCAGGACTGGGGGTGGGACGACATCGTGTTCTGGATGCCGATCGCCCCGGGGGTGCCGACGTGAGCAACAACGGTACCGGCACGACAGTGGAGTGCCTGGAATGCGCCTGGCAAGGCGACGAGATCCACACGGACACGCACTACTGTCCGAACTGCGGCGCTGAGTGCATGGATCTGGAAGCTATCTACGGGCCTGACGGCCTGCACCCGGACCCGGAATGGAAATCGAAATGACAGAAGCAGAGAAGATGTTGGCCGCGGCGATCCTCAACGCGGCTGACAAGATCGGCGTGGCCCGGAAGTGGATCCAGAAGGCGGGCACGCACCAGGAGCACTTCGACATCGCCAAGAGCAAGCGGGCGTTGGCAGTGCAGCTCGGCGCCGTTGAGATCGGCCGGGAGGGCTTGGTTGAGATCCTGCGCAAGCGTCGCGCCAGCAAGGAGGGAGCATGACCAAGGACCAGATTCGCGAGATTTTCCTCGCCAACGGATTCACCGTTAAGGAAGGTCAATCCGACCTCAAGCAATACGTGTATGACGCCGCCTATGCGCTGCTGGAGCGCGCCGCACCCCAGCCCGCAGCGGCGGAGTGGATTCCGGTGTCGGAGCGGGCCGCCATCACCCGTCCTTCGGCGGCCTACCCCGCGGAGTCTTAATAAGCGCCTGGTTCAACTCGAACCCCTTGCGGACCACCTGCCCGCAGCACGGGCAGATGACCTTCCCCTTCTTCCTGGCCTGTGCACGGTATACGGCCGTGGGCGTGAGCCCGAATTGCGCTGCGGCCTCATAGGCCGAATGCCCTGGATTGACGGACAGCCAGTCCAGTGCCTGCTGAGTTTTCGATTTCACCATTCTTCTTTTTGGGAGCGGGGCGGGGCGACTCAAACCGTGGCCGGCCTCCACTCCGACCACGGCGAACCGCACCTGAGATGCCCCAGGGTTTAGACAGGACCAATGGCCCAGTACCTTGATGCGCCCACTTAATGGCAGCACGAGCGCCGGCGTACTCGTGCCAGCTATTCAACGTGTGCAATGGGTCTGCGTTGACAGCCTTGTTTTGGTCTGTAGTGAAATTTCCTTAATTCACAAGCCAATTTCAAGGCACTTTCATTTTCTCATGGTTGTCAACGTGCCAATCCCGCCCAACAGGGGGTGGAGGATGCCCACCAACTGCCGTGCCGCCTGGCGCAAGCTCAGCGTGCAAGTGTTGCGCCGAAGCGACGGCAAAAAGAACAGATTCCAAGATTCCTCCCCGTGTTGGTGCAGGCCCTGATGACGGCCTGTTAAGCAAGAAAATCCATTGCTGCACAATGGGTTTCCTAACTATATAACATAAACTGTTAGTGTTTTTGCGATCCCCCCATACGCATGGCTTTTACTCGCCACGGGTATAACTCATTGAAGTTAAAGGCGAAATAAGTTGTTACTGACATTACGATTCCCCTACATAACAGGAACAGCTTGTGTAAAATAACTCGCACATGATCGGCGCTTAGGGCTTCACGCCCAGCCGACGACAAAACGCCAGTGGCATCTACCCTGATGCCCAAGTTGCGCCCAATTTTCGAGCCGGTCCCTCCACCCTGACTCGGAATTGCTGCTTCGGGAGTGGCAGCCTCCACACACTCCCGGTCTATTCGATGGCTCGGCCTGCACCCGAAAGGTGCCGCCGGGCCATTTTCATTTCCAGCTTCCGATGCGGCCGTCCGGCGCCCAGTGCGCACGGGCGCGTCGGAGCTCGTCTGGAGTCGCCATGGACTTCAACACTGCATTCGATCGCTTGCTCGGCTCCGAGGGTGGCTACTCCAATCGGAATCCCAAGGATGACCCGGGCGGCGAAACCAACTGGGGCATTTCGAAGCGCTCCTATCCCAGCCTGAACATCAAGGCCCTGACCCGCGAGGACGCCAGGCGGATCTACGAACGGGATTTCTGGTCGCGCACCAACGCCGACCAGCTCTATCCGTCTGTCGCCTTCCAGACCTTCGACTTCGCCGTGAACAGCGGCATCGAGACCGCGGTGCGCAAGCTGCAGGTGGCGCTGGGCGTCGCCGACGACGGCCATTGGGGCCCGATCACCGCCGCCGCGGCGAAGCGCATGAGCGAGACGGATCAACTGTTCCGCCTGAACGCCGAGCGCCTGGACTTCATGCGCAGGCTCTCCAACTGGGGCGCCAACGCCTCGGGTTGGGCGGGCCGGATCGCGCAGAACCTGCGCTATTGCGCCGTGGATGCCTGACATGCCCTTCATTCCGCTCGCCATGGCCCTGGCCAACTTCGCGCCAGGCATCATCAAGCTGCTCACGGGCAGCGACAAGGCTGAAGACGTCGCCGCGCACGTGGTTGGCATCGCGCAGACCGTAACGGGCACCGCCGATGGTGACGCCGCGCTCGCCGCGCTCAAAGCCGATCCCGCCAAGGTGCTTGAGTTCCAGCAGACCATGAGCGCCCAGCAGGCGGACATGGAGAAGGCGTATCTCGACGACGTCGCCAACGCCCGCGCCATGCAGGTAGCCGCGCTGGGCCAGGAAGACCTGTTCTCCAAGCGCTTCGTCTACTACTTCGCCACCGCCTGGAGCCTGTTCTCCATGGCGTTCTTCAGCGCCGTGACGTTCTTCCCGCCCGAGGGCTTCGGCCAGCGGATCGCGGACACGATCCTCGGCGTGCTGGTGTCGACCATCATTACCGGCATCTTCCACTACCTGTACGGCAGCACCCGCGGCTCGCAGGCCAAGAGCGAGCTGCTGGCGCGCGCAGGGGAGAAGGCATGAGCGACGAGGCCCAAATGCAGGCGCACGAGTTGCGCATCCGCGCCGTGGAGGGTGCCGTCGAGAAGATCGCCGACTCCATGCAGCAGCTCGTCCGCCTGGAGGAGCGCCACGCCGAGACCCGCCTGGGCCTTGACCGCGCCTTCGTGGCCATCGAGCGCCGCAAGGAAGAGAACGAGAGGCTGGCTGAGCGCGTCGCCAAGATTGAGCGCGACATGCCCGGGCTGATCGAATCCCGCAAGTGGATGGTGATGGGCATTCTGGCCACCATTGGCTTTGTGGGCGTCGGCCTGCTGGCGCTCGTGGTGAAGCACTGAGGTTAGCTATGGCTGCAGGCTTTGACCATATCCGCAACGTCCTTCTGAGCCGCGGCGAGAAGTCGCTCGTGGCGACGATCCAGATGCGTATCTTCGCGGACGGCGGCTGCGCCTTTGTCGATGAGGGCATCCCGGAATTCTCTGTTGCTGAACGTGAGTTTCCCTTGCCGCGCGGCCGTGCCGACTTGGCGCTGTTCCATGACGACGGTACGGCCACGGTGGTCGAAGCCAAGGATGGCGGGTGTGGCGTGCGCGATGTGGTGGCAGGCATCGGCCAGGTTGTCTGCTATGCCACGCAGATGGGGATGTCGACCGGTGCGCCCAAGAAGGTGCGCAAGGTGCTGATGTTCTCGTCTACCGGCAATGAGCAGGATGACCAGTTGATCGAGATGTCGTGTCGTGCGGCGGATGTGCTTCCCGTGTACTTCCCGCACATCAAGCAGACCAAGACGCTGTTCAAGCTGCTGCTGGTCACCCAACTGATCGCTGAGCGCGAGAAGGCGGATCGTGGCTAAGCCGAAGCGTGACATCGACTGGGATGCGATCTACAAGGACTATCGCCCCAATGTGAAGTCTGTGCGCCAGATTGCCAAGGAACATGGCATCTCGCACACGGCAATCCAGAAGTATGCGGAGGCCAACCACTGGCAGCGCGACCTCGCCAAGAAAACCAACGAGCGCGCGGCAGATTTGCTTGCCAGAGATATTGTTGCCACGGAGGTTGCCAGGCTCCCCCGGGGTGGCAAGTCGGCAACCGAGCGCGCCTCGGAGGAGGAGATTGTCCAGGGCGGCGCCGAGGTCAAGGTTGCTGTCCAGCGCGAGCACCGCAAGGACATTGGCCGGTTGCGTCGCATCGCCAATACCATCGCCGACGAGCTTGAGGCGCTGACCGAGAGCAAGGAAGAGTACGAGCGGGCCGCCGAGATGTTGGCTGCCGGTGATGAGGTCGGCACGGCGAAAGCGTTGCAGCGCGCCATCAGCCTGCCGAGCCGCGTTTCCTCGCTGGAGAGCATGTCGCGGACGCAGGCGACCTTGATCAAGCTGGAGCGCGAAGCCTTTGGCATCGATGCGAAGGACAAGGAAGAGTCGCCGCTCGAAAAGCTCCTCCGCGAAGTCAGCCTTTCCGAGGCGTCCGAGTAAGTGGCGGTCCTCAGCACCGAGGCGCAGCTCATCAAGAAGCTGCGGGACGAGTTTCGCATCTACGCGCCGCACTGCCTCAAGATCCTCGACAAGGTTGGCACCAAGCGCCCGTTTGTGCTGAACCGGGCGCAGCAGTACATCCACGAACTGATCGAGAAGCAACTGCGCGAGACCGGCAAGGTCCGTGTGCTGATTCTCAAGGGGCGGCAGCAGGGCGCTTCGACCTACATTGCCGGTCGCTTCTATTGGAAGACCAGCATGGCGCAGGGGCGCCGGGCCTTCATCGTCGCTCACGAGCAGAAGGCGACGGACAACCTGTTCGGGATGGTCAAGCGCTATCACGAGCACAACCCGTTGCCGCCGAGCACGGGCGCGACGAACGCCAAGGAACTGGTGTTCGATGTGCTGGATTCTGGCTACAAGCTGGCCACGGCCGGCACGCAGGACGTAGGGCGCTCGAACACGGCGCAGTTGCTGCACGGCTCTGAGTTTGGCTTCTGGCAGAACGCCGCGATGCACCTGGCGGGTATCGGCAACACCGTGGCGGACGCCGCGGGGACCGAGATCATCCTCGAGTCGACGGCCAACGGCATCGGCAATCAGTTTCATGCCATGTGGCAGGACGCCGAAAAGGGCGACGGCGAATGGCTGGCCATCTTCGTGCCCTGGTTCTGGCAGGACGAATACCGCGCGCCGCTGCAGGCCAATTTCGAGCTGAGCAAGGACGAACTGGAATACCAGACGGCCTACGGGCTGGACATGGAGCAGATGCAGTGGCGCCGGAACAAGATCCGGACCTACGGCGAAGGCATGGCCTGGCTGTTCGATCAGGAATACCCGGCGGTGCCGTCGCTCGCGTTCCAGTCCTCGACGGCCAACCCGCTGATTCCGCCGACGATGGTCGCGCGTGCCGTGAACTCCGACTTCATCGAGAGTCCGCGCGCCGTGACGGTCATTGGCTGCGACCCGGCTGAGTACGGCGACGACCGCACTGCCATCTGTTTCCGCCGCGGCCGGATGGTCACGCGCATCGAGACGCACAAGAAGAAGGGCACGATGGAAATCGCCGGCATGCTGGCTGATCTCTATCGGTCCCGCGAGCCAGACGCGCTCTTTGTCGACAAGATCGGCATCGGCTCCGGCATCGTGGACCGCCTGAAGGAACTGAACATTCCCGTTATCGGCGTCAACTCCGCCGAGAAGCCGGCGCGCACCGACGTCTACGCGAATCTGCGCGCCGAGATGTGGTGGACGATGAAAGAGTGGCTGGAGGACGTTCCCTGCCGGCTGCCCAATTCGTCGGAACTGATGTCCGACCTGTCCGCCCCGGGCTGGAAGCACAACTCCAACGGCCTGAAGCTGGTGGAGAGCAAAGACGACATGCGCAAGCGCGGCATCCGGTCTCCTGACCTTGCCGATGCGCTCGCACTCACCTTCGCCCGTCCGGTCATTCCCCGCAACGCCGGCAATGACGCATGGGGCGGCAGCAGCGGCCACGCCGCGGCATCGACCGCTGGATACTGAGGCTTAGCCTATGCAAGAAGACCTGATGCTGGACGACGAGCCGCTTGCGGCGCCCGTGTCCGCGCACCCTCGTGATAATCCGCCGGTACCGAGCCAGGATCAAGTGGCCTATGCCGAGGCAGCCGAGAGCGCTTTCGATGACGCTGCGCCGACGCCTTCGTTCGAGCAACTGGCGGCCATCGGCCCGAAGCTGCTGGCCGAGTTCAACCAGGCCAGGATCGAGCGCCAGCTCACGGAAGAGCGCTGGCTGCGCGACCTGCGTCAGTACAAGGGGATCTACGATCCCGAAGTCATCGCCAATCTGGACAAGAACCGCTCCAAGGCGTTTGTCCGCAAGACTCGCGTGAAGGTCAAGACGGTCGATGCACGCATCACCGATCTGCTGTTTCCGGCCAACGCGCAACGAAACTGGTCCATCGAGCCAACCCCGAGTCCGACCGTAGCGCCGGAGCAGCGACAAGAGTTCGCTGCACTTCTCAAGGCTTCGATGGGCCAGCCCCCTAATGAGGACCAGCTTGACGAGGCGGTGCGCCAATCGTGCGCCAAGGCCTCCTCGAAGATGGCGGCCCTCATTGATGACCAACTGATCGAGGCGCGCTACAAGGCGCAGGCCAAGAAGGTCATCCACAGCGGCAACCTGTACGGTACGGGCGTGCTGAAGGCGCCCCTGGTTGAGCGCAAGGTGCGTCAGCGCTTTGTGCGGGAAACCAAGAAGGACGAGAAGACGGGCAAGGTCAGCTATTGCTGGGTGATGAAGACCGAGACGTACATCGCCCCGTTCGTGGACTACGTGCCACTGTGGCACTTCTACCCGGACATGAGCTCGACCGAACTGGAGTCGTGCCGGTACGTCTACGAACTGCACCCGATGACGCGCACGGAACTGCTGGACCTGTCCAGGCGCCGCAAGTTCGACAAGAAGAAGATCCGCGAGTACATCGAATCGCGTCCGGATGGCGCCGCCGAGGCGCGGCCCTTCGACGTGGAACTGCGCTCCATGGGCGATCGGGAAGCCTCCGCCATTGCCGACCGCACCGGCAAGTACGACGTGCTGGAGCGCTGGGGCTGGATCGATGGCGCCTCGCTGCGCGAATGCGGCGTGGAAGTGCCCGACGAGCGCTTGATCGAGACGTTCTTCACGAATATCTGGCTGCTGCCCACGGGCGACGTCATCAAGGCGAGCATCCAGCCGATCGCCGGCGTGCTGTGGCCGTACCACATCTACTACCTGGACAAGGACGAGACCAGCATCTTTGGCGAGGGTATCGCCACGATCATGCGTGACGACCAGGACATGCTCAATGCGAGCGTGCGCATGATGCTGGACAACGCGGCCATCACGGCGGGCCCGCAGATCGAGGCGAACACCGGCCTGCTGAATCCCGGGCAGGATCCGCGTGACATTCGTCCGTTCAAGGTCTGGACGCGCTCCAATGAGAACGCAGTGGCACCGGCCCTGCGCGTCTACACCATCCCGAACAGCATCACCGAGTTGAACCAGCTCGCCACCATGTTCGAGAACAACGCCGACGAGACGACGGCGGTGCCGAAGTACGTCACTGGCGACAACCCGACGGCCGGTGCTGCCGGTACCGCTTCGGGCCTCTCGATGCTGATGGGCAATAGCTCCATCGTCTTCAAGGATCAGGTCAGCAACTACGACGAGGGCGTGACAGTCCCGTTCATCACCGCGCTGTACCGCTGGAACATGCAGTTCAGCAAGGACGACGAAGTCAAGGGCGACTACGACATCAAGGCAACCGGCGCCGCGTCGCTGGTGGCCAAGGAAGTGCGGGCGCAGCAACTGCAAGCCTTCGGTGTCGCCACCGGCAACCCGATGGATGCACCGTTCGTGAAGCGCGACGAACTCCTGCGTCAACAGGCCGAGGCCCTGGACTTGACTGGTGTGGTCAAGACCAAGGAAGAGGTGGAGGGCGAGCAGAACAACGAAGCGGCGCAGATGCAGCAGAAGCTGGCCGAGGCACAAGCCGCTGCAGTACTGGCGCAGGCTCAGGCGACTGCCGCGAAGCTCAATGCCGACGCCGAGCGTCTGATGCGCCAGGCGCAGCACATGCTGGCCGAATCCGCACGCGTCCGCGCCGTGACGCAGCAGGTTGAGGTCGAGACCGCCGCCCGCGCGCTGGAAGCCGGTGCGATCGCCACGGCCAACCCCCATGCAGCGGCAGCAGGCGACGAGATCCTGCAGCACGCCGAGCAGAAGACCGACGAAGCGCTGGCCACCATCGCGCAGATGCAAGGCACGACGCCGCAGGCCCAGCCCGGGCAGCCCGCCCCTGAACAGCCGCAGCAACCGCAGCAGGCCCCGCAATGACCGATCCCCGTGAAGTCGCCATGGACGCCGCGCGCGAGCTGCAGGGCTTTGCCCGCTCGCAAGCCGCCCTGGCGCTGCTGAATCTGCTCGATGCCATGGATGCGGTCTACCACGACGAACTGCGCATTGTGCTGCCCGAGAAGCTGGCGCGCACGCAAGGCGCCGCGGCCCAACTGCGCGCCCTGCGCCGGGTGCTGACGGATCAGGAAGAAGCGCCGTTCCCCAAGGTTTGAAGGTTTGACCCCTGCGCCAAGCAGGACAGTTGAAGCCGGGCACTCCCCGGCTTTTTTGTTGAAAAGCCGACGGAGATAACCAGATGGCAAAGCAAGACGAAGACTTCAACACCGCGTTCAACGAAGACCAGGCGCCCGCCGCGGCGCCGTCGGAAGACGAGGCTTTCGGCATCATGCCGCCCGAGGAAGTGCCGGCCGGTGATGGCGATAACGCAAGCGGCGATGCTCCGGCTGTAGTCGCTGTCGATGCGCCTGCTGCTGATGCTGCTCCGGCTGCCGACGCCGCACCTGCCGCTGACGCGCAGAGCGAAGCCGACGCCCAGCGCGAGCGCTCGTGGGAAGGGCGCCTCAAGGCCCGTGAAACCGAACTGGCGCAGCGTGCGGCCGAACTGGATGCCCGCGAAGCTGCCATGCAGCCTGCCGGCGGTGAAGGTGGCGATCAGCCGACCATCGAAATCGACGTAGCCGGCGAAGGCGAGGGCGAGGGCGAGCCCGAGGACGTGAAGACCGCGATCGCGCAGATGACCGAGGACTTTGGTCCCGAGTTCGTGGAGTCGATCAAGAAGATCGCCATGCACTTCGGCGGCCGCGCCGCGGGTGATTCCGTGGGCGCGGTGAACAAGAACATCGATGACCTGGTTGCCGGCATCAAGGACAACGCCGTGCGCGATCACTTCGAGCGAATCCTCGACCGCCACGGCGACTTCTTCGACACCTACCAGTCGCCCGAGTTCGGCGCCTGGCGCGATGGTCTGCCGGAAGGTGACAAGGCTGACGCCATGCGCATCGAAGCCACCGGCACCGCACGCGAAGTGAATGGTCTGCTGGACCGCTTCAAGAAGGCCAACGAAGCCGGCGCCGCCCAGGCTGACACCCGCGCACCGGCCGACATGAAGCCCGACAACGCCACCGAGAACGCTGGCGTGGAGGAAACGGACCCGTGGGATGACGCTGCCGATGCCGAGGGCGTGCGCTCGTCGGGCCTGCGCCTGCCGGCCGATGTCGCCCCGTCGGGCAACGACGACTTCCTCAGGGCCTTCAACGAGGCCTGATCTTCAAGGAACCCAACATGACCACCACAATCACCATTTCCCACGGCAATCCGCACGCCGACCACGCCATCGTGGTCACCAGCGAAGCCGGCGGCGAGCAGCGCATCGAGCCGGGCCAGGCGGCCCAATTCCACGTCTACGCGGGCAACGACCTGCATATCGCCGAGGTCGCGCTGGAAACTGCGCCCGAGCCGGTGACGCTGCAGTCGTTCTCGCTGGCTGCCGTCGGGCAGGGAGTGACCGACGAACCGGCCGAGCTTCCGGAAACTGAGCCGTCGGAGCACGTGCTCACCACGTCCGCGAGCCTGGAGGGCTCCGCACAAGCCTCCGCTGAGGCCGCTTCCGCTTCTGCCGCTGCAGCCGCAGCTTCAGCCACGCAGGCCATCGCCGAATAAGGAGCGAACCATGAGCTATTCGATTGGCGTTGTCGCCGAAACCAAGGAAGCCGCCAAGGCCGCCATCGCCGCCAAGTTCGATGCGGATGTCGTGGCGCACCAGCCCGTGCATGCGCGCGATCGCGCCGCCGTGCTGGCCAATGTCGACGCGGCCCTGAGCCTGCTGGCCGACGACGACAGCAAGGACGTGTCGGTCTCGGTCAACGGGTACGTGTCCTGGCAAACGCCTGAGCCGCAGGACGTGGTGCCACTGACATCGGTGGGCATCACTGCCGGCGTGGGCTACGTCGCGCGCAAGGCCGTCGAGTAAGCCATGACGCTCGAGCAATTCGCCTACTGGCTGCAAGGCTTCGCCGAGCTGACCGGCGACACGCCGCCTACGCCGGAGCAGTGGAAGTCCATCCGCGAGCATCTGGCGACGGTCTTCAACAAGGTGACGCCAGCCGTCCGAACGCCGCCGGTCATTGGGCCGGCAATCGCGGAGCCGGCGACGAGGCCTCTGCCGGATGCATGGCCGTCGCGGCAGTGGACTCCGCATTACCTGCTGGCACCCAACCCCGGCACCGGCGTCGCCCCGGGAGCCCCTGGCACGCTCATCTGCTAGTGCTCATGGCCGTAAGAATCGGCTAAACCCTCCCGCTTTCTGCGGCAGTCCCGCAGCACAGACTGCCTCCCCTGCGTGCCGGTGCGCAGGGCAAGCAAATCACCGGCAACCGCTTCCCCGCCAGCGTCAACGGCGGAACCTGGAGCCAGCAACACCGATTGCGCAGGCCAACGCCGCGATACGCCGCAAGGCGCCGCACATGGCGAACGGACTGCATACGAAAGGTGCGCGCTCCTTTCACGGCCTCGTCTGAGCCGGCGGATTCATCGCCCGGCCGCGGCGAATGCTGACTCGAAGTCCATCCCCTCGATTCATCTCCTGAAAGGAAACCCACCATGGCACAAACTGCCTACGGCGATATTTCGCCCCGTACCGCCGCCTATGCGTCGAAAGACCTGCTGAAGCGCGGCATCCCGTTCCTGGTCATCGAGAAGTTCGGCCAGGCCAAGCCGCTGCCGGCGAACCACTCGAAGACCATCGTCTTCCGTCGCTACAACGCGCTGCCGACCACGCCGGTTGCGCTGACCGAAGGCGTGACCCCCGCTGGTCAGACCCTCAACTCGACCGACGTATCGCTCACGCTCTCGCAGTACGGCGATAAAACGACTATCACCGACATCGTGCAGGACACGCACGAAGATCCGGTGCTGGCGGAAGCCACCGAACTGCTGGGCGAGCAGGCCGCTCAGATCGTGGAGAAGGTCCGCTTCGGCGTGCTAAAGGCTGGCACGAATGTTCAATATGCGAATGGCGCCTCGCGCGCTGCGGTGAACACCCCGATCTCGCTGACCCTGCAGCGTCGCGCCACCCGCGCGCTGAAGCGTCAGAACGGCCGCCCGATCACCAAGATCGTGCGCTCGACGCCGAGCTTCGGCACGGAGAACGTGGCGCCGGCCTACATCGCGCTGGTCCACCCCGATCTGGAATCGGACATCCGCGGTCTGGCGGGCTTCACCCCGGCCGAGAAGTACGGCTCGATCACGCCGTACGAGAACGAGCTGGGCAAGGTGGAAGACGTGCGTTACGTGACGTCGACCATATTCGAGCCGTGGCTGTCGGCTGGCGGCGCCCCGGGCACGATGCTGTCGGGCAACACGACCAACGCGGACGTGTACCCGGTGCTGTTCCTGGCCGCCAACGCCTACGGCATCGTGGCGCTGAAGGGCGCGTTCGCCATCACCCCGATGGTCGTCAACGCCAAGCCGTCGGACTCGGATCCGCTGGCGCAACGTGGCCACGTGGCCTGGAAAACTATGCAGGGGGCTATCCTCTTGCAGGACCTTTGGCTCTGCCGGGGAGAGGTCGCCTGCACGGCATAAGGTGTTGTATCCATGCGTCTTGAAGCATAAAGGCGCGTGACATAAGATTCCCTCCGCCTGCAATGGTGGAGGGAATCTGTGGCGGAAGAGAAGGCCCCGAAAGGGAAAATTGAACGTCAGTGCAAGACGTGCGGAGCGGCCTTTTATGTTGCCAGGCCAGGCGATCCGAAGCTGAATTGCTCGAACGCGTGCAGGTATAAGCCGCGCCGTCCGGAGTTGCATCGTGAATGCGCCCACTGCGGCGTGACGTTCCGCGTCGACCCAACGGCGCGAGCGGGCCTGTACTGCTCGAAGGCATGCTGGCACGTGGTACAGAACCGCCGGGTTGAGCGTGAGTGCAAAACATGTGGCACCAAGTTCCGGCCCAAGGCGAGCGACAAGGGGGATTACTGCTCAAAGGCGTGCATGTATGCGCGCAACAAGGCAGCAACGACTCGTGATTGTGAGGCGTGCGGGAAGGAGTTCAGTCTGCCTCCGAGCCTCAGTCATGTTCGCACCTGCTCGCTTGAGTGTGGCTACAAGATTCGCAAGGCCTACAACGGCCGCGATGGCGAGATTCAGACGCTCACATGCAAATGGTGCGGCAAGCAGTTTAGGGAACATGAGTGCCACGCTGGCCGGCGAATCTACTGCTCCCATGAGTGTCGTGGTGCCGATCCCGATGCGATCGCAAGGCGGTCAGCGAGAATGATCGGTGACAAGAACCCCATGTGGACAGGTGAGGGTCGTGTCTTTGTATCCGCAACTGGCAAGAGATACACCCGTCAGTCCGCGGAGAAGGAGAACGAGAAACTGGCGCGGCGCCGTGCTGCCAAACGCAATGCTGCAGTCGCATGGGCAAACCTTGTGAAGGTTCGACGGTTCTACGCCGAGGCGCAATGCATCTCGAAGCAGACCGGCATCGTTCACCACGTCGACCACATCGTGCCGTTGATAAGCAAGATCGTCTGCGGCCTGCATAACGAGTTCAACCTGCAGGTTCTTTCCGGGCCTGACAACCTGAGAAAGCACAACAGGCACTGGCCTGACATGCCGTAACCCCAAGCCCCGCTCCTGCGGGGTTTTTCATTTCCGCTTCACCCACCAAGCCCGCGCAAGCGGGTTTTTTCATTGACGAGAGGCAACACCATGGCAAAGACCCCCACCAATACCGATTCGACCGTCATCGACCTGGAGGACCAGATGGCAACCGCGCCGGCTGGCGTGCAGGCCGGTACCCCGAACGTCCCGCCCGTCGCCGTCAAGAGCGTCGGCCACGACGTTGAACTGTGCGGCCGCAAGGCCCGAATCACGATCCATAGCGGCGCCGACGACATGGGCAAACTGCCTGTGGACATCTCGCTCAACGGCTACGCCTACTCGATCCACCGCAATGCGATGGTCGAGATTCCCGTCGAGGTTCTGGAGATCCTGCAGAACGCTGTGCAGGATACCTACACCCACACGAAGGAAGGCATCGTGAGGGGCAGCGTCCCGCGCTTCGCCTACTCGTACCACGGCGCAGTGCAGTAAGGAGCCGCGGCGATGCCATCTGTCCTCATCCGTGACGCGCTCTTTCGCGTCTCCACGCTGCTGCTGGACGCCGAGCCGCAATTCGTGCGCTGGACCGAGCGTGAGCTGGTCGGCTGGCTCGATGACGGGCAGGTGGCCATCGCCAAGTATCTCCCGATCGCCGGGGCCCGCGTTGATGCGATCAAGCTGAAGCAGGGCACCAAGCAATCGCTCGACACGATTGCGAGCACGGACGTCAAGCCCGGTGACGGTTCGACGCCGGCCACCGTCCACGGCAATGCGCTGAACGAGCTCGTCCGCAACATGGGCGCCGACGGTCTCACGCCGGGCCGCGCCATCCGCGTGATCTCGCGCGACGTGCTGGACGCGCAGAACCCGAACTGGCACACGACCACGGGCGCGAAGGTCGAGGCATTCGTCTACGACCCGCGCACGCCCAAGTACTTCTACGTCTACCCCGCAGTCCCGGCCTCGCCGGCGATGTGGGTCGAGGCGAGCTATCTCGCCAACCCGGCACCCATCCCCAATACCGGCACGTCCGGAACGCCTCGCTATGGCAAGGATGGGAGCGACGCCGGGGTCATTGGCGTGGACGACAAGTATCTCGATGACCTCGTGAACTACGTCGTTGCCCGCGCCTACATGAAGGACTCGGAATACGCGACCAACGCTGGCCTGGCCAACACGTTCGCGTCGATGTTCCTGTCCTCGCTCAATTCCCAGGTGCAGGCCCTGACCGGGAACAACCCGAATTTGCAGGTGCTGCCGCTCAACCCGGCCGTGCCCGCCGCCGCGAGGTAATCCATGGCTGCGATTGACGATTTCCTGCCAGACATCATGGCAGACGTGGAGTCCTGCCCGGAATTCACGGTGCGCCGCGCCGTGGTGCAGGCGGCAATCAAGTTCTGCGAAGACACCCAAGCGTGGATGGAGTGGCTTGACCCCATTCTGGTGTTCGACAACAAGGCGGTCTATGAGTTGGACCTGCCCACCGGCGCCGATCTGGTGATGGTCCGAGAGGTGTGGGCGCCGGGCGTGGAACTGACGGCCAAGACCGTGCCGGAGATCTCCCGGATTTTTGCCGCCTGGCAGACGGCCACGGGCGCGCCGCGGTTCTACAACATGGTCACGTGGGGCGAGCTTCGCCTCTATCCGATCCCGCTCAATGCCGGCGCCGATCTGGCGCTGACCGTGCGCGTGGCGCTCAAGCCCAAGGCCACGGCAACCACCATCCCCGATGCGATCGCCTCGCGCTGGCGCCGGGCCGTGCTGGAGCGCGCCAAGGCCGATCTGATGGCGATGCCGAGCAAGGCCTGGAGCAGCGCGGAGCAGGCGGGCTACCACGAAACCCTCTACGTGACTGAGCGCGACAAGGCCAGCGCGGACCGCCTCAACGACGGCGTGAGCGGTACCGGCACCGTCTATTCGGTGCGCTTCGGCCGATAACTGGAGACCCCATGAGCATTCCAACATGCGCCGTCCTCGTGCGGCTCTATGACCAGGGCGCCCAGGCAGTTGTCGGTGCCAAGGTCACGGCGAAGCTGGACCGGTATGAGATCTACCAAGGCTTCGCGGTGCCGCGCGAAGTGGAGGGCGTGACCGATGCCTTTGGCGAATGCACGCTGAGCCTGTTCCCGAACGTCCTTGGTGCGGCGGGCTCCTCGTACAAGATCAAGATTTCGCCGACGGGCGGGCTCAAGGCCTATAGCGCGCTGGCTGTCGTCCCGGATGCGCCGTCGGCCAATCTCGATGAGATTGCCGAGTTGGTTGCAGAGCCGAAGGCGGACTTCCAGCAGTTCTTTGAAGAGGTGAGCGGGTTGGCCTCCGACCTGGTGGGCCAAGCCACCGCAGCCAAGGTAGCAGCGCAAGCCGCACAGACTGCAGCCGCAGGAAGTGCCACGGCAGGGGCAGGTAGCGCCGCCAGTGCAGGTACCCAAGCTGCAGCAGCCCTCGCTTCGTCGCAGTCCGCTACTACCAGTGCCAATGCCTCGGAGGCGTCGCGGGTGAATGCGGCGACGTCTGAGGGGAATGCAGCCGGATCGGCCGCGGCTGCGGCGGGCTCGGCGACGGCATCGGCGGGCAGCGCCGCCACGGCCACGACGCAGGCCGGCAATGCCGCGGCCTCCGCCACGGCGGCAGCGGGCAGCGCAACGGCAGCCGCAGGTTCAGCAACCACTGCAACGACGCAGGCAGGGAATGCTGCGGCGAGTGCTACGGCGGCGGCAGCGAGCGCCGCGGCTGCGGCGGCAAGTGCCGGCACGATCGTGCCGACCGTCACGAAGCCAGGTAATGCCGACGTGACCACCGGGCGAGTGGTCGATACCACTGTCATCTATGACGTAGCGATCACTGCGCCGCGCACCGTCACCCTGAACACGACGAACCCGGCGACTGGTGATCGCGTGCATGTCACCCGCACCGCTGCCGCGGCTGGCGCCGATCTGGTGGGTGTCGCTGCGCTGAAGTACCTGAACCCCGGCCAATGGGCTCGCGCCACCTATGACGGCGCGGCCTGGGTGCTCACCGCCTACGGCAGCCTGTAACCCACCACGGAAGACTCGATGGAAACCGATCACCTCCTGCTTCGCGGCGACCTCGGGCGGACGCCTACTTTCGCGGAATCTGAGGCCAACCTCAAATACCTGGAGCGCGTTTCCCTCGCGGAGGCCGCCGCAGCGTCTGCCGCCACAGCAAGCGCAGCCAGTACCGCCGCCGCTACGGCGCGTGACGCGGCTGGCGCCAGCCAAATCGCCTCAGCGCAGAGCAAGAGTGACTCGGCGGCAAGTGCCACGCAGGCGGTAGCCGCGCGCCAAGGTGCTGAGACGGCGCGCGACACGGCGACCGCACAGGCTGGCATTGCGACAACCCAAGCCGCTAGCGCTACCACATCAGCGACGACTGCAACCAGTCAGGCCGGCACGGCAACCACACAGGCCGGCAATGCGGCAACATCCGCCGCAGCCGCAGCCGGCTCCGCTGCTGCAGCTGCCGCAGCGAATTCCGCCATCGCCAACGGCACCGCCACGGACGCCGGCACGCTGACCGGCGCGGAAACGATCCCGGCTAGTCGTGGGGCTGGTCTACTGCAGACGACGGTCGCCAAGATTCGGGACTATCTCACCGGATTCTGGCTGAACATGCGACTGAAGGCATGGGTGGCCAGTAGCTCGTTCGCTTCGCTATCCAGCGTCACGCGCGACAGCAATAACGTGCTGTTGTCGGCCAATATCACCTGGCCGGACGGCACCAGCGGCGTATTCACAACGGATGCTGTCAATGGCGTGACGCCTGCCATTGATGCGTACCACGTGACCTACTTCGGCACCACGACCAAGACCGTCACGCAACCCGCTGTGACGCGCGACGCCAACGGCTCTGTCACTGTGCAGCCGGCCATTACTATTTCGTGAGGTGATGTATGTCAATCCTTGACGCTCCCAGCGCGCGAGTCGGGACCGATAGTGGCCGACAACAAAAATATGCCCAGTTCCCCGACGGGACAAAGATTGGCAGGCGCATGCGCTATACCGTTGGGCGCCAAGGCTCGGGCTGCGACGTCATCTGTGACGGGGTCGCTGATGACGTGGAGATCAACGCTGCGCTGCTATTCCTCCACAACCACAACAACTTTACAGGCTGGGCTCTCGAGTTCTCCGACGAAAGTTTCTACATCGCTTCGTCCATTCTCCGGCAAGCCTACGTATCAATGTTCGGGCAGGGTGCGCGAGCTACACAGTTCATTGCGGCAGCTGGCCTGGCTGGGGGCATGCAGAAGCTTGTGCCCGGTGCCATCCAGTTCCTAAATGATAGTAGCTATCGGATGGTAGGTGGATCGGCAGGGGCGCCCACCAATGCCGGATGCTTTGCTATGCAGTTCGTCGCGCAGCCACTAGCGGCTCAGGGTAATGCCGGCGGACTATGGAATTCGTCGTTCTCTGACATCCAGATCGACTTCTTTGACAACGGCATCCAGTCCATTGGCACACTAGACAATAGCGCACTGCTGCCGCAACAGTTCGTCAACTTCATCGACGTCGATGTGAACGTTGAGGGCACGACCGGCTACGCCCTGGACATGCGGGGGCAGCACGGGCAGGTGACCTTTGATTCGTGCACCCTGCAAAATCGGGTGAGCACGAACCGGGTTGGAACGATTGCCCGACACGGTCGGAGCACGGATACCGTCTTCCCTGGCAATGTGACGTTCAAGAACAAGTGCACCTTCCAGAATGCGAGACGAGCCATCGATGTCTATGGCGCCAGTCAGGTGCATGTGGATGACAACTGGTTTGAGAACTTGGCAGAATCCGTCCGATTGGATGGCGGGGGGGTTGGGCATGTCGTGGAGCGAAACCGATTTGCCAATGCAGGCTCCGTAGGAGATGGCAGCGGCTACCTTTTGTATATGGGGAATGCGGTTGGCGCCGAATTCGGTGGCAATACCATTCTCGGTGCCTTTGATGAGATCGCCATCGGCAGCAACGTCTTGTATTTCTACCCGAGGCCGAACACGATTTCTGGAACTGCGCTCGTTGGACGTTCTAGCGGCATTACCAAGCAGCTTGCAGCCGCAACATCCGATACGCTAATCACCGGCCACACGGAATTTCCCGCGGTTCAGTGCTCTGCAACGCAGATCAACAACATCAGTTGCGAGATGCTACCAAATCAGGAGCTTACGATTCGACTGATTGCGAATGGAGGCCAAACTACCCAGGCCTTCGGAAATTCGGGGAATATTGATCTCGGTGGGCGTGCATCGCCACTCACGGTGTCAGCCGGAGCGCTTGTAACGTTCAAGGTGAGCGACCTTATTGCGCGCCGACTGATTCTCAAATCAGTTAGCACTGGCTAAGAATCGCGCCCGCAGGGCGCGGGCCGCTTGCGACGTAAGCCTGTGGTAATACGCTGCGGCAACCACGGCGTATGACAGCATGCCGATCAGAATCTCTGCGAGGAGCAGGTAGTAGCTGTTGGCGGGCGTGTATGAATGCCGGAGCCAGACGATCGCCGCGATCATAAGGACAGAGCAAAATGCTGGCCCCACCAGTGGAGAAAACTGGCTCCGGTAATCAATGCTGGTAAAGCGAAGGAGCAAATACGCCCCGATCGGCACGGTGATGATGAGGCGGCCCGCCCAAGCGTAGACCGTATAGATGGGCTCCATACCGGACATGAGGATTACCGCGGCCACTGTTGTGATGGCAGATATTCCCGCTGGAAGTAGGTAGACAGTGGTCTTCCCGACGGCGCGCAGGCAGTATGCGACAAACATCCGCGCAAGCATGACGGCCCAGTACACGCATAGCAACTGAACCGCCGGCACGGCATTGGACCACTGCTGCCCGAGGAGTAGAGGCACCCACAGGTCAGAGGTGACGCCAAGCCCGAGGAAGGCCGGAAAAGAGATGAAGGAGAGCAGTTCCGTAGCCCGCATGAACGAGAGGCGAAGTCGCCCCGGGTCATCCTGATGCTGCGAGAGCATCGGCAGGGCAACCTTGCTACATACGGACTGGACTATCCCGGCAAGAGCGTCGGTGGCCCTCATTGCCATGTTGAGGAACCCGAGCGCATCAAGGCCGTGGTATCTGGCCACCAGGACGTTGAAAACGCGCGTCAGAACGGACCATAGAACTCCCTCAAGCATGACGGGGGCGCCGAACGCAATGAGGCCTTTCGTGTGCGCCCATGAGAATCGCAGCTTCGGCTTGTTCTCGATAGATAGCCATACCATTGCGGTGCAGATAAGGTTTTGCACCGCATTGGCAATGACGATGCTCCATAGCCCCCAATGCGACAGCGCGAGAAGTGTCGCGACAAGCAGATAGGACAGTCGCCCAACGAGAGTGCGCTTCGCCAGAGTGCTCGTCCGCAAGGAGCGCGTGAGGATCGCGGTTGGCAGCGTGGCGATGCCAACAAGCGTGCAGGATAGGCCTTCCACCAGGATCACGTAGCAAAGCGTTGTGTCCTGGCCCGCCCTAGCGAGAATGGCGGCGATTAGCGCGCAGACGACGGAGCCGACGAGCCCCATGACGCTTGATGTCGTGAAGGCGCTGTCCTGACATGCCTGGTCGATCTGCTTGCGCTGAACAATGGCGTCTTGAAGCCCGAGCCCACCCACGAGCTGGACAACTGCGACGACGGACTGCGCGAGGACGACCAGCCCAAAATCCCGGGGGCTGAGGATTTTTGAGAGCAGGGCAATCGTGAACAGGTTGAGAGCGGCAGCCGCGACGGCATCAAATGCCGCCCACGGGACCGCCGCAGATAGCGACTTCCTATTCACTGTGTGGCCGGTCTTAGCCCTAGAGACTTGGTAAATTTCCAAGCCGACTTGAGGATTTTGAAGCGGCGCGCGGAGTTCATGAGGCGATTCTTGGTCAGTGAGTAGTGGAGAGCCGTGACCCAAGGCGCGTCAATCTGCCTGTCTTTTGCGATGTCGTAGATCTCGCTGAGGAGTGCGACCTGGCCGTCGTTCCCCGCGCGAACGTTCAACACTCGCCATGGCGTCAGATGGCCGGGCAGTGACGCAGGCAGCCTTGCGCCGACGGCAAGGAAGTTCATCTTGGTGCGCACGCACTTCTCGCAGTATCCGCAGTTTTCGCCGGTGATCGGGCCTTCCCAGCAAACGCGCAAATTGCGCACGCCTGCGGCCCAGGAGTTAAGATATTCGACCTTCTCCGTGCGCGCAAACTCGCCGCCGTCATAAACGACCGTGAGGTCTCGCGAGGAGAGCATTGAATAGGTGATGGGATTTCCGCCCCATGGAAGAACAAGGCGGGAGTAGTCTTCATCGGAGCCAATGAGGGCGGTGTCGGCCTTACCGAGCCAATTCCGGAGGCAAGTTGCCACGGCGGTGCCGAACTCCATCTCCCATTGAGTGCACGCTACCGACTTCCAGTTTGTCCGCACCGTTGCAAAGGGAACGTCAAGTGATCGAAGACTGTCGGCCGCAGAGATGGCGGCCTTGTCAAAGGCGTCGTTCTTGTCTAGCGGAATGTCCAGCCCCTGAATGAGGACGCCTGCGACAAGATTCTTGCTGCGCAACCCAACATCACCCCTCGCGTGCCTAAGGAGGGTAAAGGATGCGTCAACTCCGCCGGAGAATGCTGCTACAGCTTTGCCGGTTGCGCCGGCGGCCGGCTGATCGTCCCGGACAATCTCGGTGGCGGTGATGCCCACGCGCTTATACAGGTCAGGGCGCCAGACTGCCCAGCTTGCTACGAAGTTTTCGAGGTTTTCCAGCAGCGACGAGGATACAGGGCCATCAATGTGAAGCGAATGGCCGATGTGCATCGCTTTGAAAATCAAAGCGGTCGCCGCCATGTCATGGCGACTCAATGGCGGCGGTAGGGCTTCATCGGGTCCAGAGATGTCCCACCAGATCTCACCATGCGAGAAATTCAGTTGGCGTCGGACGCGCCCACCCTCTCTGGTTTCACCAAGGCGCGCGATAATTTTCTGCATTGATGGACCCCTATTTGTTGTGATCCGTTTTTGTACCAGCTCACCCTTGAGGTTCTGGTCTTGAATCGGCGCGCATTTCTGGTTTCGTCGTGCGCCACAAGGGATTCTACCTGTGTGCTCAATGCATCAATCCCTTCCAAGTGGGGGATTGCATGCGATCGGCCTGAACTCGAATTGAGCATCTACAGTCACCACGGTCGAGCGAGGCAATCGCTGTATTCGTATCCGTTGTCCCAGGCCTGCCGTAGATGAGGTCTTCCTTGCCAGTAGGGGTTATCTGCCTTGCGTAGGCCTGCGTAAAACGCTCGCACACCATCAAAAAAGGCTTGCTCGCATTGCATCGTTGGGGCTGTGGGTGCGGGACCATGCTGTGTCGACCGTGCAAGATCGAGCAGCCTCCATATAGCCGAAAGCATCATTTTTCCTCGCATTGTTCGAGCGAGGGATCATAGCAGGTGGGATATGTTCGCCTTCTGGGCGCGACCTTTTGCGCCGCGCGACTCGAATTGCCCCTCCCACCACTAGCATCTCTACCAACCCCAAAGCCGGTTACCGTGCTGCCCGGATAGGCAGACCGGCCTACGATTCCCCCTCAACCGCCTTCGGGCGGTTTTTTCATGCCCAAAAGGAGACGCCCATGCGCCGATACCTCTGGAACCTGCTCATCGCCCTCGACCAGGGCGCCAATGCCGTGCTCGGCGGCGACCCGGACGAGACGATTTCAAGCCGCGCCGGTAAGGCCATGCGCGAGGAAAAGCGCTGGGGCTGCGTGCTCTGCCGCTTCCTCAACTGGTTCCAGGCGGACCACTGCGTCAAGTCGATCGAGCCGGGCGTGGGTGCGAACGCTGCGCTGCCGGACTGAGCCATGGCACGCAAGAAGCCCGAAGCCCGGCCGAGCTGCGGCCCGTGCGCCTACTTCTGCAAGGAGTTGGGCGAATGCCGCCGGTATCCGCCTGTTGTTCTTGGGGTCGATGACCTCTATCAGCCCATCCAGCAGTTTCCCAGGTGCGAGCCGTCCTCGCCCGCTTGCGGTGAATTCCGCCAACGACTGAGCAGCTAATACCATGATTGATGACCGACTGCGCGAGTGGGCGACACCGCGGCAACTGGAATATCTTGAGGCCATCCTGAAGCACGGGAGCGGCACGAAGGCGGCCAGGGCTTTGGGAGTGGGCAAGACTGCGGTGAATGACTCCATGGTGGCGCTGCGGAAGCGGGCGGCGAAGGCGGGGTATTCGCCGGAACACGCCATGACCCGTACGGTGCCCGACGGGTTCATGGTCAAGGGGGTGTCGACCTACTATGACGAGGAAGGCAAGCCGCGCGGGCAGTGGGTGAAGAGTGCCCAAGATCCGGAGCGCTTCGAGCAAATCATGCGGGACTTCGCCGCTACGATGGCCGAGGGCGTCAAGGGCCTCGCGCCGATCACGAAGCCGCCCAAGGTGGCTGACGAGGATCTGCTGTGCGTCTACCCGCAGGGCGACCCGCACTTTGGCATGTACGCCTGGTGGCAGGACGCGGGAGAGGACTTCGACCTCAGCATTGCCGAGCGCCTTACGTGCAGCGCGGTGGATCGCCTCGTGGCCAGCGCGCCGCCCGCTAAGACGGCATTGCTGCTGAACCTCGGCGATGCATTCCATGCTGATAATCAGAAGAACCAGTCACAATCCGGCCACCAGCTCGATGTGGACGGGCGCTGGGCCAAGGTCCAGCAAGTCGGCCTGCGCGCGATGCTCTACTGCGTTCGCCGCCTGCTCGAAAGGCACCAGAAGGTGGTGGTGCGCGTCAACCGCGGCAACCACGATGGGCACTCGTCCTACGCGCTCGCGCTGATGCTCTCGTGCTACTTCCACGACGAGCCGCGCGTGGAGGTGGATCTGTCGCCGGCCGTGGCTTGGTACTACCGATTCGGCAAGGTGCTGATCGGCTCGACGCATGGCGACACGATCAAGGGCGCGGACATGGTGAGCCTGATGGCTGCCGACCGCCCGCAGGACTGGGGTGAGACGGGGCACCGATATTGGTATGTCGGGCACGTCCACCACCAGGATTCCAAGGAGTACCGCGGCGGCGTGGTCGAGTATTTCCGCACGCTGGCTGCGCGCGATGCCTGGCACGCAGGGCAGGGCTATCGAGCCGGCCGCGACATGCGTCTGATCGTGCATCACCGCGAGCACGGGGAGATCGAGCGGCACCGTTGCGACGTTGGAATGCTGTCGGAGGGTGCAGCATGAGCCAGTCCCCCATCCTCGCTGCACTGCCCGACCTCTCGCCGGCCGACGTCAACATCGTCCTGCAAGGCCTGATCCGCCAGCGCGAGCACATCACCAGCCTGATCGCGCTGATCGAGGGGACGGCCAATCAGAGCCTCGCCGAGCGTGTCGCTGCCGCGCGGGCAGAGAGCGCCGAGCCGCCGGCGAACCCCCTCGGCGATCCGGTTATCACGCTCGCCTAAGCCCCTCCCGCCCCACACCAAGCCCCGCCACTGAGCGGGGCTTTTTCTTTGGTGCTGCCTATGCTCGCTATCAAAGTCCCAACCGGTATCATGCCGCTGTTCGAGCCGACCGAGTTGCCTGACAACGCGGCGCAGATTGCGCAGAACTGCCGCTTCAATCGCGGCGACCTGCGCGGCTGGGCTGGCACGGCCGACATTGCCACGCTCTCCAAGCCTGGGCCGATCAAGTCAATCTACCGCTTTGGTCAGGACGTGGTAGGCGATGCGACCTTCTGGTTCCACTGGACCACGGTCGTCAATGCCGTACGCGGGCAGGTGGCGGGCGACACCACCGAGCGCACGTACTTCACGGGTGACGGGGTGCCTAAGGTCACGGATTCGGCCTTGGCGCTCACCGGCGGCACCGGGTATCCCGTCGCGGCGTACACCCTCGGCGTGCCGGCGCCGGATACCGCCCCGGTTGCTGTCGAGGGCACCGGTGGCGTGACCACCACTGTCAAGCAGTCGCGCGTCTACGTGATGACCTTTGTGACCGGCTGGAGCGAGGAGGGCACACCGAGCCTGGCATCGAATGTGGTCTCCGTCTACGAGGGCCAGACCGTCGATCTGTCGGGCCTGGACCTGCCGCCGTCGGGCGCGTTCAACATCACGACGAAGCGGCTCTACCGAAGCGCGGACAACGGTGCGCTGCTGTTCGTCGCCGAGATCCCGGCCGCGCAGACGACCTTTACCGACAACGTTGCCGGCACTGCGCTGGGCGAGACGCTCTCGGCGATCGACAACGACATGCCGCCGGCGGATATGTTCGGGCTGCTGGCCTATCCCAATGGCGGGATGGTCGGGTTCTCTGGCTCGGACGTGTGCGCCTGCAAGCCATACAAGGGCTATGCGTGGCCTTCGAGCCTGCGGGATTCCGTGCCGCACAAGATCATCGGCGGCGCGGTGGTCGAGCAGACCCTGATCGTGCTGACCGATGGCTTCCCCTACGCCTACACCGGCACGGATACCACCTCGCTATCCGGCCAGCCGATCCAGTCGTTCCCGCATTCGTGCATCTCGGCGCGCTCCATCGTCAAGGTGGATGCGGGTGTCATCTATGCCGCGCCGAACGGCCTGGCCCTGATCGGCAACGGCACGGCCCGGGTGCTCACCGAGGATCTGCTGTCGCAGGAGGACTGGGACGCGCTCAACCCGGCCTCGATCCACGCCTACGGCTGGGATGGGAAGTACTTCGCTTTCTACGACGCCGGCACGGTGCAGGGCGGATTCATCCTCGATCCGCAGGACAGCCGCGCGCCGCTCACCAAGATCGACCTGTACGCCACCGCAGGGTACTTCGATCTGCGCAGCGGCGGGCTGTATCTCGCCGTCGGAAACACGGTCAAGCGCTGGGCCGCCAGCGGGGCGGCGCTGCTCACCTACCTCTGGCGCTCGAAGAAGTTCCTGCTGCTCAAGCCGTCCAACTTTGCGGTTGCGCAGGTCAAGGCCACGGCCTACCCGGTCACGTTCCGCCTCTTTGCCGATGGCACGTTGCTGCACGAGCGCAGCGTCACGAACGGCGAGCCCTTCAAGCTGCCATCCCCGCGGCGCTACAGCATCTGCGAGATTGAGCTGACCGGCACCAACCCGGTCACGGCGGTCTTTGTCGCCAACAGCATCGGGGAGTTGGCCAATGTCTAAGAACCCCTCGATCGGCGCAATCCCGACGGATGCCTCGCCCGCGCTGCGCGGGTTCCTCTCGGCGCTCAAGGAGGCGGTGGAAGTGCGCAATGGCCAGCGGGGCGATCAGCTGGACATGGGGGTCACGCTGCGCATGCTGCAGGGCATGGATGGCTTCACGGTCAAGCTGCCGGGGCAGGGCGGCATCGGCCCCGGCGGGCTGCCTGGCATCTCCATCGACCCTGACGCCCTCGGCGACCTCACGCCGCCGCCTGCGCTCACGGACTTGGAGGCCACCGGCGGGCTGGCCAGCATCCTGCTGACCTGGACGCAGCCCACCTACCCGAACCACGCCTACACGGAGATCTGGCGCGCAGAGGTGGATGACCTCGGCCTGGCCTCGCGCGTCGGGATGACGCCGGGAAAGGTCTATGCGGATTCGGTCGGGGGCGGGCGGTCGCTCTACTACTGGGTGCGCGCCGTGTCGCGGGCCAATGTGGTCGGGCCTTACAACGCCGTGGCCGGCACGCAGGGGCAGACGAGCCTGGACCCGGGCTATGTGATGGACATCCTCACGGGGGATTCCACCACGCCGTTTGTCATCCAGGCGGAGCCAACCGTCATCAACGGCTACCTGGTGCCCGCGGGGACGTACATCCGAGACGCCTTCATCAAGGTGGGCACGATCGGCAGGGCCATGATCGGGCTGGCGGCCATCGATGACGCGCGCATTGCGGACCTCTCGGCCGAGAAGATCACGGCGGGCTTCATCGATGTGGCGCGGATTGAGGCGGGCACAATCACCGGCGACAAGATCGCGGCCAACACCATCACCGCCGATAAGCTGGTGGCGAACAGCATCACCGCGGGGCAGCTCGCCGCGGGGTCGGTCACCACGGATGTGCTGGCGGCTGGCGCGGTGACGGCGGGGAAGGTGGCGGCGGGCGCCATCACGGCGGACAAGATCAGCGTGACGTCGCTGTCGGCGATCTCTGGCAACCTCGGCACCATCACTGTAGGCACCGCCAACATTGCCGACGGCGCTATCACCAATGCCAAGATCGGCAATGCGCAGGTCACTGCCGCGAAGATCGCCGACGCAAATATCGGCACGGCCAAGATTGCGGACGCGGCGATCACCTACGCCAAGATCGGGGATGCAGAGGTTAATACCCTGAAGATCGCCGGCAATGCTGTGACGATCCCGGTCAGTGGGTACTCTGCGGCAGAATCGACTCGCGGCTCAGGCACTTTCAACGAAGCGTCTTGCACAATCACCTCGTCCGGCGCCCCTATCGCAGTGTTCATTAGTTTCAGCTTGACGGCGACGGACGACATCATTGAGGTGTGGCTAGATAGAGATGGAACCAATATATGGGCTGAGAACTTTCTCGATCCAGCCGGCCTCCCTTGGACAAGAGTTGCAGCGGTGCTGTCAGACACTCCCGGTGGTGGGTCACATACTTACAGTCTGATGTTTCGATCAACAGGCGCCACTTTCACCAGTGCCAAACGTTCAATCGTACTACTGGAGACGAAGCGATGAATTCGCAATACGCGGTCTACAACGGAGCCGGGCGAATTCTGCGCTATGGCTCCTGCCCTGAAGAGATGGTGCAGATCCAAGCCAACCATCCGGGCGAGTCGGTGATTGTGGGTGCATGCGATGACTTGCGCCACTACGTCGCGGGCGGCGAAATCCTAGAGCGCCCCGAGAACACCGCAACGCTGATCGGCACAATCCTTACCGGCCTGCCGGTGCCATGCACCATCATCATCGACGGCCAGCGGTATGGGCACGACGAGTCGGCTGTCGAGTTGGACCTGCTGGCGGGCGAGCATACGATCACCGTCGAGGCCTTCCCTGTTCTCGACGCCACTTTCACTGTGAGCGTTCCATGAAAGTCATCCGACACCGCCCCGACCATGGGCCGCTGCGCAAAGCCGCCTATCTCCCCGTGGAAGACCAGCTTGACGCGCTGTGGCACGCCATGGATCGCGGCGAGTTTCCCAAGGTGCCGGAATTCTACGAGCCGATCAAGGCCGTCAAGGACCGCTACCCGAAGGTGGAGGAGGGGCCCTGACTGTTGCGAAAGTAATACTTATCGCAGGTAAGTATCGTGATAGAGTGCGGCTCATTCGGCCACGAAGGCGGAAATGCGCGCATTCTCAAGCATCAAAGAGTTCTTCGAGCATTTCCTGCTCGGCAATGAGGCGGCCGTCGCCTTCAACCTGCTGTTCCGAGACGTCCTCCATGCCTGGGACGACCTGATTGACCGGGACAAGCCCGTCTCCGACGAGGACATCCACCGAGCGTTCCGCAGCGCGTTGGTCCTGCTCCCCGCCAATCCCTTCTACCGCGCGCACTTCGCGCAACTGCACCCCCTCATTGACAACGCCATCCTGAATTGGATGGCGGCCAATGCCATGGAGGCGACCGAGTCGAGGACCGACAAGGAAATCGCCTTCATCACGCGCTCCGACTACATCAACGTGTTCGTCAAGTCGCTGTTCCTGGTGGGCGGCTTCGAGCACGCGCGCAAGGCGCTGCCTGAGGCGCGACGGCATTGGCATGCGGAGGGGTTCGATCGGTACCTGCTCAACCTTGAGGCCGAAAAGGCCGCACGAGGATAGCTCCATGATCCTTTCCAATCTTCTGCGCCTCCTCGCCCCGCGCTTCACGCTGTACTGCTGCAGCGATAGCGCCCCGGACACCAGCGCCATTGCGGCTTCCAACGAGCGGGCCGCCGAGTTGGCCAAGCAATCCGCCGATGACAATCTGGCCTTCCAAAAGCAGCAATACGCCGACCTGCAGCCGTCGTTGAAGAACTCGCTGGACATCTCGTCGGAAGCCTCGCGCCAGCAGATGGACTTGGCCCGGCAGGCGCAGGACCGCTCCGACGAGCAGTGGGACTACTACAAGGACACCTTCCAGCCCGTCGAGAAGCAGATGGTGCAGGAGGCGATGGACTACGGTTCCGCCGCCGACCAGAACCAGCAGGCCGGCACCGCACGCGCGGACATGACGGCGTCGTTCGATTCCCAGCGCGAGCAGGCGAACCGCCAGTTGACCGCGATGGGCGTCAACCCGAACTCGGGTAAGTTCGCCAGCGCCAACCGGATGACGGACATTGCCCAAGCGGCGCAGACGGCGGCCGGCATGACCGGGGCCCGCACCGCGGCGCGCGACAAGGGCATCGCCCTGCGGGCCGGTGCAGCGTCGTTCGGTCGGAACATGACCAATACCGCCGGCCAGAACCTGACCAGCGCGGTCGGCGCAGGCTCGGCGGCGGCGGGCACCTCTGGTGCCGGCATCGGCAACACCCTGGCGGCGGGCAATTCTGTGTCCGGCGCCTACGGCATGGGGATCAACGCCGCCAATACGGCGATCAGCGCGAACAACTCCACCGTCGGCGCGATGAACCTCGGTGTGCAGGCTGCCTCGTCCAATAACCAGTCGATGGGAAGCATGGCAGGTGCTGCCGTCGGCGCGGGGGCGTTGCTGCTGTGACGGACATCGCCGCCGCCTTCGCGCGCCACGAGCGCATCGCCTTCCAGTTCTCGGGCGGGCGGGACTCGCTCTGTGCACTGCACCTGCTGCGCCCGTATTGGGCTGCAATGACGGTCTACCACCTGCGTACCGGCGACGACTTCCCGGAGACGCAGAAATTGGTACGGGAGATCGCCAACCTCGTGCCGCACCTCGCGCTAGTGGATGGCGTGGTGGGGGAAGTGCGTGCCGAATTCGGCTTGCCCTCCGACCTGATCCCGACGAGCGCGACGACTATCGGGCGGATTCACACGGGTGGCCCGCGACTGCAGGACCGCTACGACTGCTGCGCGCGCACGATCATGCTGCCGATGCAGGCGCGCATGAAGGCAGACGGCATCACGCTCATCGTGCGCGGTCAGCGCGACACCGACTATGCCGCGCCCGTCACGCGATCCGGTGACGTGCATGACGGGATCGAACTGCTGTACCCCATCCAAAGCTGGACCACCGAGCAGGTGATGTTGGCGCTGGACGCCATGGGCGTCGAGGCGCCGCGCTTCTACGCGGAAGGCTGCAAGGGCGCGCTCGATTGCATGACCTGCACGGCTTGGTGGGACGAGGGCCGCGCTGCCTACCTCGCCAAGCACCACCCGGCCAAGTATGCCGAATACCAACGCAAATTGACCCTCGTGGCCGACGCGCTGCGCCCGCATGTGGCGCACCTCGACCGCGAACTCACGATCAACGAGGACTGACCATGGCTCTTTACACAGGTGGCTTCGGTACCGGTTTCCTGCAAGGCATGAATGCCTCCATGAGCCTGGCCAAGCAGTATCAGGAGGCGCAGAAACTGCGCGCGCAGCAGGACTTGGCCAAGCAGATGGCCGGCTACATGAAGGGCCAGGCCGGTGATGCGAGCACGCCGCAGGTGAGCAAGGTCGATATGTCCAACCCGCAGGGCACGCAGATCGACAGCCCGACGACGGCCGCAGCACCGGCTGTTCCTGCGCCCGAGACCGCGGCGCCAGACGCTCCGGCGCCGATGAGCGCGTCGACCGATGCTGGCTTCGGCACCGGATTCCAATTCCTTGAGGGGGCTTGATATGGCAGGCGGATTCGGTACGGGCTTCCTTCAGGGCATGGGCGCTGGTGCGGACTTTGCCCAGCAGTATCAGGAGAGCGAAAAGCGCCGTCGGCAAGAAGAACTGGCGAAGTGGTCGGCGGATCAAATGGCACAGGACGCGGCGCCAGGCGAGAGCGCGCCGGCCCCGGCTGCTGCGCCGGCCCCAGTGGCTGCGCCCGCGCCCGCGGCCGGACCTTCGGCGCCGACGTCCTACGCTGACGCCTTCAATGAGGCGACCGCCGGGCCGCCCGACACGCGCCCGATGGATGCCGCCACGCGCGCGGCGATGCCGGCACAGGTCGACAATCCCGCGCCGGGCCGCGGTGTCGGCGCAGGCATGGAGGCCTTGCTGAATCCCGAGCGCTTCGCCGACAACGCGCCGCGTATGGTGAAGACCAGTATGGATGCAGGCGCGCCGGCAGCGGGTAATGACGGGCTGCTGGAGGCGGGCAACATCGACCTCGCCAAGCGGCCGGTGGTCAAGAATGCCGATGGCTCGATCAGCACCGTTCGCTCGATGTCGGTGGGCATGGATGGCAAGGAATACCTGATTCCGACCGTCGCCGACGACGGCAGCCGCATCTTGTCAGATGAGGAGGCCATCCAGCAGTTCCAGCGCACCGGCAAGCACCTTGGCGTGTTCGATACCCCCGAGCGTGCGACGGCCTACGCGGACAAGCTGCATGAGGACCAGGCGCGCATGTATGTGCCCGCTGCTGGCAGTGGTGCGCCCGCGCCGAGCCAAGCCGCCGCGCCGGCTGAGCTTGCCCCCACGCCCGTGCCGAGTCAGGCCGCAGCGCCTGCCTCCGCAGAGCCTGCCGAGCTAGCGCCGCGCAAGTTCAGCCTTGACGACTACCAGCGCAAGTACATCGAGAAGGCAGCGAGCCTGGGCCTTGCCGACGAAGCCAACAAGGCGATGGCCGACGTGATCGCGCGCAAGTACTCCAGCGCGGCGATGAACGCCTACATGAACGGCAACTACGACGACATCTATCACATCTACAACCTGCTGCCTGACGGGCACTCGGTCAAGCGTGAGGTGTTGCCGACGAATTCGGACGGCACCGGCGGCGGCATCAAGCTGTCCATGGTCAACGACAAGACCGGGGCGGTCTACGGCCAGCCGCGCGTGTTCAAAGATGAGCGCGAGGCCGCGGGCGCCATGATTGCCGCGTCCGATCCGAAGCTGCTGACGACGTGGCTGACCAACCAGGGCAAGGAAGACAACCAGCTCACGCGCATGTGGATGATGGACCGTCAGCGCCAGGCGCAACTGGACGAGGTCACGCGGAACAACAACATGCGAGACCGGGCCGCCGCTGCTGCGCGCGAGGACCGTATGCTTACCGCGCTGATGCGCGGGCAGGGCGGCTCGGGATCTGGTTCGGGCTCGCGCGGCGGCAAGGGCGAGGCCACGCCGTTCAAGCAAGACGACTTCTTCAAGAATTACGCCACTGTGGATGGCGCCGTGGCGCCGTGGGGCCCATCGGCCTACACCTACGCCAACCAGATCGTGGAGAACAACCCGCAACTGGCGCAGACCGAGGGCGGCCGCGCCATGGCCGCGACGATGGCCCGCGGCATCGCTCGAGCGGATGCCGGCGAGGAAATCCCGGTGTCCGGCCAGGCCAACTATCGCCGGCTGCCGATTCTCAGCGCCGATGGCACGTGGGACATCGGTGCGCGCGACGAGGACGGCAACACCTACTACCTGCAGCGCAATGTCAATCCCGCCGGCCTCATCCGCAAGGACAAGGACGGCAAGGTGGTGGGCGGCATCGATGACGCCTGGATCAAGCAGCAGGAAACTGGGTTCATGCAGAACTTCGCCAAGACGAACCCCGACTTGTTCCGGACCCTTTCGCAGAACGCCGGCAACAAGGCAGCCGTCGACCAAGTGCGCACCGCAGCGGCTGGTGGCGACCAACTCTCGCAGCGCAGCCTGCAGGTCATGAATATGGTCAATAAGTACGGGGCGGATGCGGCAACACCGAAGTCCGCTGCCCCCGCGCCTGCGCCGGCCCCCGCTGGAAATGCCGCCCCCCAGTACACCGCGCAGGAACTGGAGTCAGCCAAGAAATATGGCATCGAGGAGCCTGGCCGACCGGTGTGGGATCAGGTCAAGGGCGCAGCCTCGTCCGTCGCCAGCGCCGTCGGCGACTACGGTAGGTCGCTGCGCAGCAGCAACTTTACCCGCTCCCTGCAGGCCTTCCGGAGTGGCCAGCAACCGCAGGCCGCTGAGACCCTGGCGCAGATCGTCAAGGCCGACCCCAGCTACTTGAGCAAGCTCACTCCCGACGATCGCCGAGCGATCGAAATCTACACCGGCCGCCGTATCTGACCGCACACAAAGACCAATATGGACCAAGCCTCCAACGGTAATTTCCTCGATCAACTCCGCGCGTTGGGTGGGGCTGCGCCCGCCTCCGCGCCGGCCGGCACCCAATCCGACGGCGACGCCCGCTCGAACTTCATCCGCGACAACAGCGCTCTGGCCGAGCGCGTCGGCGCCGATCTGGATGTCGATCCCGATGCGCTGATCGGGCAGTGGGGGCTGGAAACCGGCTGGGGCAAGAGCGTCATCCCGGGCACGAACAATCTCGGGAACATCAAGGACTTTTCGGGCAAGGGCGCTGCGGCAACGGACAACATGACCGGCAGCCGTGACCGGTACCGCCAGTACGCCAGCCTGGATGACTTCGGCAACGACTATACCGGCCTGATCGGGCGCAAGTATCCCGGCGCCATCGGCTCCGGCTCCGATCCGCGTCGGTTCGCCACGGCGCTCAAGGCGGGCGGCTATGCGGAAGATCCAGCATACGTCGACAAGATGGTCGCAGCGGCTGAGGCCGTCAAGCGCATCCGCGGCACGCTGAACCCGCCCAAGGAGCGCCCAGCATCGGTCAGCTACTTCAATCCTGCCGAGCAGCCCGGCGCCTCGCCGGCGGACTTCGAGCGAGATACCCGTCGCACGGACGCCGCGCGCGCGGCTGGCGCAACGGTGGGCGACTTGGCGCGCGAGTTCGGCGCCTCGGCTGTGTCCGGCCTGGGCGACATGCTCGGCGGCGCCGGTGAGGTGGCGGCAGCCGCGGCCAACCACCTCACTGGCACCGAGGACTACGCGGGCTTCAACCCGCTCACGAAGCCGGCCGCGGCGCTGCGCAGCGGCATGACTGAGGGCGGCAAGCTGGCGCGTCAGGATGGATTCGACGGCGACCTGATGAAGCCGGAAACGTGGAAGGCGCCGGACAGCGTGTCCGGCTGGCTGATGACCGCGGCGAACGGATTGGGCTCGCTGGCGCCCAGCATCCTGCCCGCGCTCGGCCCGGCCGCACGTGCCGCGCGCCTCGCCGCCGCAGGGGATGCCGCGGGTGCTGCTGCTGCGTCGGCTGCCGCCAAGGTGACCGGCGCTGCCACCGGTGGCCTGATGACCGGCGGCAATGCCGCATCGGATGCACGCCAGAACGTCGGCCAGACGCTCAGCAAGATGACCCATGACCAGCTCATGGCCGATGTGCCGATTTACCGTGAGGCCTTCGACAAGACCGGCGACGCGCGCACGGCACGCAACGCCGTGGAGAACGCCGCAGCGCAGTACGCCGGCATGGGCGCCGGCCTGATGGGCGCCGCCGGTGGCGCCTTCAATGCCAAGATCATCGAAGACCTGATCGCACACAAGGGCGTGTCTGCCGTGCTGGGCAGTATCAGCAAGCGCCCGACCGTGCGCGGCGTGGTCGGCGCGACGGCTGGCGCGGTGGGTGAGGGCGGGCAGGAAGTCTCTGAAGGCGTGGGCCAGGCCATGGGCGAGAACTTTGCCCTTGGCCGACCGGTGGGTCAGGATGTGACGCGCGGCTCGTTCGGCAACTTCGCCGGCGGCGCCATGGTGGGCGGTCCGATGGGTGGTGCAGGCGGCGTCTTGTCGCGCGCGGCCGGCCATGCACCGGCCCAGCCGACGGTAGTCCCCGGCGTGGCGCCCGGCGCAGAGGCTCCGGGTGCAGTGCCGCCGGCGGATGGTGTGGTGCCGCCGGGCGCTGCGGCGCAGCCCGCCGAGGAAGTCGACCCGTTCACCGCGCGCATCGACAAGATCCGCGAGGCTTTCCCGACCTTCATGCAGGGCAAGGATCCGACTCTGCGCGATGAGGCGCTCTATGCGCTGACGGTGGCCACCAATCCGGAAGCGCGCGCGGACCTGCGCGAGCAGGCGCTGACGCAGCTTGAATCCATTTTCTCCGGCGCGGGCAACTTCACCATGCCGCCGGGCGGCGGCGATGATGCTGGCGGGGGTGGGGCGCTCGTTCCGACCCGGGCACCGAAGCAGCGCGCCGCCGGCCCCGGCCTGCCGAATGAAGACCTGAACACCATCGAGGGCGAGGTGCGCGAAGTGCCGCCGCCCGCGCCGCGCCTGCCGGGCCGTCCCGCTGCCCGCCTGCCCGCGCCCGCCGACATGGCCGAGCGTGCCCGCTATGAGCAGGAATTCTCCGACCTGGTGAAGACGGACCAGATTGACCGGAGCCTCGCCGCACTGGAGAGCCAGGCGCGCACGCTGTTCCAGGACTCCATGCGCGAGCGCGAAGGCTCCGCACGTCTGGCCGAGATCCAGCAGGCCATCGAGCACAACCGCGCTGAGCGCTCGCGCCAGGACCGCGCCCGCATCCTGTCGGATGTGCTGGCCGATCCGGCTGTCGAGAACCACGAACCGCGCTTCGCCGCCGAGCTGGCGCGCGCCGGATTCCGTGACACCGCGCCGACGGCGGACGAACTGGCCAAGATCGACCGCTTCCAAGGCCTGCGCGAGGCCCTGATGGCTCCGCCCGAGGCTATCCCCTCCACGCCGAACGAGCTTGACCCCTACGCGCCCGCCCGCGCGCCGGCCGCACCGGCACAGCCGAGCGACTTCGCCCAGCGCCGCGAGGCCATCCGCGCCGCGATCGCCGCCGGCCAGACCGTGGAGAAACGCGCCGACGGCACGTACCTGGTCAATCCCGAGACCGGCGAGGCTCGCCGCCTGACGCCCGCCGAGATGCAGATCGCGCGGAACGAGTTGGCCAAAAAGGTCAGCACGGCAGCCGCCGAGACGAACACCGAGCCGACCGAGGCGCAGAAGGAAAACGGCAACTACAAGAAGGCCCGCATCAAGTTCCACGGCCTGCCGATCGCCATCGAGAACCCCAAGGGCGCCACGCGCAGCGGCGTCGATCCGGACGGCAACGCCTGGGAATCGACTATGGTGCACCACTACGGCTATGTGGAGGGCACCGACGGGGCGGACAAAGACCCGGTAGACGTCTTCATCGGCCCGGACGCCACGAGCAAGAAGGTCTACGTAGTCGACCAGATCGACCCGAAGACCGGCGCCTTCGATGAGCATAAAGCCCTTCTCGGATTTACCACCGAGGCCGCCGCGCGCAAGGGCTATCTGGACGGCTATGAGGACGGCTGGCAGGGCTTGGGCGCCATCACGGAAATGCCCATCGGCGAGTTCAAGACCTGGCTCAAGGACGGCAACACCAAGCAGCCCATCGACCCGAAGGCGATTCGCGCAGGTGAGGGTGCTGCGACGGTGAATCCGGCCGAGGTGGCGCAGGACGAGCCCGAGGCGCCGGCCGCGACCACGTATTTCTTCTACGGCGGCCCCGAGGAAGGCTTCCAGCCGATCCCTGCCGACAAGCACCCGCGCGCGGTCACTGAACTCAAGGATCTGCTGCCGGACTTCGATTTCATCGTCCATGAGTCGCTCAAGGACAACCCGGCCCCGGAAGCGCGCTACACGCTTTCCGAGGTATCGAGCGGCTTGGCGCTGATGCACGGGCCCACGGCCGAGGCAACCATCGAGGCTGCCCGCGAACTGATCGAAAAGCGTGGTGCGGAGAAGATCGCCAAGGCCATCGTCGCCTCGCGCGACAAGAGCGGCGCTGCCCCGGCACCGCAAGTCACCGGCATTCAGGAGCAACCGAATGAATCTCGCGTGGGAAGTGGAACCGATAGCGGCGCTGGAGCATCTGTCGAGAGTAACGAAGATTCCGGTGCGGAGCATGAAGACGCTGCGCAAGGCACTGCTGACGCAGACGATGCCGCCGGAGAGGCTGTACGACCTGGTGATAGCGGCGTACCTGCTGCAGGCGACGCCGCCGACGGTCAGCCGGCACTGAGCGAAAAGCCGCTCAAGTGGTACGGCACCAAGGCACGCGCCGAGCGCCACATTACCGAGAACGGCCTGAGCGACACCCATGAGGTGGTGAACCCGGCCGGGACGAAGCGGTTCGAGATCCGTCAGAAGTCGAATAAGTCGAGCGACGTCTCGCAGGAAGTTGAATCACCTACCCTGAGGGCCGCGCCAGACAAGGAAATCGACGAGGATGGCGCGCCGCAACAAGTGGAATCGACGCCGGAGGAAAGTGTAAGGCCAAAGGCTGAGGCAGGCACTGCGCAGACCGCAGCCGAGCCGCTGCGCCAGCCCAAGCCGCTGCAAAGCTCCAACGTCGACGGCGAGCCGCAGCGCCTGGCTGCCGCATTCTTGGCTAAGGAAGTGACGCGATTGGCCGAAGCTGGCGCGCCGCGCGATGCCGGTCAAGCTGCGCTCGATGCGCTGGGCGAAGGCGAGTTGCAGCCGGCGCGCGACTATCTGGCCCAGCACGAGCCGGACGGCAACCGCCCGTATTCCGAGGTCCGGGCCGAGCAGATGGCCAAGGAGGCCGGGCGCGCGCAAGAGTCCGCGGGAGATGAGCCGGCGCCGGAGGGTGTGTCCACGGAACCGCAATCCACCGACGCGTCGGCTACCACCGAGCCGGAGCCGGTTTCCGCCAAAGAGGAGCCTGAGCCCGCCGCTGTCGACGGCTCACGCGCTCCCCAGCCAGGCAAGATCGAAGACTTTGGCGAGGTGCTGACCGGTGCCCGCAAGCACTACGCCCAAGCCTACGCCGACGCCATGAAGGAAGCGCACGGCCTTGATGTCGCCGCGCACCCGCTGTCAAAGACGTGGCCCGATCCGGACTACAACAAGCTGCTGGATGGCGGCGCCGATCCGTGGGCGGTTGCGTTCGCTCGGGCTGCGCGTGATGCTATCCCGACCAAGCCGCAGAAAGGCTGGAAGCTGTCCGGTTGGGTCTCGAAGGTCGAGACGCTGCGCGCGTTCGCCGAGGATTTGCTTGCCGGTACCGTCAAGCCGGAGGCTGTCCGCGAGTTCATGGAAGGCTCGCGCCGCCAGAATGGGCTCGGTGACATCCTGAACAACATCGATCTGTATCTGGCCGTCGGCCACGCCAAGTCGCTCAAGGGCCTGACCCTCAGCGCTGGCCATTACAGCATCTTTGAGGGCAAGCACTACGACCCGGCAAAGACGATCTGGAGTGTCAACCGAGAGGCCAAGGCTACTGCCTTCGGCAACTGGCCGCGCATGCTGGCCATGGGTGACACCAAGGAAGAGGCAATCGAGGCCTTCAGGCAGGCGGCGCTGGCCAAGGTGGACGAGGAGCCGCAGAAGCGAGCGGTCAGCTTCGCCATCTACTCCACCCGCGGCCAGAAAGGTTTCTTCATCGGCAAGAAGATCGGCAAGGAGGTGGTGCGCCTGCATACCGGCCTGTCCACGGCCCAGGAGGCGCGTGCATACCTCGCCGAGCACCAAGCTGAGCTTGAGGAAAGGCTGGCCAAGCTGAAGGAAACGCCAGACGTGCGCAACGCTGAGAACGCCCCGCGCGTCGGCGGCGACCACCGCGACGGCGCCGACGTGACGCCCGAGCGCTTCGCGGAGTCCTTTGGCTTCCGTGGCGTGCAGTTCGGCAACTACGTCGAAGGCGCCCGCCGCCAGCAAGACCTGAACAACGCCTATGACGCGCTCATGGACCTGGCCGGCGTGCTGGACGTGCCGCCGCGCGCGCTCTCGCTGAACGGCGAGCTTGGCCTCGCTTTCGGGGCACGTGGCAGCGGTGGCAAGAACCCGAGCAGCGCCCACTACGAGCGCGGTAACGTGGTCATCAACCTGACCAAGGGCAGCGGCGCCGGCTCGCTGGCGCATGAGTGGTGGCATTCGCTCGACAGCTACTTCTCCCGTATGCGCGGCGACCGCCTGGGCATGATGACGGCCGACCAGAAGGGCGGGGAGGGTGTGCGCGAGGAAATGCGCGCGGCCTTTGCCGGAGTCAATCGTGCCATCAGCGACACAGCCCTGCGGGAGCGCTCGCGCGAACTCGACAAGCTGCGCTCAAAGGCTTACTGGACCACGCCGGAAGAAATGTCCGCGCGAGCGTTCGAGAGCTATGTCATTGCCAAGCTGGCGGACCAGGGCGCCGCGAACGACTATCTGGCCAACATCGTCAGCGAAGACGCATTCGCGCGCGAGGGTGCGTATCCGTACCCAACGGCCGGCGAAATCCCGGCGATCCGCGCGGGCTTCGACCATTTCTTCGATACGGTCGAGACGCGCGAGACGGATGACGGCAATGTGGCCATGTTCCGGTCAACGCCGGAGGAAGTCGGGCAGGACGGCGGGATCAACGCGGCCGGCGGCGCCAGCGTCAACAATGAACCGCGTGTCTCCGGTGCGGACGCAGACAACCTGTTTGCTCGCCTGCGCGCCGGCTTCGCCAAGATGCCCGGCGTCGAGATCGCGGCGTCTTTTGAAGATCTGCCCGATGCGCTGCAACGCGACGCGCGCGCGGCGGGCTTGAATCCGAAGGGCGTGAAAGGCGCGTTCCATGGTGGCAAGCTCTATGTAGTCCTGTCGAACCATTCTACCCTCGAAGACCTCGAAACGACGGCGCTGCATGAACTCGTCGGGCACTTCGGTATCCGCCAACTGCTGGGCGCCGAGGTCGGCCGGCGCATGAACAAGCTGTTCGCCCAACTGGGCGGCATCAAGGGGCTGCGCGCGATCGCCGAGCAATACGGCTTTGGTGACACCTTCGAGGGCTATATCGACGGCATGGTGCGGGCGCAGAAGGCCGACCCGGCGCGCTACGGCGACGAAGTCATCAAGGCCCTGCTGTCCGAGGAGTTGATCGCCCATATCGCTCAGGAAAAGCCGACGCTGCGCCAGCGCTGGAAGGAATTCGTGGGTGCGATCCGCGACGCGCTGCGCCGGCTGGGGCTCACCCAACTGGCCGAGTACAACGACGCCGATCTGGCGCACCTGATCCGCACCGCCCGCAAGGGGCTGGAGAACGGTGGGCCGGAGGGTAGCCCGCGCGGTGGGCAGCCGGCCCCGGCATTCCGCGGCACCACGCAAGATGCGGCCTTCAGGCGCTGGTTTGGCGATAGCAAGGTGGTAAATCCGGACGGCTCGCCGAAGGTGATGTATCACGGCACCCAACGCGATTTCTCGCAATTCGATACCGGGCGAGCGCGCGAGGGCTCCGGCCATCGTTCGTCGGATCTTGGCATCTTCATGACGGAGTCGCCGCAGGTGGCCGCTCTGTTCGCCGGCCAAGAGCCCGACCAGACCACTTGGCCCGTTCGCATGGGCTACAAGCCCGGCGGCAACGTGATGCCGGTCTATGCGTCTATCGCCAACCCGGTCGAGATCGGCGCGCGCGAGTTCGCGGCGCGCTTCGTGCGCGGTGACGAGTCGGCGGCCACCTTCCGCGACCGGGCCATCAAAGACGGCCACGATGGCATCTTGATCCGCGGCGATGAAAGCCTCGGCGAGCAGATGGGCGGCGATGAGTATGGTGCGGACGCATGGGTTGCCTTCCGCCCCGAGCAGATCAAGAGCGCCACCGGCAACAATGGCAACTTCGATCCCGCCAATCCGGACATCCGCTTCCGCGCCGAGCCGGCGGGCGATGAGCCGACCCTGTTCCGCGCTGCCGCCACCGGCGACCAAGACGCTATGGCCAACCTGCGCGACCGCGTGCGCCAGCAGGTATCCGACACCTTCACCAGCCAACGCACCTTCAACCGCTGGTGGCACAAGACGGTGGGCACCCAGTACCACAAGGCCCAGGTCGACCCGGAAGGGTTCGGCAAGGTCTTCAACCTCGCCCAGCAGTACATCGATGACGTGGCGCGCTATGCCTCCGAGGCAGCAGACCGCGCCGAGGGCCTGCTACCGAAGCTCGAAACCGCCCGCGAGGCATTCAAGGGGTTGTTCACCGTGCGACGCGACGCCGCCGACGCCAAGGCGATTGCCAAGCCGATCTTCGACGGAACCCTGAACGAGACGATCTACTCCGATGATGCGCTGCGCCGCGAGTTCGGCCTGACCAAAGAGCAGATCGACCTCTACCGCGAGTTCCGCGCCGCGGTCGACAAGTCGCTGGACGACCTAGCTATCTCGGAAATGGGCCGCCTCGCCAAGGCATCCAAGCTGCAAGTCGCGCCGAAGGGCATGAACCTGCGCCAGGCCGCGAAGTTCTACTTCGATCAGTTCGCCGACGAGATCGACGTAGCCGAGAGCGAGCTTGCTGACCTGAAGGCGACGCAGGCGCAGGAAGTGCGTGCGCTGGACCAAGCCGGCGCCGACACGGAAGCCGATCGCAACGAGTATGCGGACCAGGTGGCGAAGATGCGCAAGCGCCACGAGGCGGAAATCGCGCCGCTCCAGGCCCGCGTCGCCGAACTCCAGAAACTGCGCCATGGCTTTGAAGGCAAGGCCGAGCAGATCGAAGACCTGAAGCGCAAGGGCTATGCCCCGCTGACCCGCTTCGGCCAATACACGGTCGACGTATTCATGGCCGGCGAGGACGGCAAGCCGCTGCGCGACGCCGACGGCGAGGAGATCCGCCCGTTCTTCGGCATGTTCGAGACCCAGGCCGAGGCCAACCAAGCCGCGCGCGCACTGCAGGAGGAATACCCGAACGCCACCGTCAAGCAGGGCGTGCTGTCGCAGAACGCCTATTCGCTGTTCAAGGGCGTGACCCCGGAGACCGTCGAGCTGATGGCGCAAATGATGGGTGCAGAGCAGAGCGACGCCTTCCAGCGCTACCTCAAGACCGCAGTGTCCAACCGTTCAGCCATGAAGCGCCTGATCGCCCGGAAGGGGATCAAGGGCTATTCGGAAGACCCGACCCGCGTGCTGGCCGCCTTCCTGACGTCGAACGCGCGCGCCGCCGCCGCCAACGACCACATGGGCGACATGCTCAAGGCTGCCGCCGCCATCCCGAAGGACCGCGGCGACGCCAAGGACGAGGCGGTCAACCTGCTGAGCTACCTGCAGAACCCGGGCGAGGAGGCGAGCAAGCTGCGCGGCCTGCTGTTCGTGAACTACATCGGCGGCTCGATCGCATCGGCGCTCGTGAACATGACGCAGACCGTCACCATGACCTATCCGTACCTCCACCAGTTCGGCGGGAATACGGCGGGCATGGTGGGCGAGGCCATGCGCCTGGCGGGCCGCCGGCTGCGCAACCGCGACACGGAAATCGCCGACCCGGCCCTGCGTGCGGCGCTCGAGCGCGCAACGGACGAGGGTGTGACCAGCCCGCACGAGATCCACATGCTCTATGGGGAGTCGAGCCGGACGGGCATGATCCAGGGGAACCGCTACATGCGGAACTTCCTGAAGGCCTTCGGCTCGTTCTTCTCGCTGGCCGAGCTGTACAACCGGGACGTGGCTTTCATCGCCGCGTACCGCGTGGCGCAAAAGCAGGGGATGGAGGGGGATGCGGCCTACGACTTTGCCAAGAAGGCAGTAGAGGAAACACAAGGCGTCTACAGCCCTGCAAATAAACCTAACTGGGCGCGCGGCGCGGTGGGCTCAACCCTGTTCACCTTCAAGCAATTTTCCATCTCCTACTTGGAATTCTTGAAGCGCCTGCCCGCCAAGGAGCGCGCGATCGCCCTCGGCATCCTGGTGCTGTTCGCTGGCATGCAGGGTATGCCCGGGGCCGACGATCTGGACGACGTGATCGACACCATCGCCCAGTCCTTGGGCTACTCGACCGGCACCAAGGAATGGAAGCGTGAGCTGGTGGCCAACGTGTTCGGCAAGGACGCTGCTGGCTTCGTGCAGTACGGCGTGTCCTACGGCCTGCCGATCGACATTGCGGGCCGCATGTCGGTGGGCAACCTGATCCCCGGTACCGCGATCTTCAAGAAGTCGACCACCGACAAGAGCAAGGAGGTGTCGGAAGTCTTCGGCGCCGCCGGTGGTCTGGCCGAGCAAATCGCGCAGGCAGCCGGCCTGGCTCAGAACGGGCAGCTCGGCGCCGCGGCGCTGGCCATGTCCCCGAAGGCCTTCCGCGACATGGCCAAGGGCATTGACATGGTCAGCACCAAGACCTACAGCGACAGCAAGGATCGCAAGGTGGCGGACGCCTCGGCCCTCGATGGCGTCTTCAAGGCCATCGGCTTCCAGCCGGCGCACATCGCCGAGTCGGGCCGCCAGCGTGGCGAGGTCATCCAGAAGGCGAATCTGGCGCGCGCCGTCGAGTCGGAGATTGCTGGCCGGTGGGCCAAGGGCGTGGCGAAGAAGGATCCGGCCGCCATTGCCGATGCTCGCCAGGCGTTGGTCGAGTGGAACCTCCAGAACCCGGAGGCACCCATCAAGATCAAGCTGTCGCAGGTCCAGCGCCGCGCGCGCGATATGCAGTCCACGTCGGAGGACCGGCTCATCAAGAGCGTGCCGAAGGAGATGCGCCGGCAGGCGGAGGTGGCGCTAGCGGATTAGCCCGAAGGGTGACGGACTTTACACAATGGGCAGAAACTCTTTACTTTCGCGTCTGGATCCTCAAAAATGAGCACGTTGCGAAATTCGCAGCAGGTCTTCAAGACCGCCCGGCGAGCCGGGCGGGTTGAGGATTAGCCCCCGATTAGGGCCCAAAGTAGCGCAACGGAATCGAGAAGATGCGCTACTGCTTCAACTGCTTGTACAAACACTTTTACTGACATTTAGCCTTGTTGTAAAAGTGGATCACGGAGAGGGGCGGCGCGGACACGTCGCCCCACCTCCAACCCAATCCCCCGCTCATACCTGCACTAGGCTTGGCAGACCGCTGGGAACCTGCGCCTAATTGTATTGAAACGGCTCGGCTTGCCCAGTCTTGACAAGCGCTTTTTCTAACGCGTGAGTGCAAGATTTTCCCCCGCGTACCCAACGAGCCCAGCAGATTCAAGGGCTCCAAGGGAATCAATTCGTCACAGACTGACCCGCAAAAATTTTTCTATCTGTTGTGATCGGCGAAAGCCCGGCAGGATTGCGCCCTTGCGCTTGATCTTGATCCAGTCTGGCGATCGGATGCCATCCCGATACGGACTGCCGGCCCGCTTGCCGACAATTCCCTCCAGCCCTAGTTGGAGCGCAGCATCGTAGAGCCATGCCGCGTCGTCAACGTCCTGGACGTAGAGCAACCCGGGTGGCGGATCGGCGAGTAGCTTGCGGAGCGCCGCCTTGCGCTTCTCGACTGGTTGGCCGCGCAGATCCCGGCCGCCGGCGACGAGCAGGTCAAACACGCAGTAGGCAACCGGGTCGGCGCCGGCATACCAGCCGCGGCGCCTCGCTCGCTCATGTAGGCGCTCGAAGTCACTGCGGCCGATGTCATCCAGCACGCAGACCTCGCCGTCGAGGATGGCTCCGCCGGGCAGGGCGGCCAAGGCGGAAGCGATCTCCGGGAACCAGGTTGTCGCGTCGGCGCCGTTCTTGGTCTTCAGTCGCGGCTGACCTGTTGAGGCAAGGATCCGGTAGCCATCGAACTTGACCTCCCACAGCCATTCGCCGGTGGTCGGCAGCGTTTTCCGTTCCGTCAGCAGCATGGGCGACAGGGCGGTGAGGGGTGGTGCCGGCATGCTGGCTACTCCTTCTCCTTCTGCCGTCGAGTGTATTCGCTCACGCGCCGCGGCCCAAAGAACTCCGCATCCCAGGCCTTGCGCTCCTCGATGCAGGGCTCGCCACGTAGCTCGGCGCGGAAGGTTTCCAGGATCTGCAGGTACGAGGTATGGCAGCCGGCGCCGCTGGCCTCCTGCAACTGGTTGGCGCGGCGCAGCAGGATATGGAGTCGGTGGATTTCCCACAGCAGCTCGCGCACCTCCGCGCACGGGTTGCGCTCGTAGATGGCGCGGAGCTGGGCAGAGTGGAGCCGCGGGAATTGGTATCGCCCGTCGGGCCCGGTTGGGAATTTTGGCATGTGGCATAACTGTATATGCATACAGTGTATCCCGAGATTCCCAACTGGGGCGACGGTAAATGCGTGCCTCGGGATAGAATCCATGGTGCCGCGAAGCCGCGTGCAGGGTACTTTCCTTTGGTGACGGTAATGCTGACGGTATAAGGCACGTTGAAAAGTGAAAAGTATATAAATAACAAGTACTTGCAGCGACGTCAGATTTTACTATCCACAGAATCGACTTCTTCAATCAAAGCAAGTTCTCTACACTGCCGGGATTCGATGCCCCGCCATCAGGATTGAGGCGATGGCGAGTGCGCGCCACGTCGCATCCCCCTGGGAGAACCTATGTCGAACCCGACCACTCCGGTCATCCTGAGCCGCCCTGGCGCCGCGCACGCGGTGGTGGTGGGCGGTGGCACCATGGGCGCCGATGTTGCCGTGGTGCTGACCCGCGCGCTGTGCCGCACCACCGTGGTCGAGCCCGATGCCGGCCGCGCCCGCGCCCTGCCTGGGCGCGTGCACGGCAACCTGGCCGCGATCGGCCGTGAACAAGGCGCGGAGCGCCTGGCGGTGGCCGCGACGCTGGATGCGGTGGACTGGTCCACGGCGGACCTGGTGATCGAGTGCATCCCGGAACGGCTGGACCTGAAGCAGGCGCTCTTTGCCGGGCTGGTGCGGCGCGCTCGGACCGATACCGTGCTGGCCAGCAACAGCTCCAGCTTCCCGATCAGCGCCATCGGCGCGGGGCTCGACACGCGTGCGCGCATGCTCGGCCTGCACTTCTTCATGCCGGCGCACCTGGTGCCGCTGGTGGAAGTGGTGATGGGCGATGACAGCGACGAGGCCTGTGCCGACGCGCTGATCGCCTTCATGCGCCGCTGCGCGATGGTGCCGGTCAAGGTGCGCAAGGACCTGCCGGGCTTTCTTGCCAACCGGCTGCAGCATGCGCTGTCGCGCGAGGCCTTCAGCCTGATTGACCGCGGCATTGCCTCGCCCGAGGATGTCGATGCGGCAGTGCGCTTCGGCTTCGGCTTTCGCTTCCTGGCGGCCGGGCAGGTGCTGCAGCGCGACCACGCGGGCATCGACGTGCACGCGGCCGCCGGCGCCACCATGTACCCGACCTTCTGCAACGACGACCATCCGGCGCGCTGCCTGTCCGAGCGCGCCGCCGACGGCCGCCACGGCATGAAGCGCGGCGAAGGCTTCTACCAGTGGACCCCCGAAACCATTGCCGCCGAGCGCGCACGCTATGACAGTCTGCTGCGCGCCGGCCTGGCGCTGATCGCGCCTGAACTGCCCGAGATCGAGCCATGACCCAGACCCCTTCCCAAGCCCCTGTGGCCGCGGCCCGCGTGCCGCTGGCCGATGCGCCGCTGATCGTCACGGTGGCGCCCAACGGCGCCTACAAGCGTGCCAGCGACCATCCGGCAGTGCCGCTGACCGCCGCGGCGCTGGCTGCTGAAGCGCGCGCCTGCCTGGATGCCGGCGCCGCCATGATGCACATGCATGTGCGCGATGCCGAAGGCCGCCACTCTCTCGACGTGCAGGCCTACCGCGACGCGCTGGCCGCGGTGAAGCAGGCTGTGGGCGAAGCGTTGCTGGTGCAGGTGACGAGCGAGGCCGCGGGCGTCTACCAGGCCGCGGAGCAGATGGCGATGGTGCGTGAGCTGCGGCCCGAAGCCGTTTCGGTGGGCCTGCGCGAAGTGGCCGTGCCGGACATCCCGGACAGCGAGCTGGCGGCGTTCTTCGCCTGGCTGGCGCGTGAGCGCGTGATGACGCAGGTGATCCTGTATGACGTGGCCGATGTGCGGCGCTGGCAGTCGATGCGTGAGCGTGGCATGGTGCCCCCGGGCGCATGGTCGGTGCTGTACGTGCTGGGGCGCTATGCCGCCGGACAGGTGTCGTCGCCGCACGACCTGCTGCCGTTCCTGCAGGCCGCGGGCGAGTCCGGCGATGTGTTGCCGTGGGCGATCTGCGCCTTCGGCCGCGAAGAGAATGCCTGCGTGACCGCGGCCGCGGCATTTGGCGGCCATGTGCGGGTAGGATTCGAGAACAACCTGCTGCTGCGCGACGGCAGCCGCGCACCCGGCAACCATGCGCTGGTGGCGCAGGCGGTACAGGGCGGCCTGACGCTGGGCCGGCCGATTGCCGACGCGGCCGATGCGCGCCGCATCTACGGCGAGATGTGCTGAGGCGCTGCCTGGCCGGGTGCCGTCAGGCGCCGTCGCTGAAGCTGTCGCGCGGGCCGTTGGGGTTATGCGCGCCGTCCGTGAATGCGCTGCGGGTGCCGGTGGCGCTGTGCGCCCCGTCGCTGAACGGATCGACGTTGCGCGGTGCAGCCTGCGCAGTGCCGACCACGGCGGCAATAAGGGCGGTGGCCACAAAGACTTGCCTGAGTGCTTGCATGAGTCGCTTCTCCGTAAGGGTGCCGGCCCAGGGTGGGCGGCGGTGAAGCAAGTCTAGGCAGCGCGTGCCCACACGAGCATGACCGGCACATGACATTGCTGTCACTCGGCAGCGGACGTGCGCGGCAAGCGCACGGCAATTGGCCGCGCGCCCACGAGGGAAAAGCAGCAGCGCCGGTAAAGGCTGTAGAATCACGGCTATCCGACCGGCCTGCGGTTCCATCGCCGGTTTTTCATCGCCCGCGGAAATGCAGCGGGCCTCTCACAAGAGTCATGTCCGAGTCTGATTCAGCCAAACTCGCTGCGGTGGCGTGGATCCGCGAGCAAATGGACCGTCATGCCCTGACGTTCGACGATCTCGTCGCCGCCGGGTGCTTTGATCATGTTGCCATCGACGCCGGGCATGAGCCCGCGCCTGAGGCCGCGCCAGCCGTGGCCCAGCCTGTCCCGCAGGCCGTCCCCAAGGCTGCCGCTGCACGCCCGCTATACCGCAATGCGCTCGGCCAGAGCTGGGACGGGCAGGGCGAGTATCCAGACTGGCTGCAACGGGCCGTGAACGCCGGGCAGTCGATCGAATTCTTCCGCGTCGGATAAAAAGCGCAGGCGCGGCAATTCGCCGCGCCTTGCCGGTGCCAAGGGTATTCCGAAAAACCGAAAAGAAGCGATGCGTGCGCTGTGCCCGCTATGACGCGCTCAGCAGCGTGCGGGCAGCAGGCGTTCCAGCGGCAGGATGTCGGTGAATGCACCGGGCGTGGCCATTGGCGCCGCGTGCGCCCAATGCACCAGCACCTCCGCAGGCAGTTCGCGCAGCACGCCGGATCCGGCCGATGGCTGCGTCTCCAGCGGCGTGGCGCCCTGGCCGGTTGCCTGCGGCGCATCGGCATCGTGCAACTGCAGCGCATGGCCACTGCCGGAAGGCTCGGCCATCACCTGGACCGCGCTGGCGCGGCAGGTGCCCGGGCCGGTGCCGTCCAGCGCCGCTTCCGCTTCCATTTTTGCGGCCGCATGCCGTTCCGGCAGCGACAGCCCGGCTGCCTGTACCGCGCTGCACACCGCTGCCGCCGCGGCACCGGAGACGGGCAGCGCAAGCATGGCCAGGGACAGCAGCAGGCAATTCGGCAGGCGTTTCATTGGCAGGGGCGGGCAGGGTGGGGGCAAGGGCGGCGTAAGCCGGCATGACGCCGGCGATGAGCGCGCATTTTACCGGGGTTTCCGCCTGCATTGCCCTGGCATGGCGATGACATTTCTGAAATCTTTGCCCATTGGCGGTCATCCTCGGCTAGCGTTACGCCATGGCGGCGCTGGTGCCGCGGAAAGTGACCGAATCATGCGTATCCTGATTGTCGAGGACGAACCCAAGGCGGGCGACTACCTGCACAAGGGCCTGACCGAGTCCGGCTTCGTGGTGGACCTGGCGCGCGACGGCGCGGACGGCCTGGCCCATGCGCGCGAGCATCCCTATGACCTGATCGTGCTGGACGTGATGCTGCCGGGCCTGGATGGCTGGCAGGTGCTGCGCGAGCTGCGCCGCGAGCGCGATACCCCGGTGCTGTTCCTGACCGCGCGCGACGAGCTGTCGGACCGCCTCAAGGGGCTGGAGCTTGGCGCCGACGACTACATGGTCAAGCCCTTTGCTTTTGCCGAGCTGGTGCTGCGCATCCGCACCATCCTGCGGCGCGGCCCGCTGCGCGAGAGCGAGTTCATCGAAGTGGCCGACCTGCAGATCGACGCCATCCGCCGCCGCGTGGTGCGCGCCGGCCAGAAGATCGACCTGACCTCCAAGGAGTTTGCGCTGCTTTACCTGCTGGCGCGCCGGCGCGGCGAGGTGCTGTCGCGTTCGCTGATCGCCTCGCAGGTCTGGGACGTCAATTTCGACAGCAATACCAATGTGGTCGACGTCTCGATCCGGCGCCTGCGCGCCAAGGTCGATGATCCCTTCCCGCGCAAGCTGATCCACACGCGGCGCGGCATGGGCTACGTGCTGGACGACAGCGAGGACCGGGGCCAGGACGCATGATGCGGCTGCCTTCTTCGCTCACCACGCGGCTGGCGCTGGCGTACGGGCTGGCCACGGCCGTGATTCTTGCCAGCGTGGCGGCCTACCTGTCCGGGGCGCTGTCGGTGCAACTGGAGGGGCGCGATGAAAGCGAGCTGGTCGGCGAGGTGCTGCTGGTGCGCCACCTGCTGCGCGAGGTGCGCAGCGAGGCCGAGATCCGCGCCGATACCCACCGCTTTGCCGATATTGCGATGGGCCATGAGGGGCTGATCCTGGTGGTGCGCTCACGCCAGGGCGAGCCGCTGGTCACGCTCAACCCGCGCAATGAATCTGTGCCGCCGCTGCGCGTGCTGCCGGCCACCATGCAGCCAGAGAAGAGCCTGTTGCAGACCTGGTACCCCAAGAATGGCGTGCCCTCGCGCGGCATCGCCGCGTTGGGCCAGCTGGGGGATTCGGACAAGGCCGTGGAGATCGTGGTGCTGCGCGATGCCGGCTACCGCGTGGCGCTGATCCGCGAATACCGCCACCAGGTGCTGTGGGCCACGCTGTGCGGCGCTGCCGTGGCGGCGGGGCTGGGCTTTGCGCTGGCGCGGCGCGGGCTGCGGCCGCTGCGGCGCATGGCTGCCGATGCCGCCGCGGTCACCACCAGCCGCCTTGCCACGCGGCTTGACGTGGGCAGTGCACCGGCCGAGCTGCGCGAGCTGGCGGCGGCCCTCAACGACATGCTGGCGCGGCTGCAGGACAGTTTCTCGCGGCTGTCCGAGTTCTCGGCGGACCTGGCGCATGATTTCCGCACGCCGATCAGCAACCTGATCGGCCAGACCCAGGTCACGCTGGCGCAGAGCCGCGGCGTGGCCGAGTATGAGGCGCTGCTCGAGTCCAACCTGGAAGAGTACGAGCGCCTGGCGCGCATGATCGAGAACATGCTGTTCCTGGCGCGCGCCGACCATGCGCAGGTGGCGCTGGGCATCCGCACACTGGACGCGCGCGAAGAACTGGACAAGATGGCCGAGTACTTCGAGGCCGTCGCCGCCGACCGCGATGTCGCGCTGGCGGTGAACGGTACGGCAATGGTGCAGGCCGACCAGACGCTGCTGCGCCGCGCGGTCACCAACCTGCTCGACAATGCGCTGCGCCATGCGCCGGCCGGCAGCACGGTGCGGCTCGACGTTGAGCGCGCCGCGGCGCCGGGCGGCGGCACGACCTGCATCCGCGTGACCAATGCCGGGCCGGCGATCCCGCCCGAGACGCTCCCCCATATCTTCGGGCGCTTCTACCGGGCCGATCCGTCGCGCCGCAACTCGGCGGCGTCGACCCGGCTGGGGCTGGCCATCGTCGACACCATCATGCGGCTGCATGGCGGCAGCGTGACGGTGCGCAGTCTTGCCGGCGAAACGATGTTCTCGCTGCAATTTCCCGCCGAAGCATTGGCCACTGCCGCGCCGCCCGTCCCGGCCCCCGCCGCGGTTTCCTGAATCCGGGCGGGCGCTTGCACGCCGTCACGCGCGCATAATGGCGCGCGGGCGAACAGCCAATGCCATGCAGCCCGATCGACCATTCACAAGGAGAGCGACATGCAGGTGCAACCCTATCTGGATTTTGGCGGCCGTTTCGATGAGGCCGTGGCCTTCTACGGCAAGGTGCTGGGCGCGCAGGTCACGTTCGCGATGCGCTACAAGGACGCTCCGCCGAGCCCCGGCATGGAGGTTCCCGATGACTGGAAAGACAAGGTGATGCACGCCAATATCCAGTTCGGCGAGAACCAGGTGATGGCGTCCGACGGCCGGCGCGGCGAGCGCCCGGCGTTCAGCGGCTTCAGCCTGTCGGTGGGGGCGGTCAGCAAGGACGAGGGCCAGCGCATCTTCGACGGCCTGAGCGAAGGCGGCCAGGTCGTGGTGCCGTACCAGAAGACTTTCTGGGCCGAAGGCTTCGGCATGCTGGTGGACCGCTTCGGCATGTCCTGGATGGTCAACTGCGAGCACTGACCCGCCCGTGCGGCATGGCGCCGCGGTCGCCGCCATGCCGCTTGACTCTGTAGCCGCTACAGGGTCTTCAATGTCATCAGGTTAAACCAGCGGGAACAACAAGATATGGCTCGCACGTCACCTGAGGACGCACTTCCCCAAGATCACGCTGCCCACGCGCACGATGGCACCGCCCACCGGCATGGCGGGCATGATCACGACCATCACCACCACGACCATGACCATGACCATGGCCATCATAGGCACGGCCATGCCGAGGCCCGGCAGGCACCGGCGGCTTCCGCCTGCTACGGCGGCGGCTGCTCGTCCACGGTTGCGCTGACGCCCGCCGCATCGGTTGATGTCCCCGCCGGCGCGCAGACCGCTGCATGGCGCATCGACGCGATGGACTGTCCGACCGAGGAAGCGCTGATCCGCAACAAGCTGGGCGGCATGGCGGGCGTGGCGGCGCTGGAGTTCAATCTGATACAGCGGGTGTTGACGGTGCATCACACCCTGCCGTCACCGGAGCCGGTGGCCAGGGCGATCGAGAGCCTCGGCATGCAGCCGGTGCCGCTGAGCACCGAGGCCGCGCAGCAAGTCTTGCCGCAATCCACGGCAAGCAAGCCCTGGTGGCCGCTGGCGCTGGCCGGCGTGGCCGCCTTGGGTGCCGAAGCGGCGGAGTGGCTGGGCCTGGGCTTGCCGTGGCTGCCCGCCGTGCTGGCACTGGCGGCAGTGGCACTGGGCGGGCTGACCACCTACCGCAAGGGCTGGATCGCGCTGCGCAATGGCAACCTGAACATCAATGCCCTGATGAGCATTGCCGTCACCGGCGCGCTGCTGCTGCGCCAGTGGCCGGAAGCGGCCATGGTGATGGTGCTGTTCGCGCTGGCGGAGCGCATCGAGGCGGCCTCGCTGGACCGGGCGCGTAATGCGATCCGCGGCTTGATGGCGATGGCGCCGGAACAGGCCACGGTGCGGCGCGCCGATGGCAGCTGGGACACCGTGCCCGCCGCCGGCGTTGCGGTGGGCGAGCTGGTGCGGCTGCGGCCGGGCGAGCGCGTCGCGCTAGACGGCAAGGTCGTGCGCGGCCAGTCGGCGCTGGACCAGGCGCCCATCACCGGCGAAAGCGTGCCGGTCGACAAGGCCGAGGGCGATGCGCTGTTCGCCGGCTCGATCAACCAGTCCGGCGAGCTGGAGTACACCGTGACGGCGCCCGCCAGCGATTCCACGCTGGCGCGCATCATCCACGCGGTGGAGGCCGCGCAGGGCAGCCGTGCGCCCACGCAGCGTTTTGTCGACCAGTTCGCGCGCATCTACACACCCACGGTGTTCGCGATTGCGCTGGCGGTCGCGGTAGTGCCGCCGCTGGCCATGGGCGGCGCCTGGGTCGACTGGATCTACAAGGCGCTGGTGCTGCTGGTGATCGCCTGTCCCTGCGCGCTGGTGATTTCCACGCCGGTGACCATCGTGAGCGGGCTGGCAGCGGCCGCGCGGCGCGGCATCCTGGTCAAGGGCGGGGTGTACCTGGAGCAGGGCCGGCACCTGGCCTGGGTGGCGTTGGACAAGACCGGCACGATCACGCACGGCAAGCCCGCGCAGACCAACCACGCGCTGCTCGCCGAGGACGCACCGCAGGCACGCGCCATTGCTGCCAGCCTGGCGGCGCGCTCGGACCATCCGGTTTCGCGCGCGGTGGCCGCGGCGGCCGTGGCCGACAGGATCGGCACGCTGCCCGTGGACGACTTCGAGGCGCTGGCGGGGCGCGGCACGCGCGGCAAGGTGCAGGGCGTGGCGTACTGCCTGGGCAACCACCGTCTGGTGCATGAGATGGGCGCCTGCTCGCCGGCGCTGGAAGCGCGGCTCGAAGCGCTGGAGCGCGAGGGCAAGACCGTGGTGCTGCTGGCGCGCGTCGACGGCAATGGCGCCGCCTCGGCGCTGGCGCTGTTCGCCGTGGCGGATACCGTGCGCGACACCAGCCGGCAGGCAATTGCAGCGTTGCATGAACTGGGCGTCAGGACGCTGATGCTGTCGGGCGACAATCCGCACACGGCGCAAGCCATTGCCGCGCAGGTCGGCATTGATGAGGCGCGCGGCAACCAGTTACCGCAGGACAAGGCCGATGGCATTGCGGCGCTCGCCGGCGCCGCCCACGCGCGCGGTGGCCGCATCGGCATGGTGGGCGACGGCATCAACGACGCACCGGCGCTGGCGCGTGCCGATATCGGCTTCGCCATGGGCGCAGCCGGCACCGACACCGCTATCGAGACGGCCGACGTGGCGCTGATGGACGATGACCTGCGCAAGATCCCGGCCTTTGTGCGCCTGTCGCGCCGCACCTCAAGCATCCTCATGCAGAACATCGCGCTGGCGCTCGGCATCAAGGCCGTGTTCCTGGTGCTGACGGTGCTGGGGATGGGGACGATGTGGATGGCGGTGTTCGCCGATATGGGCGCGAGCCTGCTGGTGGTGTTCAACGGGCTGCGGGTGGGGGCGGTAAGGCGCGGGAGCTGACTCCGCGCGCGGGTTGCTTCCTCTCCCGCTTGCGGGAGAGGGGGCAACCATTCGGCAACTGGAAAATTCAGCGGCCGGAACTAGCTGTCAGCCCTGCGGCTGCACGATCAACTCACCACTGCGTCCCGGGATCTCTCCCCACGTCACCGGCAACTCCGGCAGTCCCTGCCGGTCCAGCCCGCGATACCACGTCGCCATCGACACCAGCTCGTGCCCCTGCGCACGCCATCCCGCCAGCAGCCGCTCGAACACCGGCGCCAGCTTGCCGCCTTCCAGCTCGGTATGCAGCGTGAAGACATGGTCGCGCGTGCCTGCGGTCAGCTTCAGCAGCGCGGTGTGGACGTTATCTTCGGTCAGGTCGTCGGTGCCGATCAGTTCATCCAGCGTCGGCAGCGTGGTCGGCATCTGCACGTGCCGGCAGGGCACGCCGTCGATGGTCGGGATATAGGGCGCGCTGCCGCGTCCGTCGGACGCATAGGCCATGCCCCATTCGTCGATCTGGCGGAAGGCTGCTTCGTTCATCTGCCAGCCGGCCGCGCCGTGCGTGGCCGGCGCTTCGCCGAAGACCTCGCGGTAGCGCGCGAACGCCTGCTGCATCTGCCGGCGCGTCCAGGCGGCATCGCGCTCGCGCACGTTGTCCTGCCAGTAGACGTGGTCCCAGGTGTGGATGCCGCACTCATGGCCGGCCGCGCGCGCCGCGCGCATCTCGGCGGCGCCCTTGCGGCCGATGTCCGGCCCCGGCAACAGCACGCCGTACATCAGCGTGCGCAAGCCGTAGTTGGACACCACCGAGGTGCGCGACACCTTCTTCAGGAAGCCGGGCCGGAATACGCGCCGCAGCGCCCAGCCGGTATGGTCGGGGCCGAGGCTGAACAGGAAGGTTGCCTGCGCCTGCGCAGCCGCCAGCATCGACAGCAGCTTCGGCACGCCTTCGCGCGTGCCGCGCAGCGTGTCGACGTCGACCTTCAGGGCAATGCGTGCCATCTGCGGTGCGCGCTCAGTTGGCGGAATCGACCAGCGTGCGGGCCTCGACCACCTTGCCGCGGTACGCCTCGAAGATGCGGCGCAGCGCCGCTTCCATGCTGATCTCGGGCTTCCAGCCCAGCTCTTCAATGGTGTTGTCGATCTTGGGCACGCGGTGCTGGACGTCCTGATAGCCCTTGCCGTAGAAGTCGCCCGATGAGGTCTCGATGATCTGCGTCTTGCGCGCCTCGTCGGCGTATTCCGGGTAGTCGGCGGCCATCTTCAGCATCATCTCGGCCAGCTCGCGCACCGAGTGGATATTGGCCGGGTTGCCAATATTGAAGATCTTGCCGCTGGCGATGCCGTTGGGGTTCTCGATGATGCGCATCAGCGCGCTGATGCCGTCCGAGATATCGGCAAAGGCGCGCTTCTGCGCGCCGCCGTCGACCAGCTTGATCGGCTCGCCGCGCACGATATGGCCGAGGAACTGTGTCACCACGCGCGACGAGCCTTCCTTTGATTCGAAGATCGAGTCCAGCCCGGCGCCGATCCAGTTGAACGGACGGAACAGGGTGTAGTTCAGGCCTTGCTCCATGCCGTAGGCGTGGATCACACGGTCCATCAGCTGCTTGGAGCAGGCATAGATCCAGCGCGGCTTGTTGATCGGGCCGTAGACCAGCGGCGAGGCCTCGGGGTCGAACTCATCATCGCTGCACATGCCGTAGACCTCGGAGGTCGACGGGAACACCAGGTGCTTGCCGTACTTGACCGCGGCGCGCACGATCGGCAGGTTGGCCTCGAAGTCCAGCTCGAACACGCGCAGCGGCTGGCGCACGTAGGTCGCCGGGGTGGCGATGGCCACCAGCGGCAGCACCACGTCGCACTTGCGGATGTTGTACTCGATCCACTCCTTGTTGATGGTGATGTCACCCTCGAAGAAGTGCATGCGCGGATGGTCGACGAGATCGCCGAGGCGGTCCGACGACATGTCCATGCCGTAGACCTCCCACGGCGTGGTTTCCAGGATGCGGCGCGTCAGGTGGTGGCCGATGAAGCCGTTGACGCC